>JAEWMH010000164.1 GCA_023393235.1 Bacillota bacterium | reverse complement strand
CTGGACCATGTGGCGGCATTAGGCGGGAAAGACTATGTGGGCTTCGGCTCCGACTTCGACGGGGTGGACTATCATATACCCGGGCTGGAGCATGCGGGCAATTATGACCGGCTGGCCAACGAGATTTACCGCAAATACTCAGCAGAGGATGCGGATGGATTTCTCTACGGGAATTGGCGGCGGTTTATGTCGGAAAATCTGCCGGGATAAGCAATTTCTTTCATTCCTCCTGAAGATGATTAATATAACTACTTATCTATAATAAGTATAATTATGAGCGAAAAGAGTTATGTAACAAAATCGTCAAATTTACTTGCAAATCTAACATGGACAGCATAAAATTTTGGTGAGAGACAAATAAATGCTTACAGCAGCACTAAAGATTGCGTTTACAATTTGGAAGAGGAAATGGAAGATTACTATCATCCGGGGTCCCCGCGTATCCATGTGGGAGCGTTACGGCAGCTTGTTTGCGGGGGATGTCACCAGCTAAGGAGTGGGCGTCATGATCAGTCAACTGTCATGGAAGATCGGAGGCCAGCAAGGGGAAGGCGTGGAAAGCACCGACCGGATTTTCTCCACGGCATTGAACCGGCTGGGGTATTACTTGTATGGGTACCGGCATTTTTCGTCCAGGATTAAAGGCGGGCATACCAACAACAAGATCCGGATCAGCACCAAGCCAATCCGTGCCATATCCGACAGTTTGGACATTCTGGTCGCGTTTGACCAGGAGAGCATCGATGTAAACGCATACGAGCTTCGCGAGAACGGCGTGGTTGTAGCCGACGCCAAATTCAGTCCTGTGCTGCCGGAAGGTTTGAAGGCCAGGCTGTTCGCAGTTCCCATCACCCAGATTGCCGAGGAGCTGGGGACCTCTCTGATGAAGAATATGGTGGCTTCCGGCGCTTCCTGGGCTCTTCTGGGGCTGCCCCTGTCCGTCTTCAACAAGGCGGTGGAGGAGGAATTCGGCCGCAAGGGCCCGGCAGTTGTGGAGAAGAATGTGGAAGCGGTCAGACGCGGCGCCGAATTTATTCTTAGCCAGGCAGGCGGTCCGCTGGAGGAATTCCGGCTGGAACCGGCAGATGGCAAGGAAAAGCTCTTTATGATCGGAAACGATGCCATTGCCCTGGGGGCTCTGGCGGCCGGCTGTCGGTTTATGCCCGCTTATCCCATTACTCCCGCGTCGGAAATCATGGAATATCTGATTAAGGCGCTGCCTAAATTCGGCGGCACCGTCATTCAAACCGAGGATGAAATTGCAGCGATTACGATGGCCATCGGCGCTAATTATGGCGGAGCGAGAGCAATGACTGCGTCGGCAGGCCCCGGCCTGTCACTGATGATGGAGGCCATCGGCCTGGCCGGTATGACGGAAACGCCGGTGGTTGTGGTGGATACCCAGCGCGGCGGCCCGTCCACGGGGCTCCCCACCAAGCAGGAGCAAAGCGATGTATTCGCCATGATTTACGGCACCCACGGGGAAATCCCCAAGATCGTACTGGCGCCCAGCACCATCGAGGAGTGCTTCTACGATACTATTGAGGCCTTCAATCTGGCGGAGGAGTACCAATGTCCGGTCATCCTGCTGACGGATCTTCAGCTTTCTCTGGGCAAACAATCCTCGGATGTTTTTGATTACAAGAAAATCGCCATCAAGAGAGGCAAGCTGACGGATCAGCTGCCTGAATTGGGCGAGCATGAGCTGTTCAAGCGTTACGCTGCAAGCTCTGACGGAGTGTCTCCGCGGGTAATCCCGGGAACGAAACATGGTCTTCACCATGTAACAGGGGTGGAGCATGATGAAGCCGGGCGTCCGTCGGAATCACCGGTTAACCGCAAAAACATGATGGACAAACGCCTGGCAAAGCTCAAGTCCATTCATGTAAACGATGCCATCAAAATTCACAAAGGCCATGCGGAGCCGGATATGCTGATTATCGGTATGGGCTCCACACTGGGCACTATCGACGAAGGCAGAGCGCGGCTGGAGGAGGAGGGCATCAAAACCGCCCATATCACCATCCGGCAGCTGCATCCGTTTCCTACAGAGGAGCTGGCGCCCCATCTCAACCGCGCCAGAAAGGTGGTTGTGGTGGAGAACAACGCCACCGGACAGCTGGCCAGTCTCCTGAAGCTGAATCTGGGCCAGGCGGATAAGATACACAGTGTTCTGAAATACGACGGCAATCCGTTCCTGCCGGCGGAAATTCACAAAGCATGCAAGGGGCTGATCGTATGGCAACGATGAAGGACTTCCGCAATAATGTGAAACCCAACTGGTGTCCGGGCTGCGGGGATTTCTCTGTACAGGCGGCCATCCAGCGCGCTGCGGCCAATGTGGGGCTGACACCGGAAAGCTTGGCTGTGGTGTCGGGCATCGGATGCTCCGGCCGGATCTCCGGCTATATTAACGCCTATGGCTTCCATGGCATTCACGGACGTTCCCTGCCTATCGCCCAGGGCCTTAAGATGGCCAACCGCGAGCTGACCGTGATTGCCGCCGGCGGCGACGGAGACGGCTTCGCCATCGGCATGGGTCATACCGTTCACGCCATCCGGCGGAACATCGACATCACCTATATTGTTATGGATAACCAGATTTACGGGCTGACCAAGGGCCAGACCTCACCGCGCAGCGCAATGGGCTTCAAAACCAAAAGCACACCGGGAGGCTCCATTGAGTCCACCTTGTCACCATTGGAGGTTGCCTTGTCTGCAGGCGCCACCTTCGTGGCCCAATCCTTCTCCAGCGAACTGAAACAGCTTACCGCCTTGATTGAAGCAGGCATCCGGCATAAGGGCTTTTCCCTGATTAACGTGTACAGCCCCTGCGTCACCTTCAACAAGGTGAATACCTATGACTGGTTTAAGGAAAATCTGGTGAATTTGGATCAGGAGGAGGGTTATGATCCCAGCAACCGGATTCAGGCAATGACCCGATTAATGGAGACAGGCGGCCTGCTTACCGGCCTCATCTATCAGGACACCACCAAATCCTCCTACGAAGATCAGGTAACGGGTTTTAGGCAGGAAGGGATTTCCAAGCAAAATATCCAGATTACGGAGGATGAATTTGAACGTTTGGTGGCAGAATTTAAATAATGGTTTAAAAAAATTCCGGCATATGTGAAAAACATATGCCATTTTTACGCGGTCTTGTTATAATAGAAATCGAGTATAACAGTTCCTCAAAAATATGAATACAGTTGGAAGGCAGGAGACCTCAATCATGAAACTGGTTCCCGTAGGCGTATCGGCCCGGCACATCCATTTATCCCGCGAGCACATCGACATCCTGTTTGGAGCAGGCTACGAATTGAAGAACATGAAGGACCTTTCCCAACCTGGCCAATATGCCGCAGAAGAAACTGTAGCGGTTATCGGCGCCAAGGGCAAGTTTGATAAAGTCCGGATCCTCGGTCCGGAACGCCCCAAAACACAGCTTGAAATTTCGAAAACAGATTCCTTTGCATTGGGCGTAGCCGCCCCTGTACGGGAATCCGGCAAAACCGAAGGCACCCCCGGCATCAAGATCGTCGGCCCTGCCGGCGAAGTTGTAACCGAGGACGGCGTTATCGTTGCTGCCCGCCACATTCACTTCCACACCTCCGATGCTGAGAAATGGGGCATTAAGGACAAGCAGCTGCTTTCCGTTAAGGTGAAGAGCGAACGTCCGGTTATCTTTGAGGACGTGATCGCCCGCGTTAGCGATTCCTTTGCTTTGGATATGCATATCGACACAGACGAAGCCAATGCTGCCGGCGTTAAGAACGGCGACCAGGCTGAAGTCCTGCTGTAAGTGATTCCCGCCGGTCCGGATTAACCCCGAGGCCGGCCTTTTCATACCTGTTCTACAGTGCCCTGCTGCGTGTCTGACACCGGTGGGGCATTGTTTTTTGAGGGAGGATTGGCTAAAAAGAGATCTTATGCAATAATAGTTAAATAAATTTAATTAAAAAAGATGAACAAAGGTGGAAATCCATGAAAACACAGCTTGCGTACATCGCCAATTTTATGTGGAGAGAGTCCTTGCGCAATATAAATGTCCAACTGTCCGCTTCAGAAGCCAGACTGTTCAATTCCAATGATTACTATTATTTGACGACGATTTATTATTTGGGCAACCCCCGGTTCTCCCAAGTAGCGGAAGCCCTCCAACTAACTAAACCGGCCGTCTCCGCCATAGTCCGGAAGCTGTCGGGTTTGGGCTTGGTTGAAAAGAAGCAGTCTCCTGATGACGGAAGAGTTTTTTTTGCAGTGGTGACCGAGAAGGGAAGGCGGATCGTGGAGGGGGATGAACAGCTGTATGGGAGACTGGAGACACTTATCCGGGCTTCCCTCCAGACGAAGGAACGCCAAACCATGATGGAGGAGCTGCTTGCAGCCATGATGTTTGAAATGGAGAAGCTGATCCACGACGATAAACCGGAGGAGTCGGACGCATGAAACAGCGGTTTAGCAACAAGCGGGTTGTGATTATCGGCGCATCTGGAGGATTAGGAGAGGCTTATGCACAGGCCTTTCTGGATGAGGGAGCAAGCTTAATGCTGGTTTCACGGAATCCGGAGAAGGCACAATTCTTGAGGCAGCGGCTGGGAGGAGAAATAGCGGTTGCGGCGGCAGATATTACGGATGAAACCGCAGTCCGGAAGCTTGTGGAGGCTGTGGGCGGCTGGAGCGGCAGCAGTGGAATCGACGTGGTGGTCAATGCAACCGGCTTCGACGTGCGTAAGCCCTTATCCAGGCATGAACCGGAGGAAATCCGCCGGACGCTGGACACCAATCTCCTGGGAGCGATTCTCGTTACCCGCCACTTTCTGCCGGTGATGAACAACAGCTCCGGAAGCACCATTGTCCATATGGGCGGTTTTGCAGACGGAAGGCTGGCGTTTCCTTATTACAGCGTGGATGTGGCCAGCCGGGCCGGGATCCATGCCTTCGCAGAAGCCATGAACCGGGAGCTGAAGCTGGAAGGCAGCAGAGTGACGGTAACCTACTTTTGCCCAAATTCAGCGGACACAACAGCCGAGCGTCCGTTTCACCAGGTGTGGAAGGAGATGGGCATCGCCATCTCCTCCCAGGAGCAGGTAGCGACGGAGCTCCTGGATACGGTGGCACGCAGGCGGACAGTTAGGCTGATGGGCGGGCTGCCCACAAGAGCTTTTGCCAAGCTGAATGTGCTGTCTCCAAGACTTGCAGATAAGCTTCTGTTGAACCGTTATGGGCGGATCTTGCAGAAGCACTTCGGCGGCGGGGAAACCTTGCTTTCTCCACAGCCAGCCAGGAAGAACCCTTTGAGGACAGCAGCCATTGTTTTGATTGCTGTGTCGTTTCTTCTGTACGCGCTGCTTCCGGTGCTTCCCTTCCTGCCGTTGACAGTCGCAACGAAGTCGGTAGCCGGTGGTGTGATGATCGGCGTAAGTGAAATCATTTTTTGGACAGGTGCAGTTATTCTGGGGAAGGAAGCGGTGGCGAAATACAAGAGGTGGATGAATCCCCTTCATTGGTTTTGCTGCGGGAAACGGTCTGAGAGCTGATATGACTTCATCTCTCAACCTATGTTATAATTAATTTTGATTGCCTGTTTTTAGCGCATAATATATCAGACATATAAAGGTGGAATGACAAATGAAGAAGGAGAGCCAGCAACCAGCGGACTTAAAATCCGCCCCGGTCAAGGATTACTCCGCCTATTTTGATTTTTCCGATGCCAAGGTGCTGGAGGAAAAGGACGGCAAAACCACATACCGGATCAAGGGCAGAACGGTGCAGATCAACAGCCAGCCCGATTATAAGGAAGGCAAACGCCGAGGCCGGGAGGAAATCCAGGTCCAATACGAATCTTCTATTCCTGAGGAACTGAAGGGATTGGGCAAGGGCAAGTTTTACACCATCTACACCTTCGGCTGCCAAATGAACGAGAATGATACCGAAACCATGAAGGGCATTCTGGAGGAGCTGGGGTTCCAGGAGACCCAGGACCGGAAACAGACGGACCTGATTCTCTTCAACACTTGTGCGGTCCGGGAAAATGCGGAGGACAAGGTTTTCGGCGAGCTGGGCCATATGAAGGTGCTGAAGCAGGAAAAGCCGGGACTCATCCTTGGCGTCTGCGGCTGCATGTCCCAGGAGGAGAGTGTGGTAGGCCGGATTTTGAAGAGCTATCCCTTCGTGGATATGATCTTCGGCACCCACAATATCCACCGGCTGCCCTTCCTGCTGCAGGAGGCTTATTTCGATAAGGAAATGGTCGTGGAGGTATGGTCCCGGGAAGGCCATATTATAGAGAATCTCCCCAAAAAGCGGGAGGGTATCAAAGCCTCAGTGAATATCATGTATGGCTGTGATAAGTTCTGCACCTACTGCATCGTGCCTTATACCCGGGGCAAGGAACGCAGCCGCAGGCCGGAGGATGTGATTGCGGAGGTCAGAGAGCTGGCGCGGCAAGGCTTCCAGGAGGTTATGCTGCTGGGGCAGAACGTAAACGCCTACGGCAAGGATTTCACGGACCGGACCTACAGCTTCGGGGACCTCATGGATGAAATGAGGCAAATCGGCATTCCGCGGGTCCGGTTCACCACCTCCCATCCCCGGGATTTCGACGACCAGCTGATCGAGGTGCTGGCCAAAAAGGGCAACCTGATGGAGCATATCCATCTGCCGGTGCAGTCCGGAAGCTCTGCGGTGCTGAAGGCCATGACCCGCAAGTATAACCGGGAGCAATATCTGGAGCTGGTGCGGAAAATCCGCCTGGCCATCCCCGATGTGGTGCTGACCACGGATATTATTGTAGGCTTCCCAGGCGAAACCGAGGAGCAATTCGAGGAGACCATGTCCCTGGTGCGGGAAGTGGGATATGATGCGGCCTTCACTTTCCTGTATTCGCCGCGGGAGGGAACGCCTGCCGCCAAGATGGAGGATGATGTGCCGGAGCAGGTGAAGAAGGAACGGCTGTATCGCTTGAATGAGCTGATGACGGAGCTGAGCAAGGCCAGCAACGACAGGTTGAAGGGCCAGGTGGTAGAGGTGCTGGTGGAAGGGGAAAGCAAGACCAACTCCAGCGTACTGGCTGCCAGAACCCGGACCCTGAAGCTGGTCCATTTTGAGGGGGCGAAGGAGCTGATCGGGCAGCTGGTACAGGTTCGGATTACCGAGCCCCAATCCTGGCTGCTCCGGGGCGAGCTTGTCCATACGAACGCAGGAAAGGTAGGGACACCGGCATGAGCATGAATCATGATGAAGCCGTCGGTCGTGAAGCGATTATGGCCAAGGCCCGGGAATTGGCGGAGCTGTTTGCAGACTCGGCGGAGGTGGACACCTACCGCAAGGCGGAGGAGCAGATTGCTGGGAATCCCCATGTACAAGGTCTGATCAGCACCATTAAGAAGAAGCAGAAGGAAGCGGTTGCCTTCGAGCAGACCTTCAAGAACAAGGAAATGGCCAAAGCCATCGATGAGGAAATTGAAGCCCTGCAGGAGGAATTGGATGCGATTCCCATCGTATCGGAGTTTCAGGAGACCCAAAGCGATCTGAATTATATGCTGCAGCTGGTGATGGGCGCCGTCCGGGATACGGTTTCGGAGAAGATTCAGGTGGAAGAGGGCAAGGTGGAAGTAAGCCGGTGCGACTAAAACGCAAAGTGAGCTGATCCAAATGGAACAGAAGCTGATAAACCCCATCGGAGTCATTGTCGACAGCTTCGGCGTCGGTGTCCGGGAGGGCTTGAGAAAGGCCAAGGAAGTGGGAGCCGACGGGGTGCAGATTTATGCGGTAAAAGGGGAAATGGACCCCGATGCGCTCTCGTCTGCAGACCGCAAGGAGCTCAAAAGCTTCATCTCCGGGCTGGGGCTGGAGATATCTGCCCTGGTAGGCGACCTGGGGGGACATGGCTTCCAGGATGCCCAAGCCAACCCCGCCAAAGTCGAAAAATCCAAACGGATTCTGGACCTGGCCCTGGAGCTGGGAACGGAGGTGGTCACCACCCACATCGGAATTGTGCCGGAGGACGCCGCAAGTCCCGTGTACGCAGCCATGCAGGAGGCCTGTGAGGAGCTGGCCGGGTATGCTCACCGGAACGGTGCGTTTTTTGCCATTGAGACAGGTCCGGAGCGGGCGTCACATCTTAAGAGCTTTCTGGATACCCTCTCCACCAAGGGGGTATCCGTCAATTTCGACCCCGCCAACATGGTTATGGTAACGGGGGATGACCCGGTACAGGGCGTGTATACCCTGCGGGATTACATCGTGCACACCCATGTGAAGGACGGGCTGCAGCTGCAGGCTACGGATCCCCGCAATATATACGGGGCCTTGGGCTATGCGCCTATGGACCATGAGACCATCGCCCGTATGGTCCGGGACGGGGCGTTCTTCCGGGAGGTTCCGCTGGGAGAGGGCAAGGTGGACTTTGCCGCCTATTTTGCCGCTCTCCAGGATATTGGCTACACCGGTTACCTGACCATCGAGCGTGAGGTGGGCGATCAGCCTGAGACGGACATCCGGCGGGCGGTGGAGTTTATCCGGCGTTATAAGTAATCCGGTTAAGAGTGAAGCAATGGAAGGGTAGCGGAGGAATCCGCTATCCTTTTTGGCGTGCCGCTGCAGATTTTGGCAAGCCCGGGGGAGGCCGTGCAGCGGTTAGAGAATGTGGAAAGATTGCATACTATTCTCACCCGGGGGGTGAAGTCTCGGACTTGATCCCTCTAGTGAGTTGACGTTTCCGGCAAAAGGGAGGGGATTTGGATGATTGCACCGGATTCTGCGGCGCCCAGCCTCTATCTCCGCTTCCGCAAGAACATCACGGTCAAAAAGGGTGAGGCGGTGACGCTGGGACATGCAGCCGATCTTTATACAGAGCCAAAGCTGCTGCCGGAGATTTCCGCTTTGGTGCTTTTCCGGCCGGAGGAGGAGGACGGCAACCGGCTTCTGGTGGATATGATGCTGGTAACCAGACGGGTCAAGGAGGTTGTGCCGGAGATGCAGCTGGTGCACTTCGGCGAGCCCCATGCCCTGATCCAGGTGATGGAGGCTGAGCGCAAATGCCATCCTGTCCTGTTTGCGGCCGTATGGCTTTTGTTGTTTATCGGTTCGGGGCTGGCCATCATGAATTTTCACGAGGATGTGAGTATGCCTGCGGTGCACGGGCGGATTTACGAGCTGCTGACAGGAGAGCGTCCAGAGCATCCGTATTGGCTGCAAATCCCGTATTCCTTGGGCATTGGCGTGGGGATGGTGCTGTTTTTCAACCATGTGTTCAAGAAGAAGTTTAACGAGGAGCCCAGCCCCCTTGAGGTGGAAATGTACCTGTACCAGCAAAGTATGAACCAGTATGTGGGTGCCGAGGAGTACGGAAAAGCCGGCCACGAAGGGGGGAAGCGGCCCCATGAACGGGATAGCTGCTAATGCCATGATTGCGTTTATCGGATTGGCCGGAGGGATTGCGGTGGGCAGCGGCATGGTGGCTTTCCTGCTGGTGCTGGATATTGTCCCGCGTCTGGCCCAGCTGACCCGTTCCGCAGACCGGATTCACGGCTATGAAACGGCAGTTGTGACCGGCTCCGTGTTCTGGACGGTGGCGGATTTTATGGATTGGCGGTTTTCCGGTACGGTGCTGTCTCCTGCGGTTATGGGCCTTTTCAGCGGGGTGTTCGTAGGGATGCTGGCCGCGGCGCTGACAGAGGTTATCAATGTGCTGCCGATTCTGGCCAAACGGCTCGGTATGTCCCGGCATATTCTATCCCTGCTGATGGCTATGATCCTGGGGAAAGTGGCGGGTTCCCTGTTTGAGTGGCTGGTTTATCACGGCAAATAGCATTTCCGGCTGCCTCCAGTGGTGTGGCCGGATTCCCTAGAATATGAAAGTGAGGTGGCTTCACAATGGGTCCTGGTGAGATGAACCCGGAAGAGCATCACGGGCATTCCGGCCATTTGCCGGTGCCTCCGTTCCCGGAGGAGGAAGAGGGCGCTCACACAGCCCCGCGCCGGAAGACGCTTCTCCGCAGGCCGATGGAGGTCGGCGCGTTCCACAAACACGGGGAGGAAACCGGAGAGAAACGGGAGGAGCATAACAGCCGGCATCATCACTCCGGCAAGGAAGCGGCTCAGAAGAAGGAAGAGCGGGAAACCAAGGAGCGTAGCCAGAAAAATGAGCAAAGCGGCGCCCAGAGCAAAATGTCGGAGGAAGAAAGCCGGCTGAAGCATCTGAAGGAAATTCCAGACAGCATTGAGGACATTAAACGGGCTCTGGAGGAAAAGGTAGGCCTTGGCATAAGCTTCGACGTAACCTTCCGGGAAATGATCTTCGGAGGTGTGCCGTGCAGCTTCTTGTATATGAACGGCTTTGCCAAGGATGAAGCCTTAATTGAGGTAATCAAACGGCTGACCTATGCCAGTGAGGAAGAGCTGGCGGACGATCCGCTGGAAAAGCTGAAGGATTACCTGGTGGCTCATATCCAGGTGGAGAGCCTGGAGAAATTCGATGAGGTCATCAATAAGACACTGGCAGGGATGACCGCTCTCTTCGTGGAGGGTGCCCGTGCCGCGCTGGTTATCGACGCCAAGAGCTTCCCGGTCCGCTCCACCTCCGAGCCGGATCTGGAGCGGGTGGTGCGGGGGGCCCGGGACGGCTTTGTAGAAACCTTGATGACCAACGTCACGCTGATCCGGCGCAGACTGCGGGATCCCCGGCTTAAATTCGAGGTGGTGCAGGTAGGGGAACGGACCAAAACCGACGTCTGCATTGCCTATATCCAGGATGTGGCCGCGCCGGAACTTATCGATACCTTCCGGAATAAGGTGGAGAAGGTTGTGATAGACGGGATTCCTCTGGGCGAAAAGCAACTGGAGGAAATTCTGGTCAGCAAGTCGGGCTGGAACCCTTATCCACTGGTGCGTTATTCGGAGCGCCCCGACGTGGTGGCCGCCCACTTGCTGGAGGGGCATGTAGTGCTGCTGGCGGATACCTCCCCCAGCGCCATGATCCTGCCGTGCACGGTATTCCAACTGATGCAGCATGCCGAGGAATACCGCCAAACCCCTGCAGTGGGCACCTACTTCCGCTGGGTGCGGTACTTCGGGATTATCGCCTCTCTCTTCCTGCTGCCCATCTGGTATCTGATGGTGGTCCATCCCGAGCTCAAGCCGGTGGGGATGGAGTGGCTGGGGCCGGAAAAAACAGCCCGGCTGCCGGTCATTGTGCAGTTTCTCATCGCCGAATTAGGCGTGGATTTGATGCGGATGGCCGCGGTGCATACACCGACCCCGCTGGCCACTGCAATGGGCTTGATCGCCGCTATCCTAATCGGCCAAATCGCCGTGGAAACCGGTATGTTTGTAAACGAGGTGATCATGTACATGGCGGTAGCGACTATCGGCACTTTCGCTACACCCAGCTATGAATTGGGGATGGCCAACCGGATTTCCCGGATCATTCTGCTGGTGGCAGCAGCCTCCTTGGGGGTTCCGGGTCTGGTGGGCGCTACGACTGTCTGGCTCATTCTGCTGACAGTACAGCGTTCGTACAACTCCCCTTACATGTGGCCGTTTATACCGTTTAATGCAAAGGCGCTGTATACCGTTATCGTGCGCCGGCCCTTTGGCACCAGCCGCCGCCGGATCAGCCTGACGGATACCACGGACAATACCCGGCAGCCGGTCTCCGACGGATAATACAAATCAATCGGCCGTTTGTGTATGGCACAGACGGCCGTTATATGTTATTTTGGTGTTAGACCAATTGACAAGGAGAAATGGCAATGTATCTGCATGGGACAAGTCGAATTAATGACCACGGCCATCTGGAAATTGGCGGCGTCGATGCCGTTCAACTTAGAGAGCAATTTGGAACCCCCCTATATGTCGTTGATGAGGAGCTGATCAGAAGACGCTGCCGCGAATTTGTCGGCGCCTTCAAGGCCTCCGGACTTAAGTTTCAGGTAGCGTATGCCTCCAAGGCATTCTGCACTATGGCCATGTGCCGAATTGTGGATGAGGAGGGGCTTTCCCTCGATGTGGTATCTGACGGCGAGCTCTACACCGCTCTCCAAGCGGGATTCCCGCCCGAACGTATTCACTTCCACGGGAACAACAAAACTCCCCGGGAAATCGACATGGCACTGGAAGCCGGCATCGGCTGCTTCGTTGTCGATAACTTTGTAGAGCTGGAGCTCCTGAATGCCATGGCCGGCGAGCGCAACCGCAAGGTGAACGTGCTTCTCCGGATCACACCGGGCGTGTCCGCCCATACCCATGAATATACCTCCACCGGCCAGCAGGACTCCAAGTTCGGCTTTGACCTGGGCAACGGTTCGGCATTCCGTGCCGTGGAGGAGGCCTCCCGTCAGCCCAACCTGGTGCTTTTGGGCCTGCATTCCCATATCGGCTCCCAGATTTTTGAGGTAGAAGGCTTTAAGCTTGCCGTGGAGAAGGTGATGGGCTTTGCTGTGAAGGTCCGCAGCGAGCTGAACGTGCTGTTTAAGGTAGTGAATCTGGGCGGAGGCTTCGGCATCCGCTACGTGGAAGGGGACAGCCCGCTTCCCGTTGCCGAATATGTTCATGCCATCGTCGACAGCATCCACACCTCCTTTGCCGGCCAGGATTATCCCGTTCCGGAAATCTGGATCGAGCCGGGCCGCAGCATCGTAGGCGATGCAGGCACCACCCTTTATACCGTAGGCACTTATAAAGAAATTCCCGAAATCCGCAAGTATGTAGCCGTTGACGGAGGTATGACGGATAATCCCCGTCCCGCCCTCTATGAATCTCAATACGAAGCCATGCTGGCCAACCGCGCCACAGCAGCTCCGGAAGAGGTTGTCTCCATCGCCGGCAAATGCTGCGAAAGCGGCGATATGCTGATTTGGGATTTGTCTCTGCCCAAGGTTAACTCCGGTGATTTGCTGGCGGTAGCCTGCACAGGCGCTTACAATTATTCCATGGCCAGCAATTACAACCGGATTCCCCGTCCGGCCGTGGTCTTCGTCAAGGATGGCAGCGCCGATCTGGCGGTAAAACGCGAATCCTACGACGATATTGTCGGCAACGATCTGATTCCCGAGCGGATGAAGAAAGCCCCCGCAAGAGCATAATCCTTATCCCTGCCGAGCCCCGCTCATGCACGGCAGGGTTTTTGCTTGTTTAAATGCTACAGTTTGAAACATTTGTATTTCCCTCCGCAATCCGATACAATAAGTCAGATCGATTCCATTTACAAAGGAGACTCCCCATGAAAAAAGGTACTATCACATTGGAGAACGGCGGCACAATCAATCTGGAGTTTTTTGCAGAGCATGCCCCGAATACCGTTGCCAATTTCGAAAAGCTGGCCAATGAAGGCTTTTATAACGGACTGACCTTCCACCGTATTGTTCCCGGTTTTGTCGCTCAAGGCGGCTGCCCCCGCGGCAACGGCACCGGCGGTCCCGGATACAATATCAAATGTGAAACTGCAGGCAACCCCAACAAGCACGTCCGCGGCGTCATCGCCATGGCCCATGCAGGCAAGGATACCGGCGGCAGCCAGTTCTACATTACCTATGACTCCTTCCCGCATCTGGACGGTGTACACACCGTATTCGGTAAGGTGACGGAAGGTATGGAGCATGTGGATGCCCTGAAACAAGGCTCCAAAATGTCCGAAGTGAAGGTATGGGAAGAGTAATCCTCAGTGCATGAACCCGTGTTCACCTATAGCCCAAGAGATCTCCGGAGATTCCGGAAAGCCTCTTGGGCTTTTTGGACAGCCGTTGGTCCGGCCTCTACCAAAAAGGTCTGTTTACCCTTGTTGCTTTATTCTGTTATGATGAATACTAGAATGCATGAAGGGCGAAGTGAATGCGGTCATGACAACCAGACACAAAGAAGCAGCCCGCTTGATATGGGGCTTCACTGTCCTGCTGATTTTTGTTGTCGGGGGAGCTGTGCTTGCCCTGTTAAACAGCCACCAGCCGGAACCGCCGGCAAAAAACGGGATTCTGGATCTAACAAGCTGGAATTTTGAGCAGAATGGGACCTTACTTCTGACGGATGGTTGGGAGCTGTACCGGGACCGTCTCCTTGGACCGGAGGATTTCGAGGGCAGCGCTCTGCAGCCCGATGCATACGTCAAGCTGCCCCATGTGTGGAAGAACCGGACAGACACTGGGGAGGGACTCGCCACATACCGGCTTCAGATTGTGCTTAGCCCGGATCAAACCCTTACCAAAAAAGCCATGCGGGTACTGGATATCCACTCCGCATACCGGATCTTTGTCAACGGGCGGCTAAGCGGTGACAGCGGCGAGCTGGGTGCATCACCGGGTCCACCGGAAGCAGCCGTTTATCCTTCGATTGTGATTTTCCCCGTAATGGAAGGCAGCAATGAAATTATTATCCAGGTATCCAACTCCACCTACCAAAAAGGCGGATTGCAGTCCTCATTTTCCTTCGGGGAGCCCCTGGAAGTTTATAAATACAGAGAGCGCGGTTTAGCCTGGAAGCTGTCTGTCATGGCGGCTTTAGCCACTCTGGGCATTTATCATCTCGCTTTGTTCCGGATGCGCAAGAATGACCGGATGAGCCTGGTCATCAGCATTACCTGCCTGTTGATGTCTTTGCGCATCATGGTGCTCAACGACGGTATTCTCACCCTTATGGCCCCATCCTTGGCAGCTTTGTGGTCCAAGCTGGAATATTTCACTTTATATGCAGGTATTCCGTTCCTGTTGGCCACGATCCAGCTTTTGTATCCCAAGGAAGTCAGCAAACGGGTGACCGGAGCCATGTGGCTTTTCGGCGGAGCATTGGCTGTCTCCGTTCTGGTGCTGCCGGTCAAGCTGTACTCGTGCACCTTCATACCGTTTCTGGTATTCTTATTGGCGGTTCTGGGTTATTGCCTGTTCGTGCTGGGTTATGCCGTGGCACGAAGCCGGACAGGGGCGTGGATCAATACGCTTTGCGTTTTCATGCTGTTTGCGGCTGTGATCAACGACCTTCTTTTTGAGCAGGGTTTGGTTCAAAGTGTGAATTTAATGCCCATCAGCGTATTTCTGTTTGCTTTTGCCGAAACCCTGGTGATTGCTCACCGTTATTCCAAGGCCTATGTGGATGTGGAAAATGTCTCCGGCCAGTTGGCCCAGCTTAACCAGCAGCTGGAGGAGAAGATCAAGGAACGGACGGAAGCGCTGGAAATCACCAATGCCCATCTGATGTATGCCAATGAGCATCTTCACCAGCTGGAAACCTCGCGGCGAGAGCTTATTGCCAATGTAACCCATGAGCTGGGGACGCCTATGACCTCCATCCAGGGATATATGAAGGCTTTGCTGGACGGGGTAATTCAGCCGGAGAAGCAGTATATCCAGCTATTGTATGACAAGATCCAGATGGCCGACCGTCTGGTGCAGGACCTGTTTGATCTGACGAAGCTGGAGGAGGGGCAGACCACCTTCCATATGGTGGATGTGATTGTCGATGATTTGTTCGACGAGTATTTCTCCAGCTTCCAATGGGATGTGGAAAATCAGGGGATCCATTTCCTGCTGCAAAAGCCGGAAACGATCCAGGAGGGGTTGCCTGTAGCCCGGATTGACCCCATCCGTATTCGTCAGGTGATTACGAACCTGGTGCATAACGCTCTGAATTATACGGAAGAAGGGGGCACCATCACCATCCGCGGAGAATACGGGCGGGACCGGCTGGTGATTCAGGTGACGGATACCGGCAAAGGGATAGACCCGCAGCTGCTGCCTCATATTTTTGACCGCTTCGTGAAAGGGAACGGAAAGAAGAGAAGCGCCCGGGATGGCTCAGGGCTCGGTTTGGCCATTGCCAGGGAAATCGTTATGCATCATGGAGGAATTCTGACTGTTCACAGTGAATACGGTAAGGGCAGTACCTTTCAGTTTGATATCCCGATCGAATTTATCCCAATGGTGGTGGACTAAACGTGACTTCGGAGAAGTTGCTGGTTGCAGAGGATGACCAGGAAATCAGAGATCTTATCACGCTGTATCTGAAAAAGCACGGCTTTCAAGTCTTTGTTGCAGAGAATGGTCTGGAAGCATTGCGGGTATTCGAAAAAGAGCTTCCAGAGCTGGTTCTGCTGGATATAAATTTGCCGTTGATCGACGGATTCGGCGTCTGCCGGGAAATCCGCAAGATATCTAACGTGCCTGTCATTTTCATCAGCTGCCGGAATGATTCGGAGGATGTGGTGAACGGCCTGGAAATCGGGGGGGACGACTATATTGTGAAGCCCTTTGACCCTGCGGTGGTGCTGGCCCGGGTCCAGGCAAATCTGCGCCGGGCGCCGATTTTCAACCGGTCTCTGACCCAGCCGGCGGTGAAGGAAATTGCGGATGTGCTTCACTTTGGCGAATTGAGCATCGATCTCAAGAATTATGCAGTCCGGTTGGACCATGTGCCGGTGCCCTTGTCGGCCAAGGAGATTCAGCTGTTGTTTTTTATGGCGCAAAATCCTAACCAGGTCTTTACTACCGAGCAGCTGTATCATCGGGTTTGGGGAGCAGAAAGCAATTCCGATACCCGCACCGTTTTGGTCCATATCAGCAGCCTCCGTAAAAAAATCGAGCCGCAGCCCGCATCTCCGAAATTCATCCATAACATCAGGGGCATCGGCTATAAATTCAGCCCATCCGTCTGATCCTGGAGCGGCGGCAAAATTGATTTATCAGATTTTTTTATGAAATTCCCCCGAAATTCCTCAAGATTGGGGAAAAGACGCCTCTAGAGCGCTTTTTGTGAAACAATCAGCCGTTTCTCAGCCTGTGGCAAGGAGAAGGCATGGATCAGTGGAATTTTCACGGTTTGACGGTGGACACAAAAAACGTATATAGTTTTATTATGTATCCATTTTGAACTTATAAAGGAGGTGTATCCTAGCCGGTCCCCTGGACGGTTAGGAGCTAAATTGGGCATAGACCCTTTACCTATGTGGGTGAAATTGGTTTTAGTATTGGTGTTTGTTTTGTTGAACGGATTGTTCGTGGCAGCGGAGTTTGCGTATGTGAAGGTTCGGGCCAGCCGGATTGAGGCGCTTGCCTTGGAGGGGAACTTCCGGGCGAAGATCTCCCACAAGATCCTTCATAACCTGAACGCTTACCTGTCCGCCTGCCAGTTGGGTATAACCCTGACCTCACTGATTCTCGGTTGGCTGGGTGAACCGACCATCTCACGGCTCCTGGAGCCGCTGTTCGATATGATGGGACTGCCTGCGGCTGCGGCGCATACGATTTCGTTCATCATTGCATTTGCTATTGTTACTTCCTTTCATATCACATTGGGTGAGCAATTCCCTAAGCTGTACGCAATCCAGCAATCCGAAGCCGTGACATTGTGGACAGCCGTCCCTGTGTACGTCTTCAACAAAATGATGTACCCTTTTATCTGGTCTCTGAACGGAGCTTCCAACTGGATGTTGCGTAAATCCGGCATTGAGCCGGGCAATGGCCACGAAACCGCCCACTCTGAGGAAGAAATCCGTCTCCTGATGCAGGAGAGCCACAAAAGCGGCCTCATCGACAAGGCCGAAATGACCCTGATGGACAACATCTTTGAATTCAGTGAAACCACAGCCAGAGAAATTATGATCCCGCGGACGGAAATGGTGTGTTTGTACGCCAACCTGTCCATCGAGGACAACATCGAGATCGCCATTCAGGAAATGCGCACCCGCTACCCTGTTTGCGACCCTGACAAGGATAATATTATTGGGTACATTCATATTAAGGATTTGTTCAACCCGCGGGACCGCATCCGGGATATCCGCAGTGTGCTGAGACCCTTGGCTACTGTTCCGGAGAGCATGTCCATCAGCACGCTGCTCACGAACCTGCAGCGCAAGAAACATCAGATGGCCCTCTTGATTGATGAATACGGCGGTACGGCCGGTCTGGTCACCGTCGAAGACATTCTTGAAGAAATTGTCGGCGAGATCCAGGACGAATTCGATGAGGAGCGTCCCAGCATTGAAGCCCGGGATAACCAGGTTTATTCAGTTGACGGACTGCTGCTTATCTCTGAATTTAACGATTTCTTCGGAACGGATATCAGTACGGAGGAGTACGACACCATCGGTGGCTGGGTGTATTCCCAGATGGAAATTCCGCCGCGGAAGAACGACAAGATCCTTTATGAGAATGTGGAATTTATAATAGAAGAAACCGATAATCTCCGCATTGCCCGGCTTCTGGTCCACAAGGTGATTACCGGAAACGAGGAGCAGGTGGAGGAGATCGGCGCGTAACCAGCGTTACTCCCTTGCAAATTCAGCAGCAGGATGATACACTTCATGGCAACAGCATGATAATTTCATATCGAAGTTACTTTCGGGGCAGGGTGAAATTCCCTACCGGCGGTGATCCGTAAGGCGGAGTGGCGCACAAGCGCACTCCAGCACCCTTGCGGTCAGTCCGTGACCCGGTGAAGCTGGCTGATGCCCGGCGCCTTTGGCGCTGTTCACCGGAGGACTTGGTGCAACTCCAAGACCGACAGTATAGTCTGGATGGGAGAAAGTGATTTTCGTATCCGCGTTTTATTGGCATAGGCAAGTTCCTTTTTTCACATGTTAAAAGGAAACAGCTCTATTCGGTATGCGCCGGTACGGACCTCTGAACTGTCCCCTTTCCATTTTGTGGAGAAGGGTTTTTTTGATTTTGCGGATGAGGAGGGGAAGCATGAATCCCCAGGATGTAATGAATGATGAATGGTATATGCGGCTGGCACTGCAGCTGGCTGCCGGAGCGGCAGGACAGACGGGGATTAATCCGGTAGTAGGCTGTGTCCTCGTTAAGGATGGACGTATTCTCGGCATGGGCGCCCATCTGCGCCGTGGCGGGGACCATGCGGAAATCCATGCCCTCCGGATGGCAGGCGGGGAAGCGGCCGGTGCAACAGCCTATGTCACCTTGGAGCCGTGCAGCCATTACGGCCAAACACCTCCCTGTGCGAACCGGCTGGTTGAGGCGGGAGTGGCTCGGGTAGTGGTTGCAGCCAAGGACCCCAACCCGTTGGTTTCGGGTAACGGGCTGGCCATGCTGGAGGGGGCGGGGATAGAGGTTGAGGCGGGCATCCTGGGGCAGGAAGCGACGCAGCTGAATGAGGTGTTTAACCATTACATTGTGCACCGCACACCCTTTATCACGTTGAAAACGGCCAGTACCTTGGACGGACGAATAGCGAGCCGGACGGGTGACAGCCGGTGGGTGACAGGAGAAGCAGCAAGGGAATACGTGCATACGCTGCGGCACCGCCATCAGGGGATTATGGTAGGCATCCAAACGGTGCTTGCAGATGACCCTTCTCTGACCACACGACTTGATGTTCCCGGCCTCAATCCGGTTCCGGTTATTGTGGATTCGAAACTTCGGATTCCCGAGGATGCCCGTCTGCTGGATCGTCCGGGTGCCATCATACTCAGTACATACCAAGCTCCTCCTGACAAAATCAAATGTCTTGAGGATGGGGGACACCGGGTGCTGCTTACCGGCTTCGGGCCTCATGTGGATCTGGAGGAGGGCATGCGGCTGCTGGGTGAACGGGAGATTGCCTCCGTGCTGCTGGAAGGGGGCGGCAAGCTGAATGGGGCCATGCTGGAGGCTCGGCTGATCCATAAATGCATTTTGTTTTTCGCCCCGAAAATTATCGGAGGGCCGGATGCCCCGGGAAACTTTGACTTTGCCGGTTTCGAAAAAATGGGGGATGCCGTAGTTCTGGAACGCTTGAAGGTGGAACAAATGGGCCAGGATTTGTGCATCACCGGTTATCCCCGCTACGGACAGGCTGAAGGGGAGCCGGCTGGAACGGAATGACCTAGAGAGGATGGAGCGTCATGTTTACAGGAATTATAGAGGAAATGGGCCGTATGCGCAGGGTGTACAGGCAGGGTCAGGCCATGATGCTGACGGTGGAGGCCTCCAGGGTGCTGGAGGATGTGGCCATAGGCGACAGCATCGCCGTGAATGGTGTGTGCCTCACTGTTGTAGCTTTTGACGGTGACTCCTTCACGGCGGATGTGATGCCGGAAACCTACCGCCAGACCAATCTCGGTGAGCTCCGGCCCGGCCATCCGGTGAATCTGGAGCGGGCTATGGGTGCCGAGAAGCGCTTCGGCGGCCATATTGTGCAGGGCCATGTGGACACCTCCGGGCGTATTGTAAGCCGGCAGCCCGAGGAGAACGCCGTGGTTTTCACCCTGGAGCCGGACGACAAAAGTATGCTCCGGTATGTGCTGGCCCGCGGCTCCATTGCCATCGACGGCATCAGCCTGACTGTGATCCGCACTGACAATGATACCTTCGCCGTCTCCATTATTCCGCACACTCTTGCCGAAACCGTATTAGCTCTTAAGGGACCGGGAGACCGGGTGAATCTGGAGGCGGATATCCTGGGCAAATATGTAGAGCGGCTGCTCACCTTCCAAAGCGGGGAGCAGCCGGGGACAGGCCGCGGACGGAAAAGCGGAGGTTTGACCGAAGCGTTTCTGACGGAAAACGGATATATATAACCTTCCCCCAAAAGTGAAGCGAAGCTCTGTAGCGTTTCCGAATACTTTTGGGGGAGTCCCCCTTACAACATGTAAATAATTAAAGGGAGTGATGGAGATGGAAGAGAAAAAGACACTGGATGGCATTGAGGAAGCGATCTATGACCTGATGCTGGGCAAGCCGGTTCTGGTGGTGGACGACGAGGACCGGGAGAATGAGGGGGATCTTATTGTGCTGGCGGATAAGGCGACGCCGGAGGTGATCAATTTTATGATCCGCGAGGCCAGAGGCCTGGTCTGTGTGCCCATCACGGAGGAGCGGGCCCGGGAACTGCAGCTGGATTTGATGGTCCATCACAACACGGATTATCATGGAACAGCCTTCACCATTTCCGTGGACCATACGGACACCACCACCGGCATCTCGGCCTTTGAACGGGCCAGGACCGTAAAGGGACTTATTGATCCGTCCTCCCGGCCGCAGAATTTCCGCCGTCCCGGCCATATCTTCCCGCTTATCGCCAAAAAAGGGGGAGTCCTGCGCCGCGCGGGCCATACGGAGGCGGCCATTGATTTGGCCCGGATGTGCGGCTCTTATCCTGCAGCCGTGATCTGCGAGGTGGTGAAGGAGGATGGCACCATGGCCCGGCTTCCCGATCTGCGGATATTCGCGCAGAAGCATCAGTTGAAGCTGATCTCCATCCAGGATCTGATCCACTATCGCAACGAAAAGGAAAACCTGATCAAACGTGAGGTGGAGGTCCGGCTGCCCACAGATTTCGGCGAATTCACCGCTGTTGCTTATACCAATGAGGTGGATGACAAGGAGCATGTGGCACTGGTTAAGGGCACCATCAATCCGGATGAGCCTGTTTTGGTCCGCGTCCATTCCGAATGCCTGACCGGGGATGTGTTCCATTCCCACCGCTGCGACTGCGGCCCCCAGCTGGCCTCCGCATTGAAGCAGATTGACGAGAACGGCTCGGGTGTTCTCTTGTACATGCGGCAGGAGGGCCGGGGGATCGGCCTGATCAACAAGCTGCGGGCCTATAAGCTTCAGGAGCAGGGAATGGATACGGTGGAAGCCAATCTTCAGCTGGGTTTTGGAGCGGATCTTAGGGATTACGGGATCGGCGCACAGATATTGAAGGACCTGGGCGTCGAAAAAATCAGATTGCTGACGAATAATCCAAGAAAAATTAAAGGATTGGAAGGATACGGGCTGCAGGTTGTCGAAAGAGTAGCGTTGCAGATGTTAGAGAACATTGATAATACCCGCTACCTGCACACCAAACGGGAGAAGCTCGGACACCTGCTTTCGTTCCAGGATGATTTATCTGCTGCTGTAACGGAAACCGAAAGGATGAGATGAATATGGGACACACGTATGAAGGACATTTAGTATCGGAAGGCCTGCGGTATGGAATCGTCATCGGCCGGTTCAACGAATTTATTACCGCCAAGCTGCTGGGCGGGGCACTGGACGCGCTGAAGCGCCACGGTGCCAAGGATGAGGAGGTAGAAGTGGCATGGGTGCCTGGCGCCTTCGAGATTCCTCTGGCGGCCCAGCGGATGGCCCAAAGCGGCAAGTATGACGCCGTAATTACACTCGGTGCCGTTATCCGGGGTTCCACGCCGCATTTTGACTATGTGTGCGCAGAGGTATCCAAGGGAGTGGCCGCCATCAATATGAAGACGGGAGTCCCCACCATATTCGGCGTATTGACCACCGACTCCATCGAGCAGGCAGTGGAGCGCGCAGGCACCAAAGCTGGCAATAAAGGCTGGGATGCTGCGGTAACGGCGATCGAAATGGCCAATCTGCTGAAGCAGCTGCCGTAATTAAGGAGCGAATGACCCATGAAGGTGACCTTCAAGCTCGAAACCTTCGAAGGCCCGCTGGACCTGCTGCTGCACCTCATCGATAAGGCGGAAGTGGATATTTATAATATCCCTATTAAGGAAATCACCGACCAATATCTGGAGGTTTTGGACGGCATGCAGGAGCTGGAGCTGGAGGTCACCAGCGAGTTTCTGGTGATGGCCGCGACACTTCTGGCAATCAAAAGCAAGATGCTGCTTCCCAAGCCGCCGGTGGAGCTGCTGCCGGATGATATGGACTGGATGATGGACGGCGAGGACGGTTTTGACCCGCGGGATGAACTGGTGCAGAAGCTGGTGGAATACCGCAAATATAAGGATATTGCCGACCATCTCCGGGAGATGGAAACGGAGCGCAGTCTGATTTATACCCGGGAGGCAGTGGATCTGACTCCTTATGTCCATCAGGTCCCCACGAATCCTGTTGAGGGATTGGATTTGACGGATTTGCTGCTGGCCTTCCGCAAGGCGCTGAAGAAGCAGGTGAGCCGCAACCGGGTGGCCATGATCCACAGGGATGAGATTTCCGTGAAGGACAGGATCACCCAGGTGGTGGAGATTCTCCAGGAGGCAGGCGGCAAGCTTCTGTTCTCGCGGTTATTGTCACCGGAGAACAGCCGGGAGGAGATTGTGGTAACCTTCCTGGCATTGTTGGAGCTGATGAAGATGAAAACCATTGTATGCTATCAGCATAAATTATTCGAGGATATTGTGATTCAGGCAAGAGAGGAAGGTAGCTGGGATGCAGTTGCCCAAATTGAAGTCGATTATTGAGGGGCTGCTGTTCGCCGCTGGGGATGAAGGGCTTGAAGTGAAGCAGCTGGCCGAAGTGCTGGAGCTGGATGTGAAGTTCACCGCATCGCTGGTGGAGGAACTGAAGGCGGAGCTGAAGAAGAAGGGGAGAGGCATTCAGATTGTGGAAATTGCCGGCGCTCTCCAACTGACGACACTCCCTGCGCATGCCCCCTATCTGGAGCGCCTGGCATCGTCGCCTACACGGGCGGCTTTGTCCCAAGCGGCTTTGGAGACCCTGTCCATCGTGGCCTACAAGCAGCCCATTACCCGGGTGGAAATTGAGGAAATCCGGGGAGTCAAATGCGACCGGGCCCTGCAGACGCTGGTAGCCAAGGATCTGATCGAGGAAAAAGGACGCGCCGAGGCGGTGGGGAGACCCATTTTGTACGGGACGACCAAGTCCTTTTTGGACTATTTTGCGTTGAAGGGTTTACAGGATTTGCCGGATTCCTCCCAATTCGAGCATGAGGTGGATTTGGATGAGGAAACCCAGCTGCTGTTCGGCAGGCTGGAAGCAAAGCAGATGACAATTGATGAATTGGACCCGGAATAGGCGAATGCCCTACGGTCCATCAGGATACAATAAGTTCCGATTGACGGTTTTCATGCCAATTGCGGCATGGAAGCCCGGTCGGAGCTTTTTTTGACTGTTTTTATGGGGGCTCCCCCAAAAGTACTCGGATTTGGCTTCAGAGCATTTCGTCACTTTTGGGGGGTTTGGATAAAAGGGGGCCTTATGCATGACATGGTGGGGGTGGATGCTTGCCGGCGGCGCCGCTTTGGCAATTGCGCTGTTGGCCAGCAAGGTATCCTTTGAATTGTTTTATTCCCGGGTGAAGGATAACGACCGGCTGTATATTTATTGCAAGGCTGTTTATGGCCTGATCCAGTACCGCTTTGAGGTGCCGGTTATTGCCTTTAAGGGGTTGAAGAAGGGTGTAATGCTCAAGGAGGAGCATGTGAACGAGCGGGGGGACACGCTTCTGGGAGAAGGCACGGCGGAAATCAATAAGGACAAGGTGCTCCGGTATTTCAGGAAGGCCAAAATTTTCGTGGAAGCTACCTACCACATGCGGGATTGGCTGTTTGATACCATGTCCAAGGTTACCTGCACCCAACTAAAATGGTCCACACGGATCGGCCTGGGGGATGCGCCGGAGACTGCTATCACAACAGGCATTGTCTGGACCTTGAAATCCTCCCTCTTAACCTTCATGTTTACCCACATCAAACGCTGTGGCAATCCGGATATTCAGGTTATTCCGGATTACAGGCAGACTGTGTTTACTACAGAGCTGACGTGGAAGGGACAGATGCGGTTTGACCAGGCCTGCGCGTCGCTGGTGCTGTTTGCGGTAAGAGCCTTCAAGAACAGGGGCAGCTTGAAGGCCTGGCAGAAGATATTGTCCAAATCCCCTTGAGTCAGCCCGAGGTTACATACAACCTGCAGCGATCGGAAATGCTAGTTCTGATGGATTGTCAATAATGCGTTTACGCATGAGAAGGAGGATAACTGCATGGCCGAGCATCCGATACAGGGTTTAATGAAAGTAGCCATGGAAAATATCAAGGAAATGGTTGATGTCAATACAATTGTTGGGGACCCGGTGGAAACTCCGGACGGAAGCGTCATAATGCCCATCTCCAAGGTCGGCTTCGGGTTTGCTGCCGGAGGCAGCGAATTCTACGGGGATATGGAGGAATCGTCGGGAAGCGGCGGTCAGCAAAATGGCAATGATGCCAACAACGCTACGGTGATGCTGCCCTTCGGCGGCGGCAGCGGAGGTGGTGTGTCCATAACTCCCATCGCCTTCCTCGTCGTCAACAAACTGGGTGTGAAGGTAGTGCCGCTGGACAACCAAACCCATATTTATGAGCGTCTCATCGATTCCGCTCCGCAGGTGGTGGAGAAAATCCAAAGTATGCTGAAGGGTAACCGTAATGGAGCGGACCAGGATATGAACGACTCCTCCCGCCTGTCGGGAACATACGATCCAAGCATCTAAGGTGTGCCTGAAAACTCCGAGGGGAGCACGTTTTGCGCAGGAAGTGGCGAAAAGACGCTGAAGGGTGCCCTCAAGCGGGTTTTCAGACACGCCCTTATCTGTTATCCCATATTTCCGTATAACTACCGCTGCATCCGACTGGCGCTGGCCAATTCTCGGATGCAGTTTTTTTATGCACTTTTTCCAGGCCGGGGATACATCCTAAAGCGGGGCATGTTCCACACCGGTCAAGCATATATTGGTGGTACAAGTATGGGCAGGTACATGAATGGGTGGAAGGAGCAATTAGCCAATGAAAAAGCTGCTGGCAGCGTTCGTTGCCTTTGTTGTATGGGCCGGTGCAGGCACCGGAGCGGCCACCGTCCGGGCGGAGCCCCCGAAGCCGGGCACCAGTGCGGAGGCCGCCGCGTTGATTGATGTGAAATCGGGGAGGCTTTTGTATGCGCAGCAGGGGGACAAGCGGATGCGGATTGCCAGTCTCACCAAGATCATGACGGCCATTGTGGCCATTGAACAGGGCAAGCTGTCCGATCAGGTCACAGTCAGCAAAAACGCCTTCGGCAAGGAGGGCTCCTCTATTTATCTGAAGCTGGGGGAGGAAATGAGCCTCCATCACCTGCTGTATGGCTTGATGCTGCGTTCCGGCAATGATGCGGCCACCGCTATCGCCGAGCATGTGGGCGGCTCCGAGCAAGGGTTTGTCTATCTCATGAATGAAAAGGCCCGGGAGCTGGGGATGGAGCATTCCCGGTTTATGAATCCCCATGGTCTGGATCATAACGACCATTATTCCACTGCCAACGATATGGCCAAGCTGACTGCGTATGCACTGCAGAATCCTACCTTTCAGGAAATTGTCAAAACAGAGGTCAAAAAGGTCCCCAACCCGACAGAATCCTGGGACCATGTCTGGAGCAACAAGAACAAAATGCTGAATATGTACAACGGGGCGGACGGGGTCAAAACGGGCTACACCAAAATTGCCAAAAGGTGTCTGGTATCCTCTGCTACCCGCAATGGCCAGCAGCTGGCGGTGGTGACCTTGAATGATCCCAATGATTGGTTGGATCACCGGAACCTGCTGGATTGGGGCTTTTCCCATTACAAGCTGACTCCTCTCGTACAAAAAGGGGAGGTTGTTCAGCCGGGTCTGGCAGCCGGTCATTCCTTCCAGTATGCGCTATCTGAGGGGGAAGCCTCTGGTGTGTCCAGAAGCCTGCAGCTTCAGGACGCCAATTCCCCCGAGTACCGGTTGGGGCTTGCAGGTACGCTGACCCTGACCCTGAACGGCAAAACCATCGGTTCCGTGCCGGTGTATCCCGAAGGCAGCCCGAGGCTGGCCCAGGAGCCGGATAACCGTCAAACCATGCTCCGGACAACCGGACTGGAGGCGGCCGTCACAGGCAGCGGACGTGGCTGGTTCGCTAACTTGGAGCAGGTGGTTAAGGCGTTGTTCGCCGGCGCATAAGGAGTTACGTTCACGGACATATAAAGGAGGCCGCTATCATGGTCAATTGGATATGGCTCTTTTTCCTGGTGGCCGGTTTTATTGTTGCCGCGATTCAAGGCAATATTGACTCCGTCACCCAAGCGGTATTCGACGGGGCCAAAACCGGCGTTACCGTTTCCTTCGGACTGATCAGCATTATGGTATTCTGGCTGGGGATCATGCGCATTGCCGAGGACGCCGGGCTGGTCAAAAAGCTGGCCAAGCTGCTCCGGCCAATAGTGCGGCTATTGTTTCCCAGTGTACCCCCGGACCATCCGGCCATGGGGTACATCATGTCGAACATGAGCGCCAACATTTTGGGGCTGGGCAATGCCGCTACCCCCATGGGCATCAAGGCCATGCAGGAGCTGCAGAAGCTGAATCCCCAGAAGGAGGAGGCGACTGCGGCCATGTGCACGCTCCTGGCCATCAATACGGCCAGCATCACCCTGATTCCTACCACCATTATTGCCTACCGTCTGTCCATGGGTTCGGTGAACGCCGCCGAAATTGTCGGCACCACGCTGATTGCTACCGCAATCGCCACCGCTGCAGCCATCGTGCTGGACAAGTGGTTCCAACGGAAGAATTCTCCTGCCGGGAAAGGATGACCGCCGATGTACGCAATCGTATCCATCATCTCCATGTGGGCAATCCCGGTGGTGATTGTGTTTATCCCCTTATATGCCGCCTACAAAAAACTGCCCGTCTACGAAACCTTCACCGAAGGGGCAAAGGACGGCTTCGATACGGCGATCCGCATCATTCCCCATATGGTCGGGATGATGGTGGCCATATCCGTATTCCGGGCGTCCGGAGCTATGGATTTGATCAGCGGGCAGATCCAGCCTCTTTTGAAGCTGATTGGCATTCCGGCTGAGGTGCTCCCCCTTGCGATTCTGCGTCCGATTACCGGGACAGGCTCCTTAGCGTACACAGTGGATCTGTTTAAGCAATTTGGTCCCGACTCGATGATCGGGCGGATCGCCTCCACCATTCAGGGCAGCACGGATACGACGCTGTATGTGCTGACCGTCTATTTCGGCGCCGTGGGGATCCGGAAATCCCGTTACGCCTTGAAGGTGGGCCTGCTATCGGACCTCGTCGGCTTCGTCGCCGCCATTGCCGTATGTTATCTCGTGTTTGGTTAGGAAATAAATATTCATGTGAAACGACTGGGAGGGAAAGGAATGAAACTCGATGAATATTTATTCACCATATTCAAACCGTCGGTCTAAATAAGCTGAACCACCCCGCCCGCACCTTCATATACTACAACACGAAAGAAGTGCAAGCGGAGGTGTGTGATATGAATGCTGCGGGTATAATCGTCCATCATTCCGCATGCAGCGCCATTAACGGCAAAGGCTACGACTATTTGATTATGAAGAATGGCTCCATCATTCCAGCAACCGTACCCACTGATCCCAACTACATCCATATCTGCCTGGAAGGGGATTTTTCCCAGCCGGGAGCGGGTTTGACGCCGGAGGCTGCTGAGCAGATGTTTTTGCTGGTAAAGCTGTCTTTGCGGCTCTCCGGGTTGATGCATTTTACCATGCAGGATATTTATTCTCATTCGGAGGAATGCCCCGGTTCATTTTTTCCATGGTCGATGCTTGTGATTTCCGGAAAGGACGGGTATCATTAGCATGAGGTGACAGACGACGAATGGAAAGATTGCAGAAGGTATTGGCTCAGGCCGGGATCGCTTCCCGGCGGAAGTGCGAGGAATATATTACGTCAGGCCGGGTTCAGGTCAATGACGTTGTGGTGCGGGAGCTGGGCACGAAGGTAGATCCCGCGGCAGATGTAATCAAGGTGGACGGCAAGGCCATTAAGGCGCAAAGCAAAACCTATCTGATGCTGAACAAGCCCAAAGGTGTTATCACCAGCGCTACCGATCCCGAAGGGCGCAAGGTGGTGACGGATTTCCTGCCGGGAGTGAAGGAACGGGTGTACCCGGTGGGACGTCTGGATTACGATACGGAAGGGCTGCTTATTCTCACGAATGACGGAGAATTCGCCAACCTGCTGACCCATCCCCGGAACCATGTACCGCGGACCTATCTGGCTACGGTGAAAGGCAACCTTCACGGCTCCGTCCTGGACAAGCTGAAGGCGGGGGTGAAGCTGGATGACGGGATGACCGCACCGGCTGAAGCGGATTATTATGATATTAACCCCGACAAGAATGAAACGGTAGTGGTCATTACCATCTTCGAAGGGCGAAACCGGCAGGTGCGGCGGATGTTTGAGGCCGTGCATCATCCCGTTATCCGTCTGAAGCGGGTAATGTTCGGGCCGCTGGAGCTGGGGGGACTTCCCCGCGGCAAGTTCCGGGCTTTGTCTGAGAAGGAAGTGCAGTCCCTGCGGGAGGAAGCAGCCGCTGCCGGCGCTTCAAATACTCCGGTTGAGGATGGTAATGACCCTCAGTAATTTGATTTGCATTAACATCTAACACTCTGTCAAATGGGCAGGGTGTTTTTGTTTTGGTCAAGGCTCTGCTCCTCTAACAAATGGAGTGATCGGACATGAAATAAAAATGCAAGTAAAACATTGTTTATAATTCGACATTTAATTACAGAATTCTACCGCATGTTTCGATATATAATTGAAGACATAAATAGAAGCTCTTTTACCGGAGCTTCCTAAAAAAGAAAGGTTGAGACGAATGGGAGAAAACCGAACGGGAAGGTGCTTATGGCTGTTTGCCGCCCTTGCTGGATTGCTGGTGCTTGTTGCCGGGTGCAGCACAAACGACGATGGTGAGACAAAAAAGAATGCTGAAGAGGTTTTGAAGTTTGTCTGGTGGGGAGGGGATCAGCGTAAGGAAAATACGTTGAAGGTAATCGAGCTGTTTGAGAAGGCCAATCCCGGAGTAAAGATTGAGGCTGTCCCGTTATCCAACACTTCAGATGTATCTAAAGAAGCGGTGATGGGATACGGGAGGGGGGAGGCGCCTGACATTATTCAGGGCGATTACGGCTTCATCTTCAATTTTATTAACCGCAAGCTGTTTGAGCCTTTGGATACATATGCAGAGAACGGCGCATTGGATTTAACCGATGTGGAGTCTGAGTTTCTGGCGCCTGGCCGGGCTGCTGACGGCAAACTTTATGCCGTTAACCTGGGCAACAACTCCCAAACCTTCCTCATCAACACGAAGGTCTTTGCCGACACTAAGATTGAGCTTCTCCAGGACGGGTACACCCTTGATGATTTGTATGCAACCTTAAAGGAAATGAAGGCCAGGAACAAAACCCCGGGGTTTGCCCCATTGGGTGCCATGATTGATATGACGTATTATATGAGGGCCAGGGGAGTGTCTTTGTATAATTCTGAAGGTACGGGACTTGGTTATCAGGATGATCAAATCATGGCTGATTATCTCCGCTTACAGAAAAAATGGACAGATGAAGGCCTGATTTACAAAGGCGGGTCAGTCAGCAACAACAAGAATCATCCGCTGGTTACCGGCTTAACCGCCATATATCCGGTGGTCACAAACCAGGCAGCTACCATCAGCTCCTTTACATCCGACTCCCTGAAGCTGATTCACTATCCTGTGATTGATCCGAAATACGAGGGCAAATTTTTGAAACCGTCCATGTTTTTGTCTGTCTCCGCTTATTCGAAGCATAAGGAGGCCGCGGCAAAATTTATAAGCTTCTTTATCAACAATCCGGAGGCCAATGATATTCTGAACGGGGAACGTGGCGTACCGGTAGCCACCAAAATTGCGGCAAGGCTGTTCGCCAAACAAAATGCGGCCAACCAGGAGCAATATCTTTATATTGAAAAATTAAAAACCCAGGTCAAACCCATTGACCCACCGGTTCCCAGCTCATCAACATCCGTCAATAATGCCTATAACCGTGTGAAAAATAAAGTGCTGGCCGGTACGATTACTCCTGAGGAAGGCGCGGCTGAATACAGGTCAGATGCTGCCAAGATTCTAAATCGCGGGAGGGCGGAATAAATGAAACTAAATTCGATCCGGACGAAGCTCTTTGCGGGATTTGGGGTTGTGCTGGCTGTAATGGTCCTTACCAGCGCATTCAGCTTTTATTTTAATGTCAAAACAAACCGTTCCTATCAGGAATTATTGGATAATGAAGTAGCCGTTACCGGACTGGTGAAAAGCATGAACATTAACATCGAGAAGGAGCATGCCATGGTGACGGAGTATCTCCTTACCAGCGAGGAGAAGTTCGTGGATGCTTATTATGCAGCGAAACAAAGCTTTTACGGCAATGTCCACGAATTGAATAATCTTGTTGCTGCGAACGGGGAGGATTGGCAGCAGCTTCAGGCACTGGATTTGCTTCAGGAGTTTTTCTCCGCAGCTGTTGACCAGATGTTCGACGCGAAGAAAGAAAACAATTCCGATTCGTACATGAAAACATTGGCCGAGCAGGGGAATACCATCGAGGCCTTTACAACCATTGCATCACAGCTCGTCGAGAGGAATCAGGAAGCCTTAAATCTGGGTGTGGAGTCTGCCTCGGCCAAGGCCCGTTCTATCCAAAGGATTATGTGGGGCGTTGTCGCTGCGGGCTTCCTGATCGGGGTTGCGCTGTCCTTTGTTATCGGCCGTGCGGTCTCTTCTCCTATCATCAAGCTGCGTGAAGCTGCTGCTTTGATATCCGGCGGGGATCTGACGGGCGACCCGGTGACCATCTCCAACAAGGATGAAATCGGTCAATTGACTGAGGCCTTTAACAGCATGTCGTCCAGCTTGCGGCAAGTTTTGACGGAGGTGAATGTACATGCGGAGCAGGTTGCTGCTTCCTCCGAGGAGCTGACAGCGGGCTCTGAGCAAACCAGCCAGGCCTCCGAGCATATTGCGCACATTACCGAGCGGCTGGCACAAGGGACAGATAAACAGGTGGAAAGCGTCCGCAGCAGCTTGTTAAAGGTAAACGAAATGGACCAGGCGGCTGAAGAAATTGCCAGCAGTGCCAAAGAGGTTGCCTATTCGGCGGACAAGGCATCCAGAACCGTGCAAGAGGGGTCATCCTCCATTGTGCTAGCGGTAAGTCAGATGACTTCCATACACCATACTGTCACGGATATCGAAGAGGTTGTGCGTTCATTAATAACCAAATCCGAGGAAATCAACCGGATTGCAGGCTTCATTACCGATATTGCCGGACAAACCAATCTGCTCTCCCTCAATGCAGCCATTGAAGCGGCCAGAGCAGGTGAAGCGGGACGTGGTTTCGCTGTTGTGGCGGGGGAAGTGCGAAAGCTGTCGGAGCAAACCAACCAATTCGGAAAAAGCATCACCGGATTTATTAATGATATCCTTCTGGAAGTCGGCAGAACGGCCGAAAAAGTTACAAAAGGGGCAGGAGAGGTTAAGGAAGGCATCGAGATTGTCCAATCCGCCGGCCAGTCCTTTCAAAGTATTGAAATGGCCATGGAGGATGTGCTGAAGCGAATTGGTGGTGTAACCGAGGTTACAGACAGGCTGTCGTTAAATTCAAATAATCTGGTTCACGTCTTTCATGAGATTACCCACATCACCGAATCGGCTGCGGACGGCACACAAGGAGTATCTGCTGCAGCACAAGAGCAGTTGGCGACCATGGAAGAAATTTCAAGTTCGTCGAAAGCTCTGGCGGGTTTATCAGAGGAGCTCTTGATACTAACCAGCAGGTTCAAGCTGTAGGCCCAACCGTCGGCTGTCATTCACAGAAACTTGATTCAGAGCATTTTTCCAACCGGAAAAATGCTCTTTTTTTGATTCGAATTCGGGGGGACGGTCATATTTTATACATGTAACCGCTGTGCAAGTTGATGTGCATCTATTCTTATATTACACTTATGATCATCTGATAGATTTAAATAGAGGATGGCAGGTGAGCCGGCAGTGAAATCAGGCAAAAAAGGGGTTCAGATTGTCATATTGGCACTGGTTGTTCTTGCCGGGGGCCTGACCATCGGCAACGCGCTGTTTAACCGGGAGCAACTTCCGGAGGAAGGCAGCCGGGCTCCGCAATTCAAGGTTAAGGATCTGGAGGGAGCGGGACAGAGCTTAAGCAATTGGGCAGGCAAGCCGCTGGTGTTGAACTTCTGGGGCACCTTCTGTCCACCATGTACGGAAGAAATGCCTGCTCTGCAACGCCAGGCTGCCAAATGGGCGGAGCGGGGGGTGGGAGTGGTTGGCATGAACCTGGGTGAGAGTGCCGTCACCGTCAGAAGCTTTGTCCGGCAGTATGGGATCGGGTTTCCCATTTATATGGATATGGAGGATACGGTTCGCAAAGCGTATGGTGTGAACCAGTATCCGACGACTTTCTTTATTGAGCCCGGCGGCCGAATCTATAAGATTATCATCGGGCAAATGGATGATGCCCTTATTGAACACACGCTGGATTCCATGCTCGCGCAATAAGGACAGGTCATGACCAGGGAAGGGGATGCCATGTTCCAAAACACCAAATGCGAATGCGGGCATCAGAATCCGGCAGCCACTGTACTGTGTGAGGCCTGCGGCAAACCACAGGATGGTACGGAGGATGAAACGCCTCTGGAAATGCGCTATGACGGGATTCTCCGGCGGTCAGAGCGTATAAGCCCGAGCATCATAGACAGGGTGTGGCGTTTTTTCTCCTCGGTCAAGGTGGCTGTTTGGCTGATTGCTGCAACTCTGCTGCTTGCTACTCTTGGAACGGTATTTCCCCAGGAAAATACCTTTATCAACCAGGACCCGGCAATTTATTACGAGGAAACCTATGGCGTTATCGGACGGGTTTATTACCAATTGGGCCTCTCCCATACATACGAATCATGGTGGTTTGTCACGCTTATCATGATGATCGGCGCATCCCTGGTCGTCTGCAGTCTGGACCGGGTGCTGCCCTTGTACCGTGCGCTTAACCGGCAGCAGCTCCGCAAGCATCCCCAGTTTATCCGGCGCCAGAGGCTCACGTATACCGGACCGCTTCCCGGGCAGGAGAATGCGCCTTCCGGAACCGTATGGGTCAAGGACACAGCCGCCGCTCTGAAAAGAAAAGGCTACCGGGTGCATATGGAGCCGGACGGACAAGCCTTGATGGCGGAAAAACACCGGTTCAGCCGCTGGGGGCCCTATGTGAACCATATCGGGCTTATTATCTTCCTGGGGGCAGTGCTTGCCCGGAATATCCCTGGCTGGCATATGGACCAGTACCTTGCCTTTCCGGAAGGGGAGCCGGTGAAAATTCCGGGAACGCCTTATTACCTGATGAACGAAAAGTTTACCGTGGAATTCTACGAGGCCGATCCGCAGGTGCCCCGGCTGTATGAGACCCAAGCCGTTCTGTATACCTGCACTGCTGATTGCGGAAACCCGGACAAACCGCCGGTTCTGGAGCAGGTGCACACCCAGAGCATTGCCGTTAATCATCCCCTGCAGTACCAAGGCCTGCTGGCCTACCAGTTTGATTATAAAGAGGCGCCTATGCTGCTGGCGGTTACTGCTGCTCTCCGGGATAAAATCACAGGGGAAACCTTCGGGCCCGTCCAGTTGGATATGCGCCGTCCTCAGACAGTGTATGCAGCGGGGCCATATTCTCTGGAACTAGACAGCTATTATCCTGAATTCGGCTTAAACGGGGAGGGCCAACCCGTCACCCTCTCCAAGGAGCCGGTTGCCCCGGCGTTCCTGTTCCGGATGAAAGGGCCCGGGCTGCCCGATGAAGGCGCCTATTATATGTATTTTCCCCGGGCGGAGGATCAGCAGCGGTTCAGGCAGAATGAACTGAACGGGGAGCTGGGCAAACGGCTGGAGCTGGTTGTGCCCGACACGGAGAATGTGAAGGTGTCTCTTTACACCAGCTACCTGAACATCCGCAAGGAAAAGGCTCTGCCCTTTATCTGGACCGGCGCCGCTGTTTTTATGGTTGGACTGGTGATGGGTTTTTATTGGCAGCACCGTCGGATCTGGCTGCGTGTTGACGAAGGTGTGCTCTTATGGGGAGCGCATACCAACAAAAATTGGTTCGGCCTCCGCAAGGAATGTGCTTCTGTTCTGGAGCGCACGGGCATCATCGTGGACCCCAAATCCCTGGAGAAGGGCGGTTTGTCATGAACGGATTTCTTGACGCAGTGTCGGGGGCAAGCGGCGGCTTCCTGCTGGGCGCATTCCTGTTGTATTGCGCCGCCTTTCTCCTGTTCGGAGCGGCGGTTGCCGCTAAACGCCGATGGGACAAAGCCGGCTTTCTGGCCGCCGCCGCAGGGTTTGCCTGCCATCTGCTGTTTTTCTTCACCCGCTGGTATGTAAGCGGCTATATTCCCGTCAGCAATATGTATGAGTTTATGACCTTTTTGGCAATGATGATCGTTTTTGCCGTTCTGGTGTTATATCTGCTGTACAAAACTCCTGCACTTTGTGCGTTCAGCCTGCCGGTGGGAATTGTGATTCTGGCGTATGCCTCCGTTTTTCCCAAGGACATCACTCCATTGATTCCCGCTCTCCAAAGCCGCTGGCTGGCCATCCACGTCACCCTGGCTGCCTCCGGTGAGGCCTTCTTCGCCGCAGGTTTTGCCGCAGGGCTGATGTACCTGATCCGTACTGTGGATTTCCGGTCAACGGATGCCCGCTGGAGAAGGCGTGGGGTGGAATTCACCCTCTTCGCCATGCTGGCGGTTATCGGCTTCGCTGTCAGCAGCCTGGGCTTTCAGGCTTCCGGCTTCGGGGCTGTCTTCGAAGCTCCGTCTGCCGGCACTCAGGGGCAGGCTGTGGAAAGCCCGTATACACTTCCTCCTTTTGTGGCTCCTCATGACGGAATTTACAAGGAAGGCAGCGTATTCTTGGGGATGCAGAATGGATTAGTACAGGCTCCAGGCTGGATGAAGGGAGAGCAGGCGGGACGTAAGCTCAATACGGTGGTTTGGTCTCTACTCGCCGGAGGAGTGCTGTATGGGGGATTAAGGGCGGCTGCCTGCAAGCCGCTGGGAGCGGTGGTCCAGCCGCTTCTCCAGAGGATGGACCCGGAGGACCTGGATGAGATTGCTTACCGCTCCATTGCTATCGGTTACCCGGTATTTACCTTAGGCGCCTTGATCTTCGCCATGATCTGGGCCCATGAGGCATGGGGGCGGTTTTGGGGCTGGGACCCCAAGGAGGTCTGGGCTTTAATTACCTGGCTGTTCTATGCCGTGTACCTCCATTTGCGCCTTTCCAGAGGCTGGCATGGGGAAAAATCCGCCTGGTTGGCGGTTTTGGGCTTTATAATTGTTATATTTACGCTGATTGGGGTAAATTTAGTTATTACAGGACTTCACTCTTACGCCGGAGTATAATATAATTTGTCATAACATGTCCTAATTTTCACATGATACCGAGCAGGATATTTCGATAAAGGAGTGATTGCGGCTTGGCAGATCTTGGATTGAATATACTGATTGTCGACGATGAAGAAAGAATCCGCCGGCTTCTTCGTATGTACCTGGAGAAGGAAGGCTATAGCATTGAGGAAGCCGAGGACGGGGAGACCGCCCTGCAGCTGGCACTGGAGAAGGATTATGATCTGATTCTGCTGGACCTGATGCTTCCCGGCATCGACGGGGTAGAGGTGTGTGCACGTCTTCGCCAGTTCAAGGCGACACCTGTGATTATGCTGACGGCCAAAGGGGAGGAAGCCAACCGAGTTCAGGGCTTTGAAGTGGGTACCGACGATTATGTGGTCAAGCCCTTCAGCCCCCGCGAGGTGATTTACCGGGTCAAGGCGATTTTGCGCCGCTCATCCGCTACAGCCTATTTGTCCAAGGATGCCAATTCCAGCAATAACATTGTTTTCCCCCATCTGGTTATCGAGCATGACGCCCACCGGGTGACGGCCGGCGGCCAGGAGGTGGCATTAACGCCGAAGGAATATGAGCTTCTGCACTATCTGGCGATTTCTCCGGATAAGGTGTTTTCCCGGGAGGAGCTTTTGAAGGACGTATGGAATTACGAGTTTTTCGGGGACCTGCGGACCGTGGACACCCACGTCAAGCGCCTGCGGGAAAAGCTGAACAAGGTCTCGCCGGATGCCGCCGCCATGATCACCACCGTATGGGGAGTCGGCTACAAGCTTGAGGTTCCTAAGTGAGTATTCTGCAGAACATCGTAGGCAAGCTCTGGATGACCATTATCAGCCTGGTTGCTGTTGTGCTCATAATCCTGGGCTTGTTTCTTTATCGGTACATTGATACCAATTTCCCCAAGCTGGGCGAGCAGCAGCGGGATTTGGAGCAATTGGCCTTCAAGATTGTGGCCGAGGTATCCGATAAGGGCAATGACAGCAGCTATTTTGCCGCGATGAATGACGTGTTGAACGCCCAGAGCATCGGCCTGCAATATCTCCGCAGTCCCTCGGGCACGTTGGGCGGGAAGCTGCCCTTGGAGGAAATCTTGACACCCCAGGAGCAGCAGCAGGCCTTGGAGGGAACGGTTATCCAAAAGCAGTTTTTTGCGGAGGCGGGAAGCGGGGATAAGGAGGAGTATCTGGCCATTGCCATTCCCGTGACGGAATCGGGCAACGACGATGTCATCGGCTCCATTGTGATGTATCAGCCCATCAAATCCTCGGAAAGTCTCCAGGATTATGTGAAGCGTTTGTTTGCTCTGGCTTCCTTTATGGGATTCCTGCTTACGACCTTCTTTGCCTTTTTCCTGATTACCCGGCTGACCAAACCGTTGAAGCAGCTGCGGCAAGCCGCCAACCTCATTACCCAGGGCCAATATTCCACCCGGGTGTACGTGGGCTCCCACGACGAGCTGGGAGAGCTGGCCCGGACCTTCAACTTGATGGCGGAGCAGCTGGAGGAAACCATCAAGCTCCTGAACAACGAAAAGGCCAATCTGTCCAGAGTACTGCGCAGCATGTCCGACGCGGTGATATCCTTCGATACCAAGCATAAGGTGATTTTTGCCAATCCCCAAGGGGAGACCATTCTGAAGGAATGGGGCGAGATCATGTGGAATGATCCCGATCCGGAGAACGGCCAGGCCGCCAATTCCATTCCCGAGCCCCTGCAGCTGCTTTTCGACGAAGTGATCCAAGAAACCAAGGTGGTGACCACCAAGCTTCATGTCCAGCAGGGGGTGTGGTCGGTAGTGATGGCTCCCCTGTATTCCCACAGACGGGCACGGGGCGCGGTGGCTGTGCTGCGGGATGTGACGGAGGAGCACCGGCTGGAGAAGCTGCGGAAGGACTTCGTGGCCAATGTGTCCCACGAGCTGCGGACGCCTCTGTCCATGCTCCAGGGCTACAGCGAGGCACTATTGGATGACATTGCCGCCTCGCCGGAGGAAAAGCATGACCTGGCCCAGGTGATTTACGACGAATCCCTGCGAATGGGGCGTCTGGTGAAGGATCTGCTGGATCTGGCCCGGATGGAAGCCGGCCATATGGAGATGAACATGGGGCTGGTGGAGCTGGCTCCGTTGTACCGCAGAGTTCACCGGAAGTTCCTGGGGCTGTGCAAGGAAAAGGACATCCGTTTGGAATGTGTGCTGCCCTCCGATGACATTGTGCTGCAGAAGGCGGATCAGGACCGGCTGGAGCAAGTGCTGACCAATCTGCTGGGCAATGCCATCCGGCATACGATGTCCGGCAAAACCATCTACCTTCGCTATCAGACTCTGACGTACCAGAATTCCTCGGCAGCGCTTATTGAGGTGGAGGATGAAGGGGAGGGGATTCCGCCGGAGGACATCCCATATATTTTCGAGCGGTTCTACAAAGCCGATAAAGCCCGCACACGGGGCGCGGCAGGCGGGACAGGGTTAGGTCTGGCCATCGTCAAAAACATTGTGGAGGCCCATCAAGGCTCCGTTAACGTACGAAGCATCGTGGGGCAGGGGACGACATTTTCAGTCATATTGCCGCTTGATCCGTAAAAACAACAAAAGAAGCATTGTTCAGTCTTCCATGAACAATGCTTCTTTTTGTTGAAACCCACAGGATATTATTGATTCTCGTGAAACAATTGCCCCGGGAGCACCATGGTTCGAGCCGAAGGCCGGATAATGGTGCTCCCGCCTCGAAATTGACGAAGCCAATTTGAGGGAAGGGTTTGTCTTTTGGGGGATGCTTCTTACAGCCGTACAGCTTTGGCAGTAGTAATTTCAGGCAGATTCTTCAACGCAGCCAGAAGGGTGTCGTCGGCTTCCTTGTCGATGGTCAGCAGCATGATGGCGTCGCCGCCCACAACCTTACGGCCAACCTGCATGGTGGCGATGTTGACGCCGGTATCGCCGAGCAGGGTGCCGACCTTGCCGATAATCCCGGGTTTGTCGTTATGGGCGATAAAGAGCACATGGCCTTCCGGGGAAATGTCCACCGGATATTGGCCGATTTGAACGATGCGTTCGCCGTATCCGGCAAGAAGCGTACCGGCAACCACGCTGTCCTTGTCGTCTGTTTTAAGCGTAACGGTTACCAGGTTGGTGAAGCTCTTGGTGGCGGAGGTTTTGGTGACCACTACGTTAATATCCCGTGCCTTGGCCAGATGCAGGGCGTTGATTACATTGGCATCTTCGCCCAGGTGATTGGAGAGCACACCCAGCACAATGTAGCGGGTCAGCGGATTGACATCCACATCGGCCAAATCGCCGGCATAATTGATGGCAATTTCATGAAGCCCGTTGTCAGCCAGCTGTCCTGCAACCTTACCCAGCTTTTCCCCCAGGTTGAAGAAGGGCTGCAGCTTTTTCAATACGTTGGCCGGTACGGAAGGCATGTTGACTGCATTCTTGAAAGGTTCGTTGCGCAGGATATGCAGGATTTCTTCGGATACGTCCACCGCTACATTCTCCTGTGCTTCCACAGTAGAAGCACCCAGGTGAGGGGTAACGATAATCTTCGGGTGGTTCAGGAACGGATGGTCGGCTTCCGGCGGCTCCTTAATAAATACGTCAAAGGCTGCTCCGGCCACGATGCCGGCGTCGATGGCTTCCACCAAAGCAGCTTCATCGATAATGCCGCCGCGGGCACAGTTGATGATCCGTACGCCCTTCTTCATCACCTCAAATTGAGGACGGCTGATGATGTTGCGGGTATCGTTGGTCAACGGAGTGTGTACAGTAATGAAGTCGGCGTTGCGGACGATGTCATCCACGGTGCCCAGCTTCACGCCAATTTCCTCCGCGCGTTTGTCGGTCATAAAGGGGTCGAAGCCGATGACGTTCATGCCGAAGGCCTTGGCGCGTTTGGCCACCTCGCTGCCGATCCGGCCCATGCCGATGATACCCAGCACCTTGTTGCGCAGCTCCACACCCACGAAGGTTTTCCGGTCCCATTCGCCGCCCACGGTTTTCTTGTACGCCTGGGGAATCATCCGGGAGAGGCCGAGAATATGGCCGAAGGTCAGCTCACAGGTGGCAATGGTGTTGCCGTCCGGTGCATTGACAACCACGATGCCGCGTTTGGTGGCGGCTTCCAGATCGATATTGTCCACGCCTACACCGGCGCGTCCGACAACCTTGAGGTTTTTGGCGGCTTCCATAACGCGGGCGTTCACTTTGGTTTGGCTGCGGACCATCACGGCGTCATAGTCGGCGATAACCTCTACCAGCACATCCTCGGGCATGGTGGCCTTAATGTCCACCTGAACATCGGGAGCATCCTTAAGCAATTGAACACCTTGATCGCTGATTCCATCCAATACCAGTACTTTAACCATTTTCGTTTCCCTCCTGTATAAGTTCCTTGATCCCGCCGGCTCGTTGGGGCCGTTTACGGGTACAACAAAAAAACTCCACGTCCGCTTCCCGCCAAAATCGCGAGAAGGGACGGGAGTCTGATCTCCGTGGTGCCACCCTTGTTCGCCGCACATTCGCATGCGCAGCCTTAGCCGGTCATGTCTGACCGATAGAAGAAGATAACGGCTTCCTGCCGGATATACTTGGCCGCGATGGCGGGTTCGTAGATCTGCTCCGGAATGGACAGTATTATTGCGGCCGCCGGTTCGCACCATCCACCGGCTCTCTGAAGGCTTCCTAATACGTTGTTCCTTCAATGCTTTGTCGTGTTAAGGTTTTTCATAATGTAACATGCGGCGTCAAACCTGTCAACAAAAATATTTTATGGGTTTTTGGACAAGCGAAAACCTGTGCCTATGCACAGGTTCTGCTGATCCTTACTCGATTTTGGAGAAAAAGGGAAGCTGAGGAAGCATCTCGCCCCCATAATATTTACTCTTGCCTTGAACGAAATCCCCGGGGCGTACAGCCTGGGTATTCACCAACAGATCCACCACCTGGGGAACAGTGGTCAGATTCAGCTTTTTGGCCTGGCCGGTGCGGATCATATCGTCCACCCGCAGGGTTACATCCTGAGGAGTATAGGAGCCGAAGGTTCTGGATTGGATCAGAAGACCGGCCAGGTAGGCATTCTTCAGGTTCAGATCCAGCTGGCTCCAGTCATTGAAGGCCAGCTCACCGTTCAGGGCATCCGTACCCTTGGCGGAGGAATCCATCAACTGATGCCATTTTACAATGGAGTCAAAATATTTCTTTTGCGCGGAGAGGGCATAATTCATGGCTTCCGTGAATGAGGCATCCTTGCTGATATTGCTGATCAGCACAGTAGGGGCCGCCTGGTTGGCGCTGCCTTGCATACTGTCTGCCGCTTTACTGAACAGCTTGAGACTCTTCAGATACTCCTCATGGGCTTCCACCAGCAGGGGAGAGGTGTCAGGGACGGTTTGGGTCAGGGTACTCTGATATTTGTCCTCTGCCAGCTTGGACAGACTCTTCAGTAGAGAAGAGGCATCCGTGCCGCCGGTTTGGCTTTCAATTTGCTTCATACTTTCGGTCCACTTCAAATTGAATTCTCGAAACGGCAAATATACGGTATGATAAAAGGATACGAGATACGATTGATTGTACGCGGTCTGATCACCGGCTTCCTTCCGCTGCTTCACCAAGTCATAATATTTGGCCTCGGTCCGGTCTGTGCCGATTTTCATGCCGAAGAAAAAAGCGCCCAGGGCGAAAACAAGCATGAAGATGAAGACCAGGATAAAAACAAAGTCCGACCTCGTCAGGCGTTTATCCATACAAAAATGCTCCTTTGTTTGACAATGTTGTCTGCGACTAGTTTCGACATAAGAATAGTATAGGGGATAACTCTCCAAAAGAAAATAAGTAGAATGGACTGGAAAAAAGGTGAAAAAACTGAAATTTCGTGATACATTACGCAGGACTCTGGAAATAGATGCAACCAACGACAGGCTTCTTCTTATGAATCTTTATATAACCCAAGGCCTGACACTGGCCGTTTCCCTCATCATTTTTCTCTTTCAAAGACAAAATCCGCTCCTATTGTTTCATACGGCCGATCCCGGCGTGGCTGTGGCTTGGGGGATCGGCTTCGGCGCGGCTGTGCTCCTGGCGGACCTGTTTGTGTCCCGTTGGGTGCCGGAGGAAGCGGCGGATGACGGAGGCATTAATAAAATGCTGTTCGGCAGCCGGGCCGTGTGGCATATTGCGCTTATTTCCGCCGTTGCCGCCCTTTGCGAGGAGCTGCTGTTCCGCGGCGCTATCCAGCATGCCTGGGGTCCGTATTGGACAAGCATCCTATTTGCCGCCATTCATGTCCGTTATCTGAGGCATTGGGTGCCAACTGGACTTGTCTTCTGCATCAGTTATGGATTAGGATGGATTTATCAGGAAACGGGGACGATTTGGTGTCCGATTCTTGCGCATTTTGTCATTGATCTGGTCATGGGCTTGATATTGAGATTCGGGAAGGGGGAAGCGTCATGACGGAGAAGGAAATGGAGGCGACGGAGCTTCCTCCGCGCAGCAGGCTGCATGCCACGGACAGGAGCAGATGGAGCAGGCGATTTTACGGATTTCTAGTGGGGATTTTCACGTCGCTGATTGTGCTTTTGATCGTCTGGTCGTACCTCGGAGGATTGTGAAAAAATTCATTTGCTTGAATAGCTGTATTACACATTTACAAGGAACTGTTATATATCTATAATGAGAAAAGAGCAGGAAGGCTTTTCCCGATTTAGCAGGCGTGGACACCGTTTTTGGGCTGTTGTTGCGCTTTCATGAAAGCTTATCCTGAACTGCTAATAAAAACTGTTGCTACTCTTTTCACTTATTGTTATAATCACTTGTAAAGAATATTAATTTTATTTTTTCGTAATTTTGTCACGTTGTTTTGCCTGACGGGAATCATTGATTTTCATCGGGTTATATATACTTCCTCCGATTCGAGGGAGAAAGGGGATAACACTTATATGTCTATCTTACCCAAGAAGAATGAACTCGGATTCTTTGAAATCCGCATGGAATCCATCGGCGGCCTCGGGGCTAACCTGGCCGGCAAGATGCTGGCTGAGGCAGGCGTTGTCGGCGCAGGCCTGAATGGTGTCAGCTTTTCTTCTTATGGCTCGGAAAAGAAAGGATCTCCGGTTAAGGCGCATATCCGCTTCTGCGATATTGATACCAACATCCGGGATACCACTCCCGTTGAGCACCCCCATGTGGTGGTTGTGTTCCACGAGTCTCTGTACAAAACCATGGATGTCACCAGCGGCGTAACCGAAGACAGCATCATTCTGGTCAACTCCACCGGAACCCCGGAGGAAGTGAAGCAGAAGCTGAAGCTGAAGGCGGGCACTGTAGCTGTTATTGATGCCATCGGCATTGCGCTTGAAGAGAAGAACAAGGTTAACATGGCGATGATGGGAGCCATCTTCCGGATCGTCGATTTCCTTGATCCCCAAATCATGCGCGACGTTATCCGCAAGTCCCTGGAGAAGAAATATCCGCAAGCCGTTGAGCCTGCGCTGCGCACTTTCGAACGCGCATATAACGAAGTGCAATTCCAAACCTATAAGCTGGAAGAAGGCGACTCCTTCCCGGCATTCGTGCGCCATGATACTCCGGTCCTGGGTTATGAGACCCAGCCCATCGGCGGCGTAATCGTGAACCCCGGTAACAGCGTATTGAAGAACCTGTCCATTTCCCGCTCCGGTATGATGCCGCATTACCATGAAGACAAGTGCATCCACTGTGCCGCGTGCGATAACGTCTGCCCTGACTTCTGCTTCGTATGGGAAGAGCAGCCGGATAAGAAGGGACGCCCGCAGATGTTCCTTCAAGGCATTGACTATCAATACTGCAAAGGCTGCCTGAAGTGCGTAATCGCCTGTCCGACAGAAGCCCTCACCGGTGAGCGCGAGGAAGGCAACTACGGCGAAGAGCACCGCGTACCGCACCGCTTCGACCTTGCGGCTAACGTTTAATTAAGAGAGGAGCTGAGGATTACTATGTCTATCGAGATAAAGAGAGAAGTTACCGAAGGCACAGTCGAACAACGGATGGTATACGAATCCGGCAACGAAATGGCCGCGTATGCCGCCCATCAAATTAACTATCATGTAATGGGATATTTCCCGATTTCTCCTTCTACCGAAGTGGCGCAGTTCCTGGACCTCATGAAGGCCAGCGGCCAGCATGACGTGAAGCTGATTCCCGCCGACGGCGAACACAGCTCCGCGGGTATCTGCTACGGCGCGTCCACTGCAGGCGCACGGGTATTCAACGCCACCAGCGCCAACGGTTACCTGTACATGCTGGAGCAAATGCCTGTACAATCCGGTACCCGTTTCCCCATGGTTTTGAATCTGGTCTGCCGTTCCGTATCCGGCCCGCTGAATATCCATGGTGACCACTCCGACCTGTACTTTGCCTTGAACACCGGCTGGCCGATCCTGATGTGCCGCGATCCCCAAGCCGTATACGATATGAATATCCTGGCCATCAAGCTGGCTGAAGACCCGGAAGTACGCCTGCCTGTTATGGTCGCTTCCGACGGTTACTTCACCTCTCACCAAAAACGCCGGGTGCAAACCTTCGCCAAACGCGAGGACGTGCATGCCTTCATCGGCGAGCCGCCGCAAAAGGCCGGTTACCCCGACGTGCTGGACCGCAACAATCCGATTACCGTCGGCCCGTACATGAATGAGCCGGACTATATCAATAACTGCTTCCAGCAATCCGAAGCCATGTACCGTGCCGGTGCCGTGTATGACCGCATCCGTCAGGAGTACAAGGAACTGACAGGCCGCGATTATCCGATCCTGGATCTGTATCGTATGGAAGATGCTGAGGTTGCCGTATTCCTGATGAACTCCTCCTCGGAAATCATTAAGGACGTGGTTGACCAGCTCCGTGAAAAAGGCATCAAGGCCGGCTCCATTGCGCCGAACATCATCCGTCCGTTCCCGCAGAAGGAAATTGCCGAAGCCCTCAAAAACGTGAAGGCCATCACTGTCGGCGACCGTGCGGATTCCTACGGTGCATACGGCGGCAACATGGTTAACGAAATTAAAGCGGCACTCTTTACCCATGGCAATACGTCCACTATGGTCATCAGCCGGATTTACGGCCTGGGCGGCAAGGACTTCTTCGCCGAAGACGGCCACGCTATGTTCGAATTTGCTCTGGATGCCGTTGCCAAGGGCAAGGTTGAGGTTCCGTTTTCTTATTACGGACATACCCCTGGCGATCCTGACAAGAAGATGAAGCGGGTTCTGAACCCGATGAAGTTTGAGGACCTCAAGACCGGTCTGATCACTGTAACCAAGGACGAGGCGTCCGGCAAGCTGAACGTAAAGGTTCCGCCGCTCCGCGCCCTGACCAAAAAGCCCAAGCGGATTGCCCCCGGCCACGGCGCATGTCCCGGCTGCGGTATTTTCTCCGGCTTGGAGCTGTTCTTTAAGGGTATCGAAGGCGATATCGTTTCCCTGTTCCATACAGGCTGCGCGATGGTTGTTACCACCGGCTATCCTTATTCTGCCCATAAAGCAACTTATATTCACAACCTGTTCCAAAGCGGCGCCGCTACCCTGTCCGGCGTAGTGGAAGCCTTCTGGCAGCGCAAAGCCCGCGGCGAACTGGATCATCTGGGACTGAAGGACGACTTTACCTTTGTAATGGTAACCGGCGACGGCGGCATGGACATCGGTATGGGCGCAGCTATCGGTGCTGCTCTGCGGAACCACAAGATGATCATCCTGGAGTACGATAACGAGGGTTACATGAACACCGGTGCCCAATTGTCCTACTCCACACCGCTGGGTCACAGAACCTCTACCTCCAACGTAGGCAAGCACCAAGGCGGCAAGATGTTCCACCACAAGGACACCGCGCAAATTATGGCGGCAACCAATATTCCTTACGTCTTCACAGGCTCCGAAGCATTCCCGCAGGACCTGGTGAAGAAAGCGGCTAAGGCACAATGGTATGCACAAAATGAGGGTCTGGTTTATGGTAAGATCCTGATCACCTGCCCGCTGAACTGGCTGTCCGAGGAGAAGGAAGGCACCTCCATTATCGGCGCTGCGGTTGATTCCTGCTTCTTCCCGCTTCTGGAAATTGAGCATGGTGTCACCACCATCACGTACAATCCGGAAGATAAAGGCAAGCGGGTTCCATTGTCCGACTGGCTGAAAACCATGGGCAAAACCAAGCATATGGTTAAGCCTGAATATGAGGAAGCCTATAAATCCTTTGAAGCAGAAGTGGAACGCCGTTGGGTCCGCCTGAAGGCACGCCACGAAAACGAATATTTGTAAGAAACGGCAAAAGCCCTGTTCCGGGATATGTATTCCCGGAACAGGGCTTTTTTTGGCATCTAGAGGCTGACATCTGCAAGAAAGGACAAAAATTTCTTTTCCGTCAAGATTTCATGAGTGACGAAGCTGTCGTTATAAAAAAGGCTGTACGTGGTAAACGGTGACGGGCACATGTGGGCTTCCTCGGCTGACTCCAGCTTCACCAGCCGGCAGGGGATGCCCCGCTCCACGGCAAGATCCCGGATAATCGGTGCATATTTGTCCGTATAGGGGCATTGATTGGTGTAATACAGGACGATTCCTTGGGTATCGTCCATCCGTCCCGGCTTGGCCGTTTCTCTGAACCGGGGAAGTGGGGCATCTGCATGGAAGGGAAGGTAGAGCAGCTCGAAGTAAGGAGAGGCCCGGTCAGCCACGCGGAATCCTTTTTTCTTCAGATAAGCGCCGTCCGATAGAAATGGTTGTTTTTTGGTTGAAGCCAGAACCGTCAGCCCATGTTTGCCCTTGGCCTTGGCATCTTCAATACATTCCTCCAGCAGCCTGTGGCCGTAACCTTGACCTTTGAATTGTCCGGATACCCAAAAACAATTGATATGCATGTAATCATCGGCATGGATGGGGCACCAGGCTTTTTCCGCCGGTATATATTCAATAAACACTTTGCCGCGGGCATCCAGCCGCTTAAAGACCAATCCGTCGGCAAAACGGGCCGACATCCAGGCTTTTTTGGAGGAAACGCAGGTTTCCCCCTTTTTATCCGCGATGACGCAACAAATGTGCTCCCGGGCGATATTGTCGGGTGTAAGCTGAATAATGTCCATTGCTCCTCCTATAGGAGTCCTGCTCCAAAAGAAATGTTACTCCAAGGCAATCGATGACGGGTCCACAAAGCTGTAGCCCTTGGCCTCCAGCTCTGTCAGCAGCTTGTCCAGCGCTTCGGCTGTCCAGGCCAGCTCATGCATCAGAATGTTGCTGCCAGAATGGAGCTGCTTCATTACATTATCGATAACCTCTTGGGGTTTGTCCGCGGTTTTGGTCTCCCAATCCAAGGAGCCGTTGGACCAGGTCATATAGACCATCCCTGCTTTTTTCACCGCTTCCCGGACGTAATCGCTGCCGGATCCGTTGGGCGGCCGGAAGAATACAGGCGCTTCCCCGGTCAGCTCCTTCACAATATTCTGAACATCGTTGATTTGACTGTCCACTCTTTCAGGCGGCTCCTTCTTCAGATCCACGTGATCCCACGTATGGTTGCCGATGGTTTGTTTGCGTTCATGGATGAGCTTCAGCAAACCGGGGTTCTGCTTGACGCGGTTTCCGTTGACGAAGAATATGGCTTTGGCTTTATGCTTGTCCAGGGTATCCAGAATCAGGGCCAGCATGTCTTCTTTTTTAGGCCCGTCATCAAAGGTAAGCAGAACCACTTTTTTGTTGGCTTCCGGTGCGGTATCCAGCGGAACCACGTCATAATTTTTGTTGATGCGGTATTGTTTGGCAGCAACAGCGGGTGAGGGAGAGGCTGTAGGCACTGCCGTTGGCGCTAAGGTTGCTGCAGGAGCAGCAGTTTGGGTTGCCGCCGGAGCCGGAGATTGTATGGACATTGGGGTGCCGGCAGGTGAAGCGGATACGGGAGTATTCTTGGCCGTTGACGGGCTGCCGCAGGAGACCAGCATCAGGGCTGCTGCAGCCGCGGCTGTCAGGGCTGCGGCCTTTTTTTGTTTTGAGCTCATAAAGTAACCACCTTTCCGGATTATTTTACCACAATGGCTCCGTGAATCCCTATTTTTTTCTCACATAAGAGTCGGGTCCGGAGAAGAAAATAAACCCGAAAGAACAATCGCACTAGGATGTGTTTGAAACTCCGAGGGGAGCAGATATTGCTGAATTTTCGTTCCAGGCAAGGCGATTTTCCGCAGGCGTACCGTTGGTACGTCAAGGGGAAGCAACGAAGCATGGGGCGAAAAGGCTGTGAAAGATGCCCTCAAGCGAGTTTCAGACGCATCCTAAAAAAAGGAGGAGAAAATCAATGCGGTTTACAAGCTTTCTGGTAGGTGCAGCTGCAGGCGCGGCGGCAGCCATGTATATGAACAGAACCAACAAAACGGTTTTGATGGGATTTTCCCAAATGGGGGACAACCTCTCCAAGGTAGTGGACAAGGCGATGATGTCCATGGCGGACCGGGGTCTTAAAACCCACAAGGAACCGGAAACCAACCAATCCTTGGACCGGGTGGAGGACCTGATCAAGCAGGACCCTGGTGTGAAGCATGAGGTGGATCAAATCCTGTCCAATAACCATTTGGGCACCACCACAGATGTAAATCGGGGACAGCTGGGTACACACTAAAGGTTAAAGGCAATTGCAATGTTATCGGGCCGGCGCGGGCAAAAGCGCCGGTTTTTTGCCGTCCGGACAGGGTTTTGGACATTTGGTTAGTTGTGGGAATCATGTATGTTGCCCTAAAATACCGATGCAATTACCATGTAGCTGTGTCAGAAAGTAATAAATATTACTCTTGGGGAGGTGTGCTCCTGAATCACTGGAAGGCTTGCCATTTCTGAGGTTAAGGGTCAGTGTGAGATCATTCGAAGGAGGAAAATGATGAAGAAAATTGCTAAAAAATGGACATCCATCATGTTGGTATTAACAGTCATAATCGGGCTGGTTTCTTCAGCGCTTCCGGCCCCATTTGCGAAAGCGCTTGCGGACACTCAGTCTCCTACAGCTCCTGCCAATCCAAGTTCCATATGGAGAACGCCGGATTCCGTCCATTTGGTGTGGACACCTTCTACAGATGATGCAGGAGTGGTGGCGTATGATATTTTTGACGGAGGCACCCATGTGGGCTCCACCCCCAATGGTTCACCCCATTATTGGGTCAATGGTCTTGCCGGTGGGGGAAACCACACCTTTACGGTCAAAGCCAGAGATGCCGCAGGCAATACCTCTGCCGCCAGCCAAGCCTATCTTTTGGTCAATGGAGCCTTGGATCGTGCGGGATGGGTTGTAAGCGCTTCACACAAAACGGCGGAGGCTAAGCTTGCGGTTGACCATTTAAGCTCCACCCGTTGGACATCCGGTACAGCCCAAAGCGCGGGAATGTGGTTTCAAATTGATACCGGAGCTGCTCCCAAAACCTACAGCAAGCTGGTATTGGAGGGGGGAGGGGACTATATCCGGAAGTACAGCGTGGCAGTATCCGCAGACGGCAACACATGGGGAGCGCCTGTCGCCACCGGAACAGGGACTGCCTCCGTGCTGACCGTAGAATTCCCTCCCCAAACGGCCCGTTATATCCGGATTACAGCCAATGCCGCCAACGGCAATTTTTGGTCAATAAACGACCTGAATCTTTTCGGGGAATGGAGCCCGGACAGTGTGCCGCCTTCCGCTCCGGCCGGTCTGCAGGCAAACGCCATGTATGATACAGAGGTTCAATTGAGCTGGATGCCTTCCACGGACAATTCTGCTGTTTATGGGTATGACATTTATTCGGGAGCCCAATGGGTGGGTTTTTCGCAGACCAATTCCTTCAAAGTTCCCGGACTTGCTGCAGGTACAAACTATTCGTTTTCCGTAACCGCTCTGGACGCAGCAGGAAATCCTTCGTCAAGCGGGCCCCCTCTGCTGGTGACCACCACCGGTGCTTTGAACCGGACGCTGTGGACCGCGAAGGCTTCTGCAGGAGATGCCTCCGCCAAACAAGGCATTGACAGCAGCACGAGTACCCGGTGGACTTCCGGTTCCGCCCAAACCACGGGCATGTGGTATCAGGTGGATACCGGCCCGGGAGATAAAGCCTACAACAAGCTTGTGATGGACGGAGGAGGGGATTACCCGCGGAAATATGAGATTCGCGTCTCCAATGACGGTACCAGCTGGAGTGAACCTGTTGCGGCAGGAACCGGCAGCACCTCCCGCATTACCGTCACCTTTCCGGAGCAAACTGCCAAGTTTGTAAGGGTTGTACTTACCGGCTCGGCCGGAGTCTATTGGTCCATCTATGATCTCAACTTGTACGGCACCGCGGCGCCGGACACGGAGCTGCCGTCCAAACCAACCGGACTTGCCGCAGCCCATGTTCTGGATACACAACTGGACTTAACATGGAATCCGGCTACGGACAATATCGCCGTTATGGGCTATAACCTCTATTCCGACACCCAGTTGGTGACGTATACCACCGGCACCTCCTGGCAGCTCACCGGATTGTCACCGGCTACCGCATACAGCTTCCGTGTCGAGGCTGTAGATCTGGCAGACAACCGTTCCGCACTGAGCGATGCGCTCCAGGTGGTTACCCAGGACGTTATTCCGGCCCCGCTTATTGCGCGCTACGAAATGGAGCCTGATGCCCAGAATGCAAGCCTTCTTACAGACAGCAGCGGCTTGGGGCTTTCGGGAGCTATAACGGCCCCAGCCTCTTTTGTGGACGGCAGGACGGGAGGCGGCAAAGCCCTGTCTTTGACCGGTGCCGACCAAGCCAAGGTGGCTAACACCGGCTTGTTGGATAAAATCAGCAACGAAATGACCATCTCCGCCTGGATCAAACCCCAGGACCTGAACTCCTACCAGCCCATCGTCAGCAAGCGGGATGCCAACTGGAAAGGAACTACCTTCTATCTGGGGCTGGACGGCAATAAGCTCCGCTTCGGCTACGATTATGGAGAGAAATGGAATATCTGGACCTTCACCTCCCCGGATATCCAGGCGGGTCAATGGTTTCATGTGGCCGTTACCTTCAAGGAGGGAGGCGGCGTCAAATTTTATGTAAACGGGAATCTGATCGGCTCCGTGAACGCTTCAGCTGTAACTCCCGGGGCACTGCCCAATGATGTGGATATGCTGATCGGCACGGAGTGGCACTATGACTCCTCTTTAAGAGCAATGATTAAATACGGCTACCGGGGTCTGCTGGACTCGCTCCGGATTTACGGGGCAGCCTTGACCTACGACCAGATTCAAGCTGACAAAAATGGTGCTATCGCCACCCGTCCTGCGGAGGCGTCAGACTTCGTTGTTCCGGAGAAGTATGCCACCTTCCGGCTGGAACGTTTTGATATGCCCTTAGGCCTGGTCACCGGCTCCAGCACCAACTCCAAAACCCGGCAGCTGGCAGCACGAGTGGACGGACCCGATGGGGTCGATTGGCCGGCTATCACCCTGACCATTCCCCAACCCGAAGGCCCGGCCAAAACCGTTCAGCCCTTTACAGCAGGCGCGGAATATAAGACCGAAATCTGGCTGCAGCAAAGTCCCAACAGTATGCCGAATCTCCGGCAGCCCTACGATAATGTGCTCAATCCCGGGAACCATTGGGTCCGTGGACTGTACTGGAGATGGGGTCAAACCTTCATGTATACCACAGATCCGACAGCGAGGACATGGGGCTGGGACCATTCGCTGTGGGTGTTTCCGGTGAAAATTGCAAGCTCCACTGCAGGCTCGGTCAAAAATGTGATTTTGAAGTCGGAAGGGACGGAGATTTACAACAGCGGCAATAAAACCTTCAATTCCCTGACGCTTCTCCTGCCCCAGAATGAAAAGGGCAAACCTTATGAGCTTTGGGTGGACGGACGTGGTCCGGTCAGCTTCAATGCAGGGCTCAAGGATATAGAGCCGGGCAATCCCAAGGATGAGCCCATCGCCATTGATTTGCAGCTTCCCGGCAGCGGACCGGCCATAACCGTCAAGGCTTTGGAAAAACCCGATACCTTCCCGAACCAGGCTAAGTGGAATGAGGATGTAACGGCGCTGTCTTCAGCCAAACCGGCGACACCGTCTTATACGCCTGCGTCCTCCTCCCTGCAAAGCCGGGTGGGGCTCGAGGTGCCGCGTTCACCGGTAGGAGTGAACTTCGTATATTTGCCTCATGGCATGAGCGCAGGCGGGTTCTTCCATTCGGAGCATCCGGAGAATGCCGCCAGCTACCAAAATATCGGCAGTCCCGCGGATTATGCCGCCTATGTGGCGGATACGGGGTATGACCGCGTATTCGAATACGCCAACTTCAGCGCTAACCCGCCGGAATCCAATAATCACGACAAGGTAGCCAAGGAGCTGGCGGACCGCGGAGTCCAATTCGGGCTGATTCCCATGACGGATTTGAATACCTTTGATCTGCGAAGTCAGAATCTGCCGTTTTATAGCGCCTACCTGCCGGATTATCACCAGCCGTTATACCGGATTCTGCAGCTGGGACTCCAGCGTCTCGGTGTTTATCCCAACCTGGCTGGAGTCAGCCTGGGGGCGGACAATGCGGGCTACGCCCAATACTGGGACTGGGCGCCGCCCCATCCCAACCGCCCATGGGGCAGGGCCTACGAGCAGTTCCGGACATTGGACGGCCAATCCCTGATTACACCCATTGCGCCTAGCCTGCAGGGTTCGTACAAACCAAAGGCGCATGAGCAATTTGCGGATAACACCAAGTCATTTACCGATTACATTACCCGTTATAACGAGACCTTCCGGAATTACGGGTACTTCGCCCAGGCAGTAAAAGCTGTTGATCCGAGTCTCGCCATGACCACCGGCTCCTTCGGCAGCTCTCCCGGCGTAGGTGCGCGGGGCGGCTGGAATTGGGCTACTATCCCGGGCAAGGAGATGCATGAGGAAATACCGGTGCAAAGCGCGTACGACTGGAATGAGCTAGATACCTCCAAGCCTCTCCATCAAGTGGCCCTGCTGGACCGGCTGAAGAGCTATAATCCTGTGAAGCCTACCTGGTCCCTTCAGGATGATTTCTCCTTATTCTTCGGCAAGGCAGACCGGGAAAAAACCTACGCCATGACGTTAACCCGGGGCATTCAGTCCATCGGCACCAACTCCCTCCCCAACGACAAGGGAAGTCTGGCGAAGCCGCAGATGATTGCCGAGCAGAAGGAGCTGTACCAGTGGATCCACAAGTACGGCGGGGCATATGCCATAACCGAACCCGAGCCGTCCGTCGGCATCCTGTATGTCAACGAGCAAGCGCTCCTGCGGGCGGGTTATGCGCCGGATAATGCCGGTTCCGCCCCTACCGAGCAGGGACTGCTGAACGCCTCCCATGAGGGCAAGGTGACGGAAGCCTTGTTTATGACCCATGCCGCCGGCTGGCCCTCCAAGGTCATTACGCCGGAGGAGCTGAAGAGAGGGCTGCCTTCCTCAGTGAAAACCATTCTGCTTACCGGTCTGAACCAATACGACGACAGCTGGCATTGGTATGACGGCATTACGGCAGAGCTGGCTGCATTTGTGGATAACGGCGGAACCATACTCCGTGATGCGGAATCCGTTTCTCCGGTGCAATCTGTGGCTTCCGGTATGAATATCCGGGCCTATACGATTCAGAGCCATACGGATCAGACCCAATTGCTTTTGTCGCGGAATGCCGAAAATATCTCCATTCTCCGCAGCCTGATGGCTGCAAAAGAACAGCCTGTAGCCGCATCCGCCAGCTCCACCGTATGGGCTGTGCCCACCCGGGCGGGGGATACCCACTATGTGACGGTGCTCAATGAGCTCCACCGCACAGATCCGGGGAACGAGCAGCATCTTGTGGGGCAAACCGGGGAAATTTCCTGGAATACCTCGCGCCCCATTTATGATGTGCGTCTTGGGAGGAAGGTGACTGAAGCAGAGGCGTCCCAGGTGGATCTCCAAAGCCATGGCTTCCAGTGGTATGCACTGCCTCCCGCTGAAGTCACAGCACCTGAAATTTCGTTAACCGCCGGTGAATCCGGTTATTATGAGGCCTCTGCGGTTATTGCCAACCCTGACCCCATGACAGGGATTCCGCTGGAATGGACAATCACAGCCGCAGACGGAAGCAATCCTGCCACCGTATATTCGGCTACCGGATTGAACGCCCGGTTACCTGTGAAGGCAACTGATGCAGGCAGTTATACGGTGACGGTCAAAGAGCTGCTGAGCGGGTTGGCGGTTAATGTCCCGCTTACCGTGGCTCCCCAGCCTGCCGCAGCGGAAGGAAATGTGGCCATGGGCCGGGAGGAGCAGGTGCAGGCTTTTGCCGCTCGTACGGAAAAGCCTCTCACCATTGCGCTGACAGCCGTCCAGAACGCCGACCCGGCCATTGTGGCGCAAGCCAATCGTCTGGTCCAATATTATACGGGCAAAGGCCGCAGCGTTGCGCTTGGGCTGGCGGAGCCCGGCGGTGTGGTAAGAAGTCTGCAGGAATACAAAACCTACTTGGCTTACCCCCAATGGAAGACGGAGGAGTCCGATCTGATTCTGATGGGCTCCAGTTCCACCAACGTTCTGATTCTGGACCAAGCCAGAGGGTTCCTGCTGCCGGAGCAGGGAAATGGGCTGACGGCAGGAAAAGCGGCGGTTTCTTACACCAACTCGCCGTTTGTAGGCGAATATGACGTATTAAACATCATTGCCAATGATGCGGCGGGGATCACGGCGGCCGTGGATGCGGTAACGATGCTCCCTGCTCCTAAACCCCAATCGCCTAAGCTGCTGCAAGCCACTCTGCGCACAGCCTCTTCCATCGGATTATCCTGGAGCGGCGAAGCCTCCGGCTATACAGTTGAACGGCGTTATAACGGCAATCCTGTTTGGGAGACGGCGGGCACCACAAGCCAGGGGCACACTAACTTTACGGACAGTGGACTGCTTCCTGATTCTCTCTATACCTACCGCATCCGTGCAACGGGAGCAGCGGGTGCTTCTGTCCCCAGTGAAGAGGCGCGGGTGTACACCTCAGGTGATGCAGCAGAGGGGGCGTTGCCGAAGGCGCCTACCAATCTCGCCGCTGTCGGCCAACGTGAAACGGAAATCGATCTGGTCTGGAGTGCAGCGGCCGATACAAGCGGCATAGCCGGTTACGAGATCTATGTAGACGGCACAAAAGTGAATCCGGTAGAGGTGACGGGAACCGCCTATACCGTTACCGGGTTAAACCCGGGTGTAAGCTATGTGTTCACCGTCCGGGCAAAGGATACGGCAGGCAGCTTGTCGGCCGCCAGCTCCGGACTGACGGCCTCCACACTTCCGGGCGCCTTGGCCCGGGAGGGATGGACCGCCACTGCGTCACACAATTCGGCAGGTGCAGTCCGAGGGATAGATGCCAGCGCTTCTACCCGCTGGGATACCGGCGCCAATCAGGCGGCGGGGCAGTATTACCAGGTAGATCTGGGTCGTACAGCAAGCTTTAATAAGCTGGTGCTGGACGCATCGGGCAGCTCAGGTGACTACCCCCGTAATTACGCGGTGGCAGTCTCTGCGGACGGCGCCACCTGGAGTGCCCCTGTGGCCTCCGGAAACGGGTCAGCCGTGACAACAATCACCTTCGCGGAACAGAAAGCCAGGTATGTGCGGATTACCCTGACCGGCGGTATTTCCCGTTATTGGTCTATCCATGATCTGACCCTGTTCAACCAGGATACGGAAGCCCCGGCAGCGCCCGGGCAGGTGGAGATCGTCAAGATCACCTCCAACGGAGCAGAGCTGGTGTGGCAGCCGTCCCAGGATAATCTGGCCGTAAGCGGTTATGATGTGTACGCTAATGGCAGCAAGCTTAATCCGGTGAGTATCGCCGGAACGTCTTATACGGCCACCGGCCTTTCGCCTGCGACGGTTTACACCTTTACCGTCAGGGCCATGGACCATGCCGGTAATGTCTCACCGGACAGTCCGGCAGCTTCCGCCAAAACCATGGACGCTCCTTTGAACCGAACAGGCTGGACTGCAGCTGCTTCGCCTAATTCCAGCCAAGCGGCAATGGCATTGGACGGGAACAGCAGCACACTGTGGAGCACTGTCACAGGCCAGACCTACGGAAACTATTTCGAGCTTCATTTGGGCGCAGAACAAAGCTTTAATCAAGTGGTGCTGGATTCGGGAACCCGTTCCGGAGAGTATCCCGTGAGCTATCAGCTTTATGTTTCGGATGACGGGATCAATTGGGGCAATTCCATAGCCGGGGGTGCAGGAGCTCCTGTCACGGTGATTTCCTTCCCGTATCTAACAGCTGCTTATGTGAAAATCGTCCAGACCGGAGCCTCTCCCGCCCCGTGGACCATGGATGAAATCCATTTGTACCGCACCGACAATGAAGCGCCTTCCATCCCGACTGGCCTCGCCGCTTCTGCTATCACAGAGACAACAGCAAGCCTGGTTTGGCAGCCATCGGTTGATAACGAACAGGTGGTTGGTTACCGGATATTCAATGGCACGGAGCCTTATGGTGCTGCGTTGGTGACTGGCACCACCCATACGGTGGAAGGATTGGTTCCGGCAACGGAATACACCTTCCATGTAGCAGCGGTGGATACAGCCGGGAATGTTTCGCCCTTGAGCGGCCCCGTTTCCTTTACCACGAAGGAGCCTTATTTGGACCGCACAGGCTGGACGGCAACCGCCTCCCATAATTCCTGGAGCGCCGGCAGAGCGCTTGACGGCAATGCCTCAACCCGTTGGGATACGGTAACCAATCAGGTTTACGGCCAATATTTCCAGATGGATATGCAGACTCCTTTGACCTTCAACAAACTTGTACTGGATGCGTCAGGCAGCTCCGGTGATTTTCCCCGCGGCTACAGTGTGTATGTTTCGGTTGACGGAGTGGAGTGGGGGCAGCCGGTAGCTTCCGGCACCGGTAACGCGGTAACCACCATCACCTTCCCGGACCAGACCGCCCGGTTTATCCGGATAGTACAAACCGGGGCGGTTGCCCGGTATTGGTCCATTCATGAGGCTTACGTTTATTTTATTCAGCCTTAACACGATTAGCTAAAACAGCAAAAGGCCGGAGGAACGCTTAAATGCCTCCGGCTTTTTGGCATATATTTACACATGTGCCGTGCCCGGCCGCATGAAACCTTTCCCTCTCTTTCCCGTAAAAACTGTACTTGGTTATACACAATTTTTCCGGTGCAATTCGCATTCGATAGTGGTAACATGCTATAATAATAGCAGCTGGCTCGTCGGAACTTTAGCGATTCTGTCGAAGGCGGCCAGGCAGCTTGTCTCTAAGCAGCAGCGGGGACAAGCGAGGTAATTTTTGTACACTTTTTGTGCATTACCTTCATAAACTATTACTATGGTATGCTTTTGGTTCCGAGCTGGCCAAAAAGGAGGGTCCTGTAATGAAAATTGAACGTTTGAGTACCGATAAGATAAGGATTTTCCTCACTTTCGACGACTTGACGGAGCGCGGGATCCAAAAGGAGGACATGTGGCGGGAGATTCCCAAAGTCCACGAGCTGTTCAGCGAGATGATGGAGCAGGCCTATTCCGAATTAGGCTTCGATGCTTCCGGTCCGCTGGCGGTTGAAGTGTTCGCGCTGCCCGCCCAAGGCATGGTGGTCATCGTGACCAGAGGCAAGATGAATAGTCCCTCTTCTGATTCCGCGGATGAAGAGGAAGATATATATGAGATGGAAGTAACGCTGGAGGAGAGCGAGCTGATATCCTACGCCTTCTCCGATTTCGAGGATTTGCTCCGGATGGCGAAGGTAGTTCTTCCTATGCTGCCTGAAGGCGGCAAGCTGTTCTCTTATAAGAACCGGTATATTCTTCAGGTGGAGCCTTCCGATTGGGATGAGAAGGACAGCCGTTACCAGGCCTTAATCGCAGTCATGTCCGAATACGGGGAAGCGACCTCGGTCACACAGGCAGTGCTGGAGGAATACGGCAAAACCGTCATTGCCGAGAACGCGGTTCAAGTGTTGTGCAGCCATTTTCAATAATGCATAGAAGGCGCGCTGAACGTTGCCCGGCCTTTTGCATCCTCAACACAACGGTGGGTGAGGGTGCATTTTTTTGTTTCTATCCGTAATTACCAGACCCGGCAGGGCTCGAGTTGTGATAGAATATAGTCATGTTGTTTTTGGCTAAGGCCTGGACCTGGTTGCTTTGAAGGGGGGACGTTTGCTTGTTCCTGTTGTCTATTTTGGCGGCGGCCATTGCGCCGGGGCTTTCCTTGCTCGCCTACTTTTATCTGAAGGACCGCTACGAATCGGAGCCGGTGCATACGGTCATCCGCATGTTCATTATGGGGGTGCTGCTGGTATTCCCCACCATGGTGCTGCAGCGGGCCTTTGTCCTGGGCTTCGGTGAGAATCCGTTTTTGTACTCATTCGTATACTCATCCTTTCTCGAGGAATTCCTGAAGTGGTTTATCCTGTACTTCCTCATCTACAAGCATCAGGCCTTCGATGAGCCGTACGACGGCATTGTATATGCAACAGCCGTTTCCTTGGGTTTTGCCACCATGGAGAATGTCATGTACGCGCTTTTGTTCAGTCCCTCGGTATCCTCGCTGGTAATGCGGGCGTTACTGCCGGTTTCCGGCCATGCGTTGTTCGGGGTAATGATGGGGTACCATATGGGCAAAGCCAAGTTCCGCGGCGGAACTTCTGAACGTTCGGAGCTTGCATACTCCCTTTGCCTGCCGGTCATTTACCACGGCGTGTTCGATTACATTATCCTGGATGCCAAGCCTTATTGGATGTGGCTGATGATCCCGCTGATGCTGTTCCTGTGGAGGAAAAGCATGATGCGGATTAACCGGGCCAATGACCGTTCCCCCCTGCGGGCTGTGATCCGGGAAGAGGAGATTAAAATTTCCTAAACCTGCCCATACTGGATGTAGAGTGATGGACGATATCCGGAGAATGCAGGAGGCGCTATGGATCGGGGCCGGACTAAAGTGAGAATCTATTGCAAACAATGCGGCGAGAAGTTCGTACTGAAGGGCAAATGGGAAAAAGGCAAGCTGGAAACAGGTTTCCGGCAATGCTTATGCAGTAACGAAAACGATTTTGACATTGAAGTTGAGGATTATTGAGAAAAGAGACGTCCTACGCGGCTGACGCGTGTACAGGAACGTCTCTTTTTTGTTTTGCTGCCCATGGAACGGTGTGCATAATCTGGCTGTCCGGAACGCAACCTACAACCAACCGAACCATTTTTTCGAAAGGGGAAGCTGATGCCATCATGTACAGACGATTGAGCATGATCCTGTTCCCGATTATGACCCTGGCCTTTATCGGGACGGCCATCTGGGGCTACCAGGAGAATCAGGAGAAGAACACCATGCTGATTAAGGCGGAGAACCAGTACCAGCGCGCATTCCATGATTTGTCCTACCATGTGGAGCAGCTGCACACGGAGCTGGGCAAAACCATGGCAGCCAATTCCACCTCCAACGATTATTACCGGAGAAGCTTGACCAATGTATGGCGGATTACCAGCCAGGCGCAAAATGAGATTAACCAGCTGCCGCTGACCTTGCTGCCTTTTAACAAAACCGAGGAATTTCTTTCGAATATCGCCAATTTCACCTACCGGACTGCTGTCCGGGATTTGACCAAAAAACCCATGACCCCGGAAGAGCAAAAGACGCTGCAAACTCTCTATGACCACGCCAACGAGATCAATGGTGAGCTCCAGCAGGTTCAGGGCAAGGTGCTCTCCGAAAATCTCCGGTGGATGGATGTGGAGACGGCTTTGGCCACCCAGGAGAAGCAGATGGACAACACCATCGTGGACGGCTTTATGACCGTAGACAAGAAGGTGTCCGAATACGAGGAGCTGGATTGGGGCCCATCCATGGCGTCCACCTTCCAGAAGCGCAGCTATAATTCGCTGCCCGGGATGGAAATCAATGCGGATGAAGCCAAGCAGAAGGCGGCGCAGTTCCTGCAGCTTCCGAACGGGACCGGGGATCTTCAGGTTGCGGAGAACGGGGCCGGAACGGAATTTAGCAGCTTCAGTGTAAAAGGCAAAAACCCGTATTCCGGCGAGGATATGCAGTTGGATGTCTCCAAAAAGGGCGGGCACATCATTTATTACATGTCCTCCCGTAATGTAGGCGAGCGGAATGTGGACCTGAAGGGCGCACAGGACGCCGCTGCAGACTATTTGACCGCCCATGGTTATGACTCTATGCTTCCGGTGAATTACGACGAATATTCCAACACGGCTTCCTTTACCTTTGCCAGGAAGGATGGGGACATTGTGGTGTACCCCGAGAAAATCGTCGTTAAGGTGGCGCTGGACAATGCGGAGGTAACAGGTCTCCAGGCAGGGGATTATATCTACGAACACAAAAGCAGGAGCTTCCCCAAACCGGCCATCTCCGTGGAGGAGGCCCGGAAGGACGTGAACCCTTCCCTGAAAGTGGAATCCGTCAACCAAGCCTGGATCAAGAACGACCTGGACGACGAAGTGCTGTGTTATGAGTTTATCGGCAAAATGAATGATTCCAGCTACAAGATCTACATTAGCGCCGAAACCGGACTGGAAGAGAAGGTGGAGGCCTTTAAGGAAGTCCAGCAAGGGGCCTGACCGGACTGCGGGCAAGCCCTGAGTCTTAAGCATCAATCTGTAAGCTTCCCTGCCATCCTATATGGCGGGGGGGCTTTTTTGCTGCGGGGGCATACAGAAAAATAGGACTGGTCTTGTCCGGCATTAATGTTATAATTCCTAGTAGACTACCGGGCAAGGAATAGACGAGGAGGCAAACCCTTCATGCTCCCCAAAATCAACCAGGTCCTGCACATCCAGATCAACTCCATCGACGAGGATGAATCCATGCAGGAGTATAAATCAAGAATTTCCGACATAACCGCAGATTATATGGAAATTGAAGTGCCAATGAATGAGCGCACAGGCCGGCTGAAGCGGCTGTTCCAAGGTGACGAGCTGTCCATCTATTTCCTGACGGAAGGCGGCATGAAGAATTTTTTCATGAGCACGGTGCTGGGCATCCGGGATAACGAATTCCGAACGGTGCTGATCCGGAAACCTGCTTTGGAATCCATCACCAAAGTCCAGCGGCGGAGCTTTCTCCGTGTGCCTGCAGAGCTCGATATTGCAGCAAGCCTCGGGGAGCAGGTACGGTTCACGGGTGTCACCGACGATGTGGGCGGAGGCGGCGCTTCTTTTATCTGCGAGGGCAATATTCCCGTGAAGGTGGGGGATGCGTTATCCTGCTGGCTGCTCTTGGTGTCACGGAACGCGAAGCCGGAGCATATTCCATTTAAGGGTGAGATTGTCCGCACTAAAGCGCTGGAATCGGGCCGGCAGCAGGTGATGATGCAATTTTCGGAGATTTCCGATAAGGACAGGCAGAAAATCATCCGGTTTTGCTTCGAGCGCCAGCTGGAAATCCGGAAGAATTAGGATAATTCCGCAAGAGTTGGACATAATGCTTGTCGTATATTCTGGAGCGCGGTTGCAAACACGTTCTAGCCGGAGGTGCGGCAGGCATGAAAAGACCGACCTATGAGGAATTGTTCAAAACCTTCTCAGCAGCTGTGGAGAAAAAGCTGCTTGCTATCGCCGCCGTACTGGCGGCTCTGCTGCTGGTGTCGCAGCTCCTTCTGCAGATACCGGCAGTCCGTCATGCCCTTCTCCGGGTGGAAAGGCTGGAAGGAACTCCCTTTCCGGTTCTGGAGGAGAGAAACTTGGCAGAGAGAAAAAAACCTTAGCAGCTTTTGCATAAATAAGAGGTTCTATGGTATAATTTTCAACGTTCGCAGGCGCGGCCTGCTTTTTGCGTTTCTTTAAATCTCGGGCGGGCTCTAATGGGCCGAACGTCCCGATTTATGGGTAAACGTGCGGTGACATGAGGCCGCCGCCGGGCGTTTATCCTCGCTACTGGGGGGCCGAGGCTTTTGGGGAAATTCAATGTTGCGCTGGATGGTCCGGCAGGAGCCGGGAAAAGCACGGTTGCCCGCATGGTGGCCAAAGAGCTGGGATATGTGTATGTGGATACGGGAGCAATGTACCGGGCAATCACCTGGAAGGTCCTGCATAATGGCATACCTCTTGAGGATTTGTCCGCCGTTGCCGATATGACCGCTTCCACCCGTATAGAGCTGCTGCCCGGCTTGGCCGGTCAGACTGTGCTGGTGGACGGGCAGGATGTAACCGAGCGTATCCGCTCCACGGAAATTAATCTTCATGTCTCGCACATAGCGGCGATCCCGGATGTCCGGGAGAGGCTGGTCAGCATGCAGAAATCCATGGCTGCCGCCAAGGGCGTCGTGATGGATGGCCGGGATATCGGGACAAGTGTGCTGCCTGACGCAGAGGTGAAGGTTTTCCTTACGGCCAGCGCCCGTAAACGGGCGGAGAGGCGGTATCTGGAGATGAACGCGTCCGAGATTTCGCTTGATGACCTGGAGAAGGATATTGAACGGCGGGACCAGCTGGACCGCGGCCGCAAGGCGTCTCCGCTCCGGCAGGCCGAGGATGCGGTGCTTCTGGACAGCACGGAAATGTCCCTGGACGAAGTGGTCAACGCTGTCCTCGAACTGTGCAGAACCAAGGAGCTGCGGGGAAACTAGCATCCGGTGCGGTTTGCTTTTCGCCGCAGCTTCTAAATTGGAGTGGAGGTAACAAGGTGGTTTTGTATCGAAGCATACGGTTTATGTTTCGGGGCATGTTCAAGGTGCTGTTCCGCGCGGAGATTATTGGGGCCGAGAATGTCCCTGCCGCGGGTCCCGTGATCTTGTGCTGCAACCATACCAGCAACTTTGACCCGCCCTTTGCCGGATGTTATCTGGAGCGCCAGATTCATTTTATGGCAAAGGAAGAGCTGTTCCGGGTTCCCGGCTTTGGCTGGATCATTAAGGAGCTGGGCGCTTTCCCCGTGAAGCGTGGCGGGGTCAGCAAGGAATCCATCAAGCTGGCCATCACCCATCTGCGGGAGGGCCATATGCTTGCTATCTTCCCCGAGGGCTCACGCAAGAATGCGGGAGGCATGGGGAAGAAGGGAGCCGCCAGTCTTGCTCTCCGCTCGGGAGCGACAGTCGTTCCCGCTTGGATTGAGGGAGGCTACAAGCTGTTCCGGCGCACCACCGTTACATACGGCAAACCTGTAGATTTGTCGGAATTTGACGGAGGGAGCTCCGAACAACAGGAAGCGGCTACCGAGAAGATCATGGAAGCCATCCGCAGTCTCTCCCAAGCAAAGAAAAATGCGGTTTCAAATTGATTGAAATGAATGGAAATGGTATCTTGGAATTATACTACACCCATCATAAATATGGGGTTTGGTTGTTAAACAAGGAGGAATAGACAATGGCTGAAGAAATCAAGATGGATCAAACAGAAAACGGGGCGACAGAAGCATCCGCTGTTGAAGCGGAAGTGCCTGCAACAGAAAATACAGTGGACTTGACTCAAGTGATGACTGTCAAGAAGGGCGACATCGTCAAGGGTAAGATCGTGAAAGTGGAAGCCGATCAGGCGATCGTGGATATCGGCTATAAATATGACGGCATCATCCCTCTCCGCGATCTGTCCTCCGTACAGCTGGACAACGCTTCCGACGCCGTGCAAGTGGGCGACGAAGTTGAGCTGAAGGTTGTTAACATCAATGACGCCAAGGAAACCCTGCAATTGTCCAAACGCGCCATCGACAGCGAAAAAGCATGGAACGTGCTGCAAGAAAAGCTGGAATCCAAGGAAATCCTGGAAGCCAAGGTTGCCGATGTAGTGAAGGGCGGTCTGGTTGTAGACGTTGGCCTGCGCGGCTTCGTACCCGCTTCCATGGTAGAGCGTCATTTCGTGGAAGACTTCTCCGATTACAAGGGACGTTCCCTGCGTCTGCGCGTGAAGGAAATCGACCGTGAGAAGAACAAGGTAATCCTCTCCCAGAAGGATGTTCTGGACGAAGAGTTTGAAGCCAACAAGAAGGAAATCATCGGCGGAATCAAGGTTGGACAAGAACTGGACGGCACCGTTCAACGTCTGACTCCGTTCGGTGCGTTCATCGATATCGGCGGCATCGACGGCCTGGTGCACATTTCCGAGATGGCTTGGCACCATGTTGAGCAGCCGTCCGAAGTGGTGAAGGAAGGCGACAAGGTTCGCGTACACGTGCTGAAGGTAGACCCGGCCAGCGAACGCATTTCCCTGTCCATCAAGGCTACCCAACCGGGACCGTGGCAGAGCATTGCCGGCAAGGTCAATGTGGGCGACATCATTGAAGGCACCGTTAAGCGTCTGGTAACCTTCGGCGCATTTGTGGAAGTGGCTCCCGGTGTAGAAGGCCTGGTGCATATCTCCCAAATTTCCCACTCCCACATCGGCACACCTCATGAAGTGCTGAAGGAAGGCCAAGAAGTTCAAGTGAAGGTATTGGACATCAATACCGACGAGAAGCGTATCTCCTTGTCCATCAAGGATACCCAAGAAGCTCCCGTAAGAGAGCCGAAGCCGGAACGTGAACGCGGCGAACGCGGACACCGCTCTGGCCGGGATACCTCCAATGCTGAATTTGCACCGCCTTCCCAAAGCCTGAACCTGACATTGGGCGAGCGTTTCGGAGACAAGCTGAACAAGTTCAAAAAATAATCGGGAGCGGGGTCAAAAGATGAGAATATCCCGCAAGATGGAGCACATTCATCACGCACTGTCCCTCCGGCCCCAAGGCCGCAATGGACTGGCTGACGTGAGGCTTGTTCCCAATGCCCTGCCGGACATTTCTCTCTCTTCCGTTTCATTGGCTACACGAATCGGCGAACTAAATTTGAGTTCGCCGATTCTTATTAATGCCATGACTGGAGGAGCGCAGGAGACGGAAGCCATCAACGGCCAGTTGGCGGTTGCCGCCAAAGAAACAGGCCTGGCCATGGCAGTAGGATCCCAAATGTCCGCTATCAGGGATAAGTCCATGAGAGCCAGCTACCAAGTTGTGCGCAAAATGAACCCGGACGGTATTGTTTTGGCCAATTTGGGAGCGGAGGCCACCTTGGAGCAAGCGTTGGAGGCGGTGGACATGATTTCCGCCGATGCACTGCAGATTCATTTGAACGTAATGCAGGAATTGCTAATGCCGGAGGGAGAGCGCGATTTCCAGGGAACTGTGGAGCGGATCAGCCGGATTGCAGAGGCTGTAGGCGTTCCAGTTATTGTCAAGGAGGTTGGGTTCGGTATAGCCGGCGAAGCGGCAGCACGCCTGAAAGCGGCCGGAATCCATGCTCTTGATGTAGGTGGGGCGGGCGGAACCAGCTTTGCCGCCATTGAGAATGCCCGCCGGAGCCGGCCTCTGCAGGCCTTGAACCAATGGGGATGCAGCACGGCGGTTTCATTGTTGGAATGCTCGCCGGTTTTCGGCCAAGGTGCTATGATCGCAAGCGGAGGTCTCCGGAATGGCTTGGAGGTAGTCAAAGCTCTGGCTTTAGGCGCATCGGCCGCAGGAATGGCGGGTTTGTTCCTCCGTCTGCTGCAGCAATCCGGAGTAGAAGGGCTTATCCGGGGCATTACGGAGATCAAGGAGGAGACAGTCCTGGTGATGTCCGCCCTGGGAGCCGGAACGGTGCAGGAGCTGTGGAGCTGCCCCGTTGTGGTGATCGGGGAAACGGCAGAATGGTGTCAAGCCCGGGGGCTAAAACCGGAGGCTTTGGCCAGGAGAAGCAGGGGCAAGGCGGACCCGCATGAAAGTTCTTCCGATAACTCATACTAGAGGTGGGTTCCAAACACCTGCAGCCTGAATGGGTGCTTTTGGGGGAATATTTAATCGGGGGATGGATATGAATCCTGGCTACTTGTCCCTGGTTTTAATCAGTGTAACCATGATCCTTCTGGCCAGCGGCTGGAAGGATATCCTGCTTCCCGGGATCCCGCGTGCGGGCATTCTCGCTTTTTTTACGGGATGGCTGATTGCTGCTTTGTTTAAGGTGGAGTGGGGCGTCGTTGAGATTCAATTAACACTGCCCTATCTCCTGCTCTGCGCAGCAGCAGCAACCCGGGGTCTTACAACTCCGCTGCTCCGCGCCCATGTTTGGGTATGCGGTCTGCTCCTGGGCACCTTCGACTGTTTGCTGCGGGAGCTCGGCGGGTGGGCGGCAGTGGCTCCCCAGGGGCATGCATGGCTGAATGGTGCTGTTATCATTGCTGTTATTACACTACTGCTGGGCAGAGGGGCGCTATGGCAATGGATTGCCTTGTCAATAGGTCTGACTGCCTCGGAGGGGCTATTTGTCTGGTTTCACCGGGATACCGCAAGCTTTGCCGGCGGCGCCGCTTTTGCGGACCATTGGTGGCTTGTGCTCTGTTTGACCCGAGGGCTCTCGGTTCTGCTGGAGGCTGTGGGTAAGCTGGCGGCGAAAGGCATGAGGCAGGGGACCAAACGGTAACCGGATAGGAGGGATGTGAATGGTGATGGAGCTTTTCGAATCTCCCTATACAGCCGGAATCGTAACAGGGATTGTGTTCGGTATACTGGCAAGGCTGTCGATGCTGCGCACGGATTACAGGCAATATCCCACCTATCCCCATGGCCGGATCATCCATCTGGCGTTGGGTCTGATTGCCGCCTCCCTGGGGTCCCTGGCAGTTCCGTCGCTTCTCGAAAAGCAGTACACCGCTGTCACCTTCCTTACGCTGGCTGCCCAGCAATTCCGCGATGTCCGCAATATGGAGCGGCAGACCCTGACCAATATCGACAGCATGGAGCTGGTACCGCGTGGCGCCACTTATATAGAAGGAATCGCCATGGTTTTTGAGGGGCGCAATTACATGGTTATGTTCACCGCTCTGGTGGCCTCCATGGGCGGAATTCTGTTCGGTTGGTATTGGGGAGCCGCGGCGGGGGTTCTGGCGCTTCTCATCTCCAATTATTACAAAACCGGCAAATCCTTATCCAGCATCGCCCATGTGGAGGCGGCCCCGGTACGTATAGACGGACCGGATCTTTATGTGGGGGATATCTACATCATGAATGTGGGGCTGGATGAAACCAGGCAGACCATCCGCGAACACGGCATCGGCTGTATTCTGAAGCCCAAGGACAAGAACAGCCGCATTACCCTGTCCAGCATCGGCCAGCGTCAGGCTTTGCTGCATGATGCCTGTACGATTATGGGGGTTTACCGGGATACAGGAGAACCTTCTTTGCTGCCAATGGCCAAACTGGATATGAATGACGGGCGTCTGGCAGTGCTGCTTCTCCCGCCCCAGCCTGACCAGGGACTGGCCCTTTCAGTGGTCAAGCGGGTGCCGCTTCTGGAGAGTGCAGTCCGTTTGCCGGTAGAGGCGCATGTCCATTCGGGAGACCAACTCTAAAGCATGAGGAGAGGGGGAAGGAACCATGGGGAAAATCGTAGCGGTTGTCACGCCTGACCCTTCCACGGTTGCAGCCGGTGGCGCTCCCGTCTTTATTGCCGCAGCGGCGGAAGACCGGCAGAAGCTGGCGTTCCGCCTGGAGAAAATCCTGGACGCCTCGGTCCATGATCTGGGCAACGGGCAGCTGATCGTAGTGGACCACAAAGAATAAAGACAGCAAAAAAGGGAGTCTTGTGCTGCTCCGGCCTCCGGATAAAGGCAAGACTTCCCTTTGTGAGGTTATTTTGTTATCATGAGACATGCAGGTTTTTGGAAGCTTTTGCGAGACAGATAGTAATGATGTAGGGAGTGAACGGATTGGCCAAACCTATTATTGCGATTGTGGGGAGACCCAACGTGGGCAAATCCACAATCTTTAACCGGATCATTGGCGACCGGTTGGCCATTGTGGAGGATAAGCCCGGTGTGACCCGCGACCGGCTTTACGGCAAAGGAGTATGGCTGGAGCAGGAATTTAACATTATCGATACCGGCGGCATCGAAATCGACGGCGAGGATGAAATCCTCCGTTCCGTCCGCATTCAGGCGGAGCTGGCCATTGAAGAGGCCGATGTCATTATTTTTATGGTGGATGCCAAAGCGGGTGTGACCGCAACGGATGAGGAAATTTCCGAAATTCTGTACAAATCCGGCAAGCCGGTAGTCCTGGCGGTAAACAAGGTGGATAATATCCAGCGGCAGGATGATATCTATGAATTTTATACCCTGGGCTTCGGTGATCCTGTAGGCATTTCCGGGGCGCATGGACTGGGCATCGGCGATCTTCTGGATGAGGCCAGCAAGCATTTTCCGGAGGATACAGGGGATGAATACGGCGAGGACGTCATCAAGGTGGCGCTGATCGGCCGGCCCAATGTGGGCAAGTCCTCCCTGGTTAACGCTTTGCTGGGGTCGGAGCGGGTTATCGTCAGCGATGTGGCGGGAACCACCCGGGATGCCATTGACACTCCTTTTGAGAAGGACGGCCAGAAGTATGTGCTGATCGATACGGCCGGTATGCGCAAGCGGGGCAAGGTCTATGAATCTACTGAAAAATACAGTGTAATGCGGGCCATGAAAGCCATCGAGCGGGCGGATGTGGTGCTGGTGGTCATCAATGGCGAAGAAGGCATCATCGAGCAGGATAAGCATATTGCCGGATATGCCCATGAAGCAGGCAAATCCAGCATTATTGTGGTGAATAAATGGGATGTGGTGGAGAAGGACGACAAAACCATGCAGCAATTCACCACCAAAATCCGGGACCATTTCCTGTTTATGTCCTACGCGCCTGTTGTATTCGTTTCCGCCAAAACCGGCCAGCGCCTGCAAAAGCTGTACCCGGTGGTGAATAAGGTGGCCGAAAACCACTCCATGCGTGTGGTTACCCACGTCCTGAATGATATTATCAATGAAGCGGTAGCGCTGAACAGCCCGCCGACGGATAAGGGACGCCGTCTGAAGCTGAACTATGCCACCCAGGTGGCGGTGAAGCCGCCGACATTCATGATTTTCGTCAATGATCCGGAGCTGATGCATTTCTCCTATGAGCGGTATCTGGAGAACAAAATCCGGGAAGCATTCGATTTCGAAGGAACTCCCCTGCGGCTGTTCACCCGTCGCAAATCGGAGGATTAAGGAGCTGCGAGGAAAGTAGTCGCAGTCTCTAACAGGAATAGAAGAGCAAGCCTTCCTCTAACGGAAGGCTTTTTGGGGAGTGTTGGTTATGTGGATCGTTGCAGCGGTTGTTTCGTATCTGTTGGGCTCCATCAGCTTCAGCTATCTGATGGGCCGGATGCTGAAGGGCATCGATATCCGCCAGCACGGCAGCGGCAATGCGGGGGCGACCAATACCCTCCGCGTGTTGGGCAAAGGGCCGGCGATAGCGGTGCTGAGCCTGGATGTGCTGAAGGGAATTGCCGCCGTGTGGCTGCCGGTTTGGTTGGGGCAGGACATGATCTGGGCCCGGATCATCTGCGGGGTTGCGGTTATTGTCGGCCATAACTGGCCGGTGTTTTTCGGCTTCAAAGGGGGCAAAGGAATTGCCTCCACTATCGGCGTTATGGCATCGCTTGCCTTTTTGCCGTCATTATTGGCAGGGATTATTGCTATTGTTTCCATTGTGATTACCCGGTACGTGTCTTTGGGATCGCTTTTGTTTACCGCATTCATTCCCGTTTTTATCCTGCTTTTGGACCGTCCGATGGAGCTGTTCTGGATCAGTCTTCTGGTGGCGCTGTTTGCATTCGTACGGCACCGCAGCAATATTGTCAAGCTGGCCAAGGGGAAGGAAAACAAGCTGGGGGCGAAGAAGGTAGGCTAGGAGACGGGCCGAGGCAACAAACGAGCGATTAAATATTCATGTGAAATGACTGAAAGGCAAAGAAGTGACTTGAGGGCGAGTTTTTTGGCGGCCTTGAATCCCTTACATACTTCAATCCAATCAAGGCCGACAAAACGTGTTTGAGCATCCAAGGCACTTCTTTCCCGGTAAGGAATGAAACTCGATGAAAATTTATTCCCCCAAATGTGACAAGGGAGGTAGGTCGCCTGTGAAAAAAACCGCTGTACTTGTAGCGGGCAGCTGGGGAACCGCATTGGCCTCTGTGCTGGCGGACAACGGCCATGAGGTTGTCTTATGGACCCGGCATCCCGAGCAAGTTCATGAAATCAATGCCCTACATACCAATAGCCGTTATTTGAAGGATGCAATCCTGTCCGGGAACATCTATGCCACCCTCAGCCTGGAGGAGGCGGTACGAGGCGCGGAGGCTGTTGTGCTGGCTGCCCCGTCGTCAGGGATGCGGGAGGTAGCGGGCAATATAAGGCCTTTCCTGTCCCCCGACACACTGGTCATTCATGCCGCCAAGGGCTTCGAGGCCGATACCCTGAAGCGGATGACTTCCGTCATCGCTGAGGAGCTGCCGCAGCAGAACCCGGACCGGATCGTGGTCCTGTCCGGGCCGAGCCATGCGGAGGAGGTCATCGTGAAGTGTCCCACTACGATTGTGGTGGCGGCCAAGCAGCTGGAAGCCGCAGAGGCGGCCCAGGACCTCTTCATGAGTCCCTATTTCCGGGTGTACACCAATCCCGACGTCGTTGGGGTGGAGGTAAGCGGTGCGCTGAAGAACATTATCGCATTGGGCGCGGGGATGAGCGACGGCCTGCAGTTCGGCGACAATGCCAAGGCGGCTCTGATGACCCGCGGGCTGGCGGAGATCGCCCGCCTGGGTGTGGCTCTGGAGGCCAATCCGCTGACCTTCGCGGGGCTTTCCGGCTTCGGGGACCTGGTCGTAACCTGCACCAGCCGGCACAGCCGCAACTGGCGGGCCGGGTATATGCTTGGCCAAGGCAAACCTTTGGCTGTGGTGCTGGAGGAGATGGGCATGGTGGTGGAAGGGGTCAAGACTACCCGAGCCGCCTACGAAATGTCCAAACACCATCAGGTGCGTATGCCCATCACCCAGGTGCTCTACCAGGTGCTGTTTGAGGGCAAGGAGCCCAAGCGGGGCGTGGAGGATCTGATGGGCCGCGTCCGCACCCATGAGATTGAGGAGATTGCCCAGGAGGCCGCGGGCAAGTGGTTAGGCTGATCATATAAGCCTACGTCCGCCCAAACCAATTCCGGGACGTTGTCATACAATACCCTATCCGGCGATGAACGCCAATGGAATAGGGGAGGTATACCGATGCCCGGCAAAGATATGTCCAAGGATGTGCTGAAGGCTGTCAAGAGCAAAACCGGCAAATCCGTTACCCAAAAGGATATTCATAAGCTCGCCAGCAATGTGAAGCCCGGCACGATGCAAAGCGAGGAGCAGCTGCGTCAACTGATCAAGCAGGTGGCGTCGATGGTGAATGTCCCGGTTTCGGAGCAGACAATGAGTGAGATTGTGAAGGCAGTTAAGGGCAGCAATCTGAATCCCAACAATATGGAAGCCCTCATGAAAATGATGATGGGCGGCAAAAAATAATATTTTGCTCTTCTTTTATCCCCAAAGGCCGCCTCCGGGCGGTCTTTTTGCGTGAGAGGATTTTTCTGTTTTTCCCTCGGATGGTATGATGATAGCATGCATCATTTGAAAGAGATAGAAAGGGGAGATGCCTCATGCCGGAGGTAGAGTTTTTGCCGGATGGGAAGAAGGTAAACGTCCGTGCGGGATTGACGCTGCTGGAGGCGGCAAGACAAGCCAAGGTGGCGGTCAGAACCAGGTGCAGCGGCGGTTTAAGCTGCCTGATGTGCAAGGTACGGGTTGTCGGCGGGGTGGAAGGGCTTACCGAGCCGAAGCAAGCGGAGAAGGCCAAGCTGGGGGCTCTGGAGGCCCAGGGCTACCGTTTTGCCTGCCAGGCCAGGGTGACGGGGGTGGTTACCGTAGAATTGCCGGAGGACCCTCTTAAAGCGGCTATAAGAGCACAGCTGAAGCGGCAGCAGGAGGAAGAGGATTTGTGGTAAGGACAAACATGGAGCTGCTGCGGCAGCTTTTTTTTGCGTTCAGGCTGTTTTTTAGATGCAGGGGGCATGCATAAGCCATGCAGACCGCTCATATATCATAAATCGGGGAAGCTTTTCGCATACCTTGCGGAAAGCCGGATTGGACAGTGGGCACACTCCCGGGAATTTTACTATAGAATTCTCTGTCATATTCCGGGGCTGTACACATATATTTTTACTAGTCCAAAAGATGGTACGAGTGTGGCTTCCAATGCGGTGCACATCAGTCATCTTTTTCGGGTACAGGAAGGGCAGGAGAAACGGATCGGCGGGATGCTCCGGCGCTTGGTGTACTACATTTTGAAGGAATTCAGGAGGGGATCATGTTGGAACGAGTCGATATCATTAAGGACATTGCCGAACGCACCGGCGGAGACATCTATCTCGGGGTGGTCGGAGCGGTACGGACAGGGAAATCCACCTTCATCAAGCGGTTTATGGAATCGGTGGTTATCCCCAACATCAAGAACGAGTCGGATCGGGTGAGAGCGGTGGATGAGCTGCCGCAAAGCGCCGCCGGCCGCACCATTATGACGACCGAGCCCAAATTTGTTCCCAACAATGCGGTTCAAATTTCGGTTGGCGAAGGCTTGAACGTGAATGTCCGGCTGGTGGATTGCGTCGGCTATGCCGTACAAGGGGCCAAGGGCTATGAGGATGAAGCCGGTCCCCGGATGATCTCCACACCCTGGTTCGATGAGCCGATCCCCTTCCAGGAGGCTGCCGAAATCGGCACCCGCAAGGTGATCCAGGAGCATTCCACCCTTGGCGTCGTTATTACCACAGACGGCAGCATCGCCGAAATTCCGCGTTCCTCCTATGTGGAGGCGGAAGAGCGGGTGGTGGCCGAGCTGAAGGAAGTCGGCAAGCCGTTTATTCTGGTCATCAACACGATGAAGCCTGACAGCGAACCGGCTCAAGAGCTCCGTGCCGAGCTGTCCGCCAAATATGATATACCGGTTATGGCCTTGTCCGCCGCCACCATGGGTGAAGATGACGTGCTGTCCGTGCTGCGCGAGGTGCTCTATGAATTCCCCGTGCATGAGGTGAACGTTAACCTGCCCAGCTGGGTGATGGTGTTAAACGAGAAGCACTGGCTGCGTACGGAGTTCGAATCCTCCGTCCGTGACACCGTACAGGATATCCGCAGGCTGCGGGATGTGGACCGTGTGGTAGGCCAATTCGGAGCGTATGACTTTATCGAACGCGCCGCTTTGGCGGATATGAATATGGGCCAGGGTGTGGCCGAGATTGATCTGTTCGCCCCGGATGAGCTGTATGACCATATCCTCCAGGAAGTAGTCGGTGTGGAAATCCGCGGCAAGGACCATCTGCTGCAGCTGATGCAGGACTTTACCCATGCCAAGCGGGAATATGACCAGTTCGCAGAGGCCCTGGAAATGGTCAAAACCACCGGCTACGGCATTGCGCCGCCTACTCTGGCCGAAATGGCGCTGGATGAGCCGGAGCTGATCCGCCAAGGCTCCCGGTTCGGTGTGCGCCTGAAAGCCACCGCCCCTTCGGTACATATGATCCGGGTAGACGTGGAATCGGAATTCTGCCCTATCATTGGAACGGAGAAGCAAAGCGAGGAACTGGTCCGCTATCTGATGCAGGACTTCGAAGAGAATCCGCTGAAGATCTGGGAATCCGATATCTTCGGACGGTCGCTCCACTCCATCGTCCGCGAGGGCATCCAGGGCAAGCTGGCCATGATGCCCGACAATGCCCGCTACAAGCTCCAGGAAACCCTGGGCCGGATCATCAACGAAGGCTCCGGCGGTCTGATCGCCATTATACTCTGATCACAAGCTTCCCCCTCTATAAAGCTCCTGCCTGTGGAACGACCGTCCGCAGGCTGGGGCTTTTTTCCTATTTATGCTCCAATACACGCAATTTGTCGTATCCGAAAGGGAAAACTTCATTTATCGACTTGAAATTGGGCCGACGGTGTATTACTATAAATTTGTTCGTTTTTATCCAATGGACAAGTATAATTCCGAAAGAATCGGTAAACACATGTAATATACCGGGGGGAGGTGAATATGCATGAATAAATCCGATTTGATCGCCAAGGTTGCAGAAAGCTCCGAACTGTCCAAGAAGGACGCTACGAAAGCTGTCGAAGCGGTATTCGAGGCCATCACCGAAGCGCTGCAAGGTGGCGACAAAGTTCAGCTTGTTGGATTTGGTAACTTTGAGGTTCGTGAGCGTTCCGCTCGCAAGGGCAGAAACCCGCAAACTGGCAAGGAAATCGACATTCCCGCAAGCAAGGTGACTTCCTTCAAACCCGGCAAAGCTCTGAGAGACGGTGTACAATAATCTCTCGTACATAGATGCTTATACGGAAAAACGACAGGCCGCGGAATCTGATTATCGGATTCTTCGGCTTTTTTGATGCCCAACCGGACTCCGCGGAGCTTCTTCGACGGAAAAGTCTGATTTGTCCTGAATTGTCTGACTTTAAAAAAGTGATATCGAAAAGGTTGACACACCTTGCAAAATAGGGTAAACTCATTTTTGCCGCCGGGAAATGGCGGGCGCTTATAGGTATCGGGGTATAGCGCAGCCTGGTAGCGCGCACCCTTGGGGTGGGTGAGGTCGCACGTTCAAATCGTGTTACTCCGACCATGTGAAGAAGACATCGTCAATTGCGATGTCTTTTTTCTTTTACCCGATTGGTTTAATTTGCTTCCAATTACGGGTTTATCGCATTTTTTTCTGGAACACTTTACAAATGGTTAAAAAACGAATATAATCGTTTTTGTTGACTTAAGGTATCGGGGTATAGCGCAGCCTGGTAGCGCGCACCCTTGGGGTGGGTGAGGTCGCACGTTCAAATCGTGTTACTCCGACCATGTGAAGAAAGACATCGTTAACTGCGGTGTCTTTTTTCTTTTCTCCGGGGTTTGACAGGAGAGGGACAATCTAGCATCATAGAGGTAGGAAGCTTTTAGAGGAGGTCCAAGCAGATGGACAAGGAGCAGGCGCAGAGCGGAGAATATTTTGTTGTGAAGGCCAAGGATAACGGGGTGCACGTCATCGGGTTAACCAGAGGACAGGACACCCGCTTTCACCATACGGAAAAGCTGGACAAAGGGGAAGTCATGATCGCCCAGTTCACCGATCATACCTCTGCCGTGAAGGTCCGGGGCAAAGCAATCATTTGGACCAAATATGGAGTAGTTGATACGGAAGAATAAGAATATCGGAATAAGCAGGCATAGCCTGCTTTTTTCTTTTGTACAATGGAAAGGGGGAATATGAATCGGCCGGGCCTTGGTTCCGGCGGCTGGAGTTGATAAACAATGAAGCTTGCTGCGCGTTTGGCCGCGGCACTGCTAGTGTCACTGGGGATCGCCTGGGGACTGTCCTGGCTGCCCCAAGGAAGCTCACAGGCGGATCCGGTCTTCCAACCGGGGGGCGCCGGTTATCTGACGGAAACCAATTTGGTGGACGCGCTTGCCTCGGTACCGCTGGATCTGGAGATTGCCAGCGCCAATCTGCAGCATGGTGTGCTGTCGGTGGATCTTTTTTTGCCGAAGGGTGTGAGCGGGGAAAGATTCGTCTATCATGATTTGTATGGGCTATGCAGCTTCTCCTGGAATTCCACTGCCAATGTGAACCATCTGCTGGTGCGGGTGCTGCAGCAGAACGGCAGCGACAGGCACTCTAAGGAGCTTCTGCTTGCCATGGAGGCCAAACGGAGCCAATGGAACAGGGAACTGCTGCCTGCGGACAGCCCCGTGGCTCTCTTCAAAAGTGAGCTGGAAAAGCAGGGGAATTTCAGCTACACCCCTCTCTGGATGAAACAAAACTGATTGCCGCCACAAAATATTCACGAAATCGTGCGGTCAATTGCAGGTTATGCTATAATTAAATGCTGTAGATTTGAGTGTGATTTTCATCATGTTCGGAGGCAACCGGATGAGTTTATTTCACCTGCCCGAGTTGGCAAAGCAATATACACAGTACGATATGATCCGGCTTCACACGGAAGTGCCTGCTTTTCCGGAGGCGCGCTCCAGGCTTTTGTTGGCCTTTCTTCAGGAATCCGGCAATGCGGGGAAATCGGCAGAAAGCTTGACGCTGGCCGTATCTCTGGTTCAAATGGGCATCGATATCCACGAAATGGTATCCATGTCCAATCAGGTGAAAGAAAAGAAGGCTGTCCGTTCCCGCCAGTTAAAGGTATTGGCGGGCGATTATTTCAGTTCGGGATATTATCATCTTCTGTCAGAAGCCGGGGAGATCGGCATGGTGGAGCATATTGCAGGTTCCATATGCGAGGTCAACCGGCTCAAAATGACGCTGTATGCCCGCATCCGGCAGTTGAAGCTGACTGCGGACGAATATCTTCAGCGGATGGCGGGTATCCGCGCACAGCTTTTCGCCCGGTTCGACCATCTCATGAAGAATAGCCTGGGCAAAGCATGGCAGGACATTCTTGAATGCTTCGCCCGCTGCGAGCTGCTTGCGGACGAGCTGGACCAGCTTGGCAATCCGGAGCGGTTCCGGGAAAGCTGGGCATTCTGGCGGATGAGAGAGCAGGGCTACGGGGAAATCCTCGTGGAATTGGAGTCCTCCGCGGACAGGCAGGAGCAGATCAACGGTCTGATGCAGAAATGCCGGATCAAGGAACAGCTTCTGCAGCTGCTGGACGAGCAAGTGGGGCACCTATACGAAAAAGCGAAACAACTGGATTCGGACAGACTGATGCAGGAGCTGCTGCAAATCGGAGATCCTTTCTTCCGAATGGTGCGGCAGCCGCCGGCTGCTGGAGGAGCGATGAGGTGACTAGCGGATGAATTCCACCCAATCCAAGGAAAAATTTGTGCATGAGGTCTTTGAGAGTATCGCCCCCAAGTACGATCTGATGAATGATGTGTTGAGCTTCAGACGGCATAAGGCTTGGCGTAAGCGAACCATGAAACGGATGGCCATGAAGCCGGGGGATACGGCTATCGACCTGTGCTGCGGCACCTGTGACTGGACCATCTCCATGGCCCAGGCCAGCGGCTCCGGACAGATTGTCGGGCTTGACTTCAGCCGCAATATGCTGGAGCGGGGGAGAGTTAAGGTCCGGGATGAGGGGCTGGAGAATCAGATCGAGCTGATGGAAGGCAACGCCATGGAGCTTCCGTTCCCGGATAATACCTTCGACTATGCCACCATCGGCTTTGCGCTCCGCAATGTGCCTGATCTGGTGAGGGTGATTGAGGAAATGCGGCGGGTGGTGAAACCCGGCGGGATGGTGGTTTCACTGGAATTGTCCAAGCCTACCTGGCAGCCCTTCAAGTCCATTTACTATTTTTACTTCCAGCGCATCCTTCCTGTGCTGGGGCGCCTGCTGGCGAAGCGGTACGAGCAATACAAGTGGCTGCCGGAATCATTGATCACGTTTCCCGATCATAAAGAATTGGCCCGGATATTCAGGGATTGCGGCCTGGAGCGGGTGGAAGCAAGACCCTTCACAGGCGGCATAGCCGCCCTGCATCTGGGGATCAAACCCCGGCAGGAGAAGGAGGGCGTGGTGCATGTGGAATAAAATCAAGATTTTCTTGGAAATGATTAAGTTTGAACATACGGTGTTCGCTTTACCCTTTGCTTATATGGGTGCCCTGCTGGGTTCGATGACGGTGAACGGGCATCTGCCCTCCTGGAGCCAGATCGGTTGGGTGACCCTGGCTATGGTGGGAGCCCGAACGGCTGCCATGAGCCTGAACCGGGTCATTGACAAGGCTATCGATGCACGAAATCCCAGAACGAAAAACCGCGCTATACCCGCGGGTCTCATCAGCTCGGCAGAAGTCATCCTGTTTATTGTGGCCTCATTCGCTTTATTAATCTGGGCCAGCTCCCAGCTGAACCCCTTATGTGTCAAACTGCTTCCTATCGCTGTGTTTTTCCTGGTCTTTTATTCTTATACCAAACGCTTTACCTGGCTGTGCCACATTATCCTAGGGTTAACCATTGCGCTTGCGCCGCTGGGCGGCTGGGTGGCGGTGACCGGACGGATTGACTGGATCTCCATTGTGTTTTATTTGACGGTTGCATGCTGGACCGCTGGATTTGATGTTATCTATGCCTGCCAGGATGTGGAGTATGACCGTTCTGCAGGGCTGTATTCCATTCCTGCGCGATTCGGGATTGCCAAGGCTCTGATTATCTCCAGAGCGCTGCATGTGATGACTGCAGTCGGTTTTGCGGCCCTGTACCTGATCACGGATTTAAGCTGGGTATTTTTTGCGGGACTCATTATTGCTTATGTAATCCTGTATTATGAGCACCACCTGGTGAAGCCTCATGACCTGAGCAAGCTGGATACGGCGTTCTTCACGATGAACGGCATTCTGAGCATGCTGGTATTCGTATTTACCTTATTTGATATGGTGGTGCATTGATGTCAAAGGCCAGGAAGCCCTGGATCGTCGGTATAACGGGGGCAAGTGGTGTGATTTACGGCGTGGAGCTGTGCCGCGAGCTGCTCCGGCAGCGGATTCCCGTGCATCTGATTGTAACGGATGCGGGGTGGCGGGTGTTGAAGGACGAGTTAGGCTGGGAAACCTCAGACCGCACAGCCGAGCTCAGAAAACAGCTGGACCCGGCGGAAGGCCTGCTTACCCTTCATCCGCTACGGGATGTGGGAGCGTCCGTAGCCAGCGGCTCCTTTCTCACATCCGGTATGGTCATCGTTCCTTGCTCCATGGGGACCTTGTCCGCCGTTGCGAGGGGGGCTTCCGACAATCTGCTGGAGCGTGCGGCGGATGTGGTACTGAAGGAGGGCAGACCCCTCCTTCTGGTTCCGCGGGAAACACCCTTGCATGCGATTCATTTGGAAAATATGCTAATTCTTGCCCGGAGCGGAGTAAAGATTATTCCTGCCATGCCGGGCTTTTACCACCAGCCCCGGAGCCTGGAGGATATCGTCCGCTTCCTGGTTGGGAAAATACTGGATATGATGGATGTCGAGCATGATATGTATACAAGATGGGGAGCGCATACGAATGAATCCATATCCGATACGGATCGGCCGGATTGATTACACCAATGTGTGGCCGATTTTTCATCACTTTCCTGAACACCGATTCACCGGACGTGTGGAACTGCTCCGTCAGGTTCCTGCCAGCTTGAACCGGGCTATGGCAGAGGGGACGGTAGCCATGGGACCCATATCCAGCTTTGCCTACGGCGAGCATGCCAATGAATATGTGCTGCTGCCGGACCTGTCCGTCAGCGCCTGGGGTCCGGTGAACTCCATCCTGCTGTTCCACCGGAAGCCGCTGGCCGAGATAGCCAACGGCCGGATTGCCCTGGTGAATACCTCGGCTACCTCCGTAAATTTGCTAAAGATCATCCTGGAGCATTATTATAAAGGGACACCGTCTTATTTTTCCTCCCCGCCCAATCTGGACGCCATGATGCAGGAAGCCGACGGCGCCCTGCTTATCGGGGATGACGCCATCCGGGCAGGCTGGCTGGACCACGGTTACCAGGTAACCGACTTGGGTCAGGAATGGAACCGGCTGACGGGGCATTGGATGTCCTTCGCTGTCTGGGCCATCCGGGAGGATGCAGTGAACGCGTATCCGGAGCTGGTCCGCGAGGTGTACGAATCCTTCGTGGAAAGCAAGGAGAAGGGCTTGAAGGATGCCAGCGGCATGATCAGTCTGGCCGTTACTTCAATCGGGGGAACCGAGGCTTATTGGGACGGGTACTTCCGCCAGCTGACCTACGACTTTGCGGAGCCCCAATGGAAGGGATTGTCGCTGTATTTCAAGCTGGCTGCGGAGCTTGGCCTGCTGGACAAGCAGCCAACTATCCGGATCTGGAAGGAAAATACCTTAATGCAGGTGAAGGAATGAAAATAGTCGACATTTATGCCCGCTTAAAAAAAGATCTGAACCACATTGAAAAAGAGCTGGACCGTTCCGTCCGTTCGGATCATGTCCAACTTAGTGAAACCTCCCTGCATCTGCTTAAAGCGGGCGGCAAGCGGCTGCGTCCTGTATTTGTCCTGCTGTCCGGCCAGTTCGGGCGCTACGACATGGACAAGCTGAAGAACATTGCGGTTTCCATGGAACTGATCCACATGGCTTCGCTGGTCCATGACGATGTTATTGACGATGCGGATACCCGCCGCGGCCAGCCCACTGTCAGGGCCAAATGGGATAACCGGGTGGCCATGTATACGGGGGATTACATTTTTGCCCGGGCTTTAGAGGTGATTACCCAGTTGCCCGATCCCCGGATCCACCGCTCCATGTCCTCCGCCTTGGTAGAGATGAGCATTGGTGAAATGGAGCAGATCCGGCTGTTTTTCCATTCGGGCCAGCGGGTAAGGGATTATCTGCTCCGCATTAAGCGGAAAACGGCCCTGCTTATCGCAGTAAGCTGCCAATTGGGGGCATTAGCGGCGGAAGCCGGAGATGTGATCAGCTCCAAGCTGTACCAATATGGCTATTATGTCGGTATGGCCTTCCAGATCAGAGATGATGTGCTGGATTTAAGCGGGACGGAAGAGCAGATTGGCAAACCGCCGGGAAGTGATATCCGTCAGGGCAATATTACCCTGCCGGTCATCTACGCCCTCCGGGAGGAAAATTTGAATGTGGAGCTCCTGACGGAGATTGAGCGCATCCAAGCCGCCGATGGACAGACGGATATCAGCCGCTTTTTGGAGCTGGTGCTGACCAGCCGGGGGGTGCAGTGTGCTGAAGCCTTGGCTGAGCGTTATATCCAAAAGGCCATTCAGGTGCTGGCTCCGCTCCCTGCAGGCCGCCATAAGGATGATCTGATCCGTATCGCCCATTTTGTGGGCAACCGCTCGTATTAGAAGCTACTCCTGATCCCGCTGTGTTTTGACGAAGAAAACGAAGGATTTACGTTAGGTGCCGCTCCGATACATAAGCATCGTTTGCATTTGCGAATCATACTTATATAGAGTACACTAGTCATGTGATTTTCGTCATACATAAACTGAGGTGATGACAGTTGGATAAGACATTCTTGATGGTGAAGCCCGATGGTGTGCAACGCGGATTAATCGGAGAAATTGTGAAGCGCTTTGAAATGAAAGGGTTTCAACTTATCGCCGCCAAGCTGTTGATTGTCTCGAAGGAGCAGGCGGAATTTCATTATGCGGAGCACCGGGAAAAACCGTTTTACGGGGAATTGGTGGATTTTATCACCTCCGGACCGGTGTTTGCCATGGTATGGCAGGGGGATGATATTGTCACCCTTTCGCGGCTGATGATGGGTAAAACCAAGGCGGTGGATGCAGTTCCCGGTACCATACGGGGCGATTTTTCGATACATACGGGCATGAACCTGATCCACGGCTCCGATTCTCCGGAGGCGGCGGTGAGGGAAATCAGCAACTTCTTCCTTCCGGAGGAGCTCGTTACCTATGAGCGGGCAAACAGCAGATGGATTTAAGCGCTATCATGCTGCGGACACCTGGATTCCTGGAATCCGGGTGTTTTTGTTTGCATTTGGCCCCAAATGCATGGATTTTTTGTCGGTGGAAGAAGGAGTTTGGCGCAAACGCATGGAATAAATAGCGGAGCCGAACACAATTATGCGAAGTGCCCGTCCGGCGGTTGAAGAAAGAGAACTAGCATCGTAAGCATCAGCTGTGGGTCTCGAAGGGAAGACTTCCTAGCGCATGCCGACCCGGGAGGAAAATAGACGATGGAAGACAAGGATTTTGCCCTCTTTATTAAAAAGGTTAAGGATTTTACCGCAATTGATTTATCCCAATACAAAGAAGCGCAAATGAAACGGCGTCTCACCACTCTGCGTGAAAAAAAGGGCTATAAAACCTTTGCGGATTTTTTCGACGCCATGATGAAGGACAAGAACCTGTTCTATGAATTTTTGGACAGAATGACCATCAACGTCTCTGAATTCTGGCGCAATCCGAACCGGTGGGAGATTCTGGAGAAGCAATTTGTGCCGGAGATGCTGAAGGCCACCAGACGCCCCAAGGTATGGAGTGCGGCCTGCTCCACCGGCGAAGAGCCGTATACCCTGGCGATGATTCTGGCGGAGCAAGGCAAAGGGATGGATATTCAGCTGCTGGCCACGGATATAGATGAGGGAGCGCTGGAGAAGGCCAAAAAAGGGGTTTATCCGGACCGTTCCATCCGGGATGTGCCTGCCACATACCTCAAGAAGTACTTCCGGCAGGACCAGCTGACCTTTTGTGTGACGGATGAGCTGAAGCGCATGATCCGGTTCCAAAAGCAGAATTTATTGGTGGACCAGTTTGAGGAAGGCTTCGATCTGATCGTTTGCCGCAATGTGATGATCTATTTTACGGAAGAGGCCAAGCATCTGCTGTACCACAAGTTTGCCAAGGCGCTGAAGCCGGGCGGAATCCTGTTTGTCGGCAGCACGGAGCAGATTTTCTCGCCGGGCCAGTATAATATGGAGCCTGCAGATACATTCTTCTACAGGAAAAAGTAAAGGGGAGTATAAGGGTTCCCAGCTTTTCCTATACTATACACATAAGCCGCTTTTTCCAATGACTCCAGACGCAACCAAGAGGAAGCGGCTTGACTTCCAGAAATGCTTGAGGGGGCCGTCGAGATGGATAAGCGGAAGGTGATTACAGCTTACCGCCGCGGGTTTATTACCATGCAGGAATGTGCGCAGATATTGGGCATCGATTTGTCTCAGCTTACCGGCATGATGAACGATCCCGAGCTGCAGGAGGTACGGATGCGGAAGGATCCGGCTTCATCTTCTGTTCCACTGGTGTAGCGCGGCATAAAAGACCGGCTGCAGGGATTGATTCCTTGCAGCCGGTTTTTTGTTTTGTTGCGGAGGATGGGGAGGGGACTGGAATGTATAGATGGATTGAGGGGCAGTTGGGTGAAAAGGTACTGAATATTATCCCCACTGAAAGCGGAAACGGAGTGACCTCTTTTGTTCAAACCCAAACGGGGTGTTATATTGCTAAGGCGGGAGAACGGCAGGATTTTCTGGATTTGTACGAAAAGGTTTTACCGCTTCTAGAATCTGCCGGACTCAAGCAAAGCCATATTGTAGCCCGTAGTGAGCGGATAGTTCTATATGAATGGAGAGCTGGGGACACTTGTAAGGTTTTTTCCGAAGTACAAACTATACAGGCAATTAAATATATAAAAAAATATTTTGAAGCATTGCGAAGCTTTCCGATTAACGATGTTAAATTGGAAAGACAGAATGCTTGGGACGATGCTCAATCATTGGAGTTTCTTTTGGATAAATTACCGGATACCGGAATTTTTTCAGTTTCTCCTTCTATTGCAGAAGCAACAGCAAGGTTATCCAAGATCAGGGATTTGATCACAAAGTTGCCCAAGCAGCTCATTCACGGTGATTTAGGTGCAGATAACTTTCTGATGCGTGGGAATATGGTTGCGTCTATAATCGATTTCACTCCACAAATTGCACCTGAGATGTATGGGCTCTGTCAATTTTTATACTGGAATGTATTATGGCATGAGGAGTCAGCAGCTTCTCTTCACACTTGGGCTAAGGTATATTCGGAGGAAGTGGATAAAGTAACATTTGATTGCTGTATGCTGCAGGCTGCACTCTATCGTGTTGTTGGACCATTATTAAATGGTATTACTACAGTAAATAAGCGGGTTCAGCTGTTAGAAGTGTTATTGGAGAGCAGCAGGTGAAAGTGTACTCGATTAAAGCGCGAATCTGGTGAATGTTTGCAAAATATCATGTGGAAATTTGCCTGGAGGAGGTAGGTTCCATTTTTAACGGAACTCAGCCGACCTTAAACGTTAAAAAGTCGCATTGCCGGTGTGTAACGGAACTCTCCGACTCTTAGAGGCGGTTTGCAACGGGATATGCGGCGGAAAACGGTTCTAAGAGTCGCTGAGTTCCGTAAAAATAGCAAACAGCCTGTTTTTGCTCGCTAAGGGTTTCTTAGTTCCGATAGCGATGGACGGGTGCTGCTTCAAGTGGGAGCAGCGGTGATCGATGGTGATAATGGCTTGACTGCGGCCTGCGGCTTACTGCCGTGTCATTGACGATGACCGACAGAGATGACCGGCAGCCGCTATGGCTGATTCTAACGGAAGCCAGAGCCGCTATTTGCCTCGAAATCGGCAGTTCGAGATTCTAACGGAAGTGAGCGCCGCTATTAGTGGAGTTTGGCCTGTTTAAGGGGTAAAAAGAGACGAATAGCGGCGCTGGCCGCCGTGAGAATTTCCAAAGGTGCGATTTGGCCGAAATAAGGGCTGTGGCCGCCGTTAGCCTGGTCCACCTGTGTACGAGGGTATCCGCCACCTCCGGAGGTTTATACCTCCAATGCCTAGATAACCTCCAAAGCTCCTCCCAGCAAATATGAAGTGGAGCAAGGGATTGTCAAACCGCCGGATCTGTACTATAATAACCCATAAGTTAGTGCATAAAAGCGCTAAAGTAAAACGCGGATTTGATAACACGCTTTAAAGCGATACAGAAAATAGAGGAGAATTGCTCATGAGATATTTGACGGCAGGCGAAACCCACGGACCGCAGTTGACGGCGATTATCGAAGGCCTCCCCAGCAATCTGAACGTATTGGCGGAGGAGATTAATAACCAGCTGGCCCGCAGGCAAAAAGGATACGGCCGGGGCTTGCGGATGCAGATTGAAAAGGACACGGTGAACATTGTCGGCGGTGTCCGCCATGGCAAAACCACCGGAGCTCCGGTTGCCCTTGTGGTGGAAAACAAGGACTGGGCCCACTGGACCAAGGTGATGAGTGTGGAGCCGGTGGAGGAAGAGAACGAAGGCAAACGGCGGGTGAACCGTCCGCGTCCCGGACATGCGGATCTGAACGGCGGTTTGAAATATAATCAGCGGGACCTGCGCAATATTCTCGAACGCTCCAGTGCTCGCGAAACAACCGTGAGGGTTGCGGTGGGTGCGATTGCCCGGGCCTTCCTTGCGGAATTCGGCATCAAGGTGGCCGGCCAGGTGATCCGTATCGGCGAGGTGGAGGCGGTGCGCCAGGATCTGCCGCTGGATGAACTGATCCAGCTGACAGAGGAATCCCCGGTCCGCGTGACGGATAAAGGGGCGGAAGCCAGAATGATGGCCGCCATCGACCAAGCCAAGTCCGAGGGGGATACCCTGGGTGGAATTGTGGAGGTTATTGTGGAGGGTGTGCCCGTAGGCCTCGGCAGCCATGTGCAATGGGACCGGAAGCTGGATGGCCGTATTGCCCAGGCGGTTGTATCCATCCAGGCCTTCAAGGGTGTGGAGTTTGGCATCGGGTTCGAAGCCGCGTCCACCAAAGGCTCCAAGCTCCATGACGAGATTCTGTATTCGGAGGAAGAAGGCTTTAACCGCAGAACCAATCGGGCGGGAGGCCTGGAGGGCGGGATGACCACAGGTGAACCCATTGTGGTGCGTGGAGTTATGAAGCCCATCGCAACACTCTACAAAGCGCTGCCTAGTGTAGACATCGACACCAAGGAAGTCTTTACCGCCCAGATTGAACGCTCCGATACCTGCGCCGTGCCTGCTGCAGGCGTTATTATGGAGAACGTGGTGGCATGGGTGGTGGCCCAGGCGTTTATGGAGAAATTCGGCGGGGATTCCATTGAGGAAATTCGCCGCAATTATACAAGCTACCTGGAACAGGTGAAGGAGTACTGAGTCATGGAGACCAAAATTCTGAACGTGGACCTTGGAGAGCGCAGCTATTCCATCCATATCGGCGAGGATGTGACGTCTTCCATCGGAAGCCTCTTGGCGGACAGGGGGATCAAACCGGGTACCTCTCTCTTGATTGTGACCGACCGGAATGTAGCGGCGCTGCACCTGGACCGGATTGTTGGACTGTTGGGCCAATCCGGCTACAAGGTCGGCACATACATCGCGGAGGCGGGTGAAGCCACCAAGTCGCTGGCTGTACTTCAGGACATTATCGGCACCGCATTGGACACAGGGCTGGACCGGAATTCGGTGTTTATCGCTTTGGGCGGAGGAGTTATCGGGGATTTGTGCGGGTTTGCAGCGGCCAGTTACATGCGCGGAGTCCGTTTCGTGCAGGTGCCTACCACCATTTTGGCCCATGACAGTAGTGTTGGCGGGAAGGTTGCCGTTAATCATCCCAAGGCCAAGAATGTTATCGGGGCTTTTTATCAGCCGGAGATTGTCATTTATGACACCAAGCTGCTGTTGACCCTGCCCCCGCGGGATGTCCGCTCCGGTCTGGCGGAGGTAGTCAAGCATGGCCTGATTTGGGATGAGGACTTTACCTCCTGGTGCAATGAAAATGCCGGCAGGCTGCTGAGTCTGGATTTGGAAGCGTTGGGTGAGGCGCTGTACTTCGGCTGCAAGGTAAAGGCGCAGGTAGTATCCGAGGACGAGAAGGAGAACGGGCTGCGGGCGATCCTGAATCTGGGCCACACGCTGGGTCATGCATTGGAGGCAGTAGCCGGTTATGGCGAGCTGACCCATGGGGAGGCAATCTCCATTGGAATGGTGGGGGCGGCCCGTCTTGCGGGTAAGATGGGGTACCCCGGGGACATTCATACCGTCACCAAGGCGCTTATGAAGAAGTTCCAATTACCTGTGGTGATCGACGCGGCTTTCAGCACGGATGACATTATGTCCGCGATGCAGCACGACAAGAAATTCCGTGACGGCAAAATGGTCTACATCGTGCCAACAGCCATCGGCAAGGTCAAGATTGACAGCTCGGTTTCGGCGGATATGGTGCGTGCCGTAGTGGATGAGCTTAAAGGAGGAGAATAATCCATGACAGTACGCGGCATACGCGGCGCAACTACAGTCGCTTTTGATAATGAGCCGGAAATCCTGCAGGCCACCTCGGACCTGCTGCTTCGGATCGTGGAGGATAACCACGTGGACCCGGAGGATATCTGCAGTGTGTTTGTCACTACAACGGAGGATCTGACCGCTGCTTTTCCCGCCAAGGCTATCCGCCAAATGGAAGGATGGGAGCTGGTGCCTCTGATGTGTTCTCTGGAAATACCCGTTAAACCCAGCCTGCCCAAGTGCATCCGGCTGATGGTGCATGTGAATACGGACAAAGCCCAGAAGGAAATCCGTCATGTCTACCTGAATGAAGCCAGGGTATTGCGGCCGGATATAGCCGGATAGGGTAAAGTGGAAGTGAGTTATGCCTACGGGCAACGGGTCTGTCCATAAATTTGCGGCTATCCATTGTCTATTGACGGGAACGGGAGCATGGGGTATAGTGGATAACAAGCAATGAGAGTCAGTTGAGGGCAGTAGATGCCAAGCCAGAGAGCAAGTTGGAAGAGTTGAGCCGAGTGAAGCAGAGCCGAGAAGGCCGGGGGCGCAGGAAGCGTACCGGTGTCTCTTGCCGCATTCCTTGTTTGCCGCATTAGCCGCAACCAGGGTGCTTATTCCCTATTGGACTCATTTCTTCCATAACGACTCGGCAGCCTCTACTTCCAAAGTAGGGGCTTTTTTGCATATTTTTTCGGGGGCTCCCCCAAAAGTAATCGGAATAGGCTGCAGAGCTGAACTTCACTTTTGGGGGACAAAAAAGGAAAGGAGAAGGTGCCCATGTACTCACCTAACGTCGGAGAGGTGATCCGCCTGGCGCGGGAATATAATCTGATTCCCGTTGTCCGCCATTTACTGGCCGATACGGAAACGCCGATCCGGGTGTTTCAGCAATTTTATAACGAAAAGCGTGCGTTCCTGTTGGAAAGTGTGGAAGGTGGAGTCAAGTGGGCCCGCTACTCCTTTATTGGAACCGATCCGTTCCTGTTGGTAAAAGCGAAAAACGGGATTACCGAAATTCAGAACGGCAAGGAATCAACCCGCTACGAGGAGCAAAAACCGGTGGAGGTGCTGAAATCCCTTCTCCGGTCGTATAGAAGTCCATCCATACCGGATCTGCCCCGGTTCACCGGAGGCGCCGTCGGATTTTTCGGCTATGATCTCCTGCAATATTATGAACGGCTGCCCAAGCACAAGCTGGATGATCTGGAGATGGACGATATCCACTTCATGTTCTGTGACCAAGTCATCGCCTTTGACCATTTTAAACAGCAGCTGAAGGTGATCTCCAATGTTCATATCCCGGAGGGGGCGACAGATGCCCAGATTATCCGGGCCTACGACGAAACATGTGCCAAAATTGACGCGCTGATCACCAAGCTGACCCGGCCTGTCCCGGCCAACCGGATGATTCACCGCCCCATACCCGACAATGTGGAGCTGGGCGATATCCGCTCCAATGTGACCAAGGATAAATTCATCGCCAATGTGGAGGCGGCCAAGGATTATATCCGGGCCGGGGATATTTTTCAGGTGGTGCTGTCCCAGCGCTTCGAAATCGAAACGGCCGTGGAACCTCTTCAGGTTTACCGGATTTTGCGGACGATGAATCCTTCGCCATATATGTACGTGCTGAAGCTGGATGACGAGGTGATCGTCGGCACTTCCCCCGAGCTGCTGGTGCGGGTGGAGGATGAGCAGGTGGAAACCCGGCCTATTGCCGGCACCCGGCCAAGAGGAGCAACTCCCGAGGAGGACGAAGAGCTGGAACGGGACCTCCTCGCGGACGAAAAGGAACGGGCTGAGCATCTGATGCTGGTGGATCTGGGCCGAAACGACCTGGGCCGGGTCTCCGAATTCGGCACCGTCAAATGCAACACCTTCATGGAAATTGAGCGTTATTCCCATGTGATGCACATCGTCTCCAACGTGACCGGACGAATCCGTCGGGATAAGGATTTCTTTGACGCCTTTCTGTCCTGTATGCCGGCAGGTACCGTCTCCGGTGCGCCTAAGCTGAGGGCCATGGAGATTATCGCCGAGCTGGAAAATGAAGCGAGAGGCTGCTACGCCGGAGCCATCGGCTATCTGGGCTTCTCCGGTAATCTGGACACCTGCATCACCATCCGCACCGTCGTGTTCAAAAACGGCAAAGCCTACGTCCAAGCAGGCGCCGGTATTGTCTGGGATTCCGTCCCCGAGAAGGAATACGAGGAGACGGTAAACAAGGCCAAGGCGCTGTTGAAGGCCATCCGCACAGCGGAGGCGGTGTTCGGAGCAGAGCCGGCGGTTACGGTGAACGGGGATTATTTTATCGGAGGCTAAAAGCATAGAGGGTTACATCCGGCCAGAGTCTAAAGGCCAGGTTATTTCGTGACAGGGGGATTGAACGTGGAGACGTTTACTATTCAGCAGGGCATCGCCCAACTGGTGGAGGGCCGGCATCTGGACCGCGAGCAGGCGGCCTCCGTGATGGCACAGATTATGGAAGGGCAGGTCAGCCAGGCACAATTCGGCAGTTTGGTGACGGCCTTGCGGATCAAAGGCGAAACCATCGAGGAGGTCACCGGTTTTGCCCAGTCCATGCGGCGGTATGCCCGGAAAGTGGCCACGGACAGCGCCAATCTGCTGGATACCTGCGGGACCGGCGGGGACGGCGCACATACCTTCAATATCTCCACCGCATCGGCGCTGGTGGCGGCAGCGGGAGGCATCCGCGTAGCGAAGCACGGGAACCGGGCGGCATCCAGCAAAAGCGGCAGTGCGGATGTGCTGGAAGCGCTGGGCGTGAATATCGCATTGGATGACGCGGGAGCGGCCCGCTGTCTGGATAAGCTGGGCATCTGCTTCATGTTCGCCCAGGTATTCCATCAGTCCATGAAACACGCCGCCGTACCGCGCAAGGAGATTGGCATCCGTACCGTGTTCAATCTGCTGGGACCCTTGACCAATCCGGCTTCGGCGGACCGCCAGCTGCTGGGCGTATTCGATCTGGAAAAAACCGAGCTGATGGCCAATGTGCTGAAGGAGCTGGGGCTGAAGCGGGGAATGGTGGTGGCCAGCCGCGACGGGCTGGACGAAATCAGCATTTCTGCACCGACACGGATCACCGAGCTGAAAAACGGGGAGGTATCCACCTTCGAGCTGACGCCGGATGACCTGGGCCTGCGGGCGTCGGGCATCGAAGCCATTGCCGGCGGGGACGCCGCCACCAATGCGGATATCATTCTGTCCGTGCTCCGCGGCGAACGGGGGGCGTACCGGGATGTGGTGCTGGCCAATGCAGGCGCCTGCTTCTATGTGTCCGAACGCTGCACCACCCTCCAGGAGGGAGTCAAGCTCTCCGCCGCTGCCATTGATTCGGGACGTGCTTACCAGAAGCTGCAAGAGCTTATACAATATACCGGGGAGCTGAGCCATGTTTCTTGATCGGATTGTCTCCACCAAAAAGCAGGAAGTAGAGCAGTTGAAGTCGGTCTTTTCCTTGTCCAAGGCGGAGGCACAGATCGCCGGAATGGCTCCTTGCCTCGGGTTTGCGGATAAAGCGGGCAGGAACAGCAATAGGCCGATGGGGCTGATCGCTGAAGTGAAGAAGGCATCCCCCTCCAAGGGTCTCATCCGGGAGGACTTTCACCCTGTGCGCCTGGCAGAGGCCTATCGTGATGCCGGAGCCGATTGCATCTCCGTGTTGACAGACAAGGATTATTTCCAGGGAAGTAACGATTATCTGCGCGCCGTCCGCGAAGCAGTAGCGCTGCCGCTGCTGCGCAAGGATTTTACCATCGATTACCGCCAGGTCTATGAAGCCCGGCTGCTGGGAGCGGATGCGGTGCTCCTGATTGCCGCCATCCTGAAGCCCCAAGAGATGAAGGAGCTGCTTACCATCGCCCAGGACATTGGCCTGGACGCATTGGTCGAGGTGCATGACCGGCCTGAATTGGAGCGTTCACTAGAGCTGGGTGTTCCGCTTATCGGCATCAATAACCGGAATCTGCATACCTTCGTGACAGATATCCGCACCACAGAGGAGCTGATCCGGTATGTTCCCAAGGAAGTTCCTGTCGTCAGCGAAAGCGGCATTGGACGGCCTGAGGAAATCAGCTACTTGCAGCGTGTGGGTGCCAAGGCTGTGCTCATCGGTGAGCACTTCATGCGGCAGGCTGATGTAGGGCAGGCTGTTATCGATCTCTTAGGTCCTGTCGCGGAAGATAAGAGGTGAAGTAAGCTTATGCCAACGGTCAAAATATGCGGGATCCGTACGCCGGAAACCCTTCTGGCTATGAAGGGGCTGCCGGTGGATCATATCGGCTTTGTTTTCGCCAAAAGCAAAAGGCAGGTCAGCCCGGAGGAAGCGGGCCGTCTGATCCGGCTGCTCCGGGAGGAAGGCTTCCAGGAGCAGGGGGGGTTCCTGTCGGCGGGAGTGTTCGTGAATCCCACCCTGGAGGAATTGGAGGCTGTGTTGGCGGAGGCGCCTCTGGACATTGTACAATTGCATGGACAGGAAACGCCTTTATTTTGCCAAGAGGTGAAGGAACGCTTCGGTGTAGGAATCTTTAAGGCAGCCAGTTTACCGGAGTCAGGGGAAGGCGGAATGGGCGATCTGCCCGAGGTTATGGCCGGCCGATTGACGGAGACACTGGAGCCCTATGTGCCTTATACAGATGCGTTTATGCTGGATACCTTCGATCCCGTCATAGGTGGAGGCAGCGGCAGGACGTTTCCGTGGCAGGCGATTCCCCCTGTCCGTGATTGGGCCCGCAAGGCGGGGCGCAGGCTGATCATTGCCGGAGGGCTTCATGGAGATAATGTGAAACAGCTGTTGGCGGATTATGGTCCCGACGGCGTGGATGTGTCCAGCGGTGTGGAGACGGAAGGTGTGAAGGACCCGGATAAGATCCGGATTTTCGTGGAAAGGGTGAAACGATTATGAGTATCGGACAAGTGCCTGACCAATATGGCCGATTCGGTAAATTCGGAGGACGGTATGTCCCCGAAACCTTAATGAACGCCCTCCTTGAGCTGGAGGAGGCTTACAAGAAATATTCCAAGGACCCGGAGTTTATTGCTGAGCTGAACGGGCTGTTGAAGCATTATTCCGGACGTCCTACCAATTTGTATTATGCGGAACGGCTGACGGAGCATCTGGGCGGCGCGAAGATTTATCTGAAGCGTGAGGATCTGAACCATACCGGCGCGCATAAGATTAACAACACTATCGGACAGGGACTTCTGGCCAAACGGATGGGCAAAAAGAAGGTCATCGCCGAAACCGGGGCAGGCCAGCACGGTGTGGCTACCGCTACCATTGCTGCTTTGCTGGGGATGGAATGTAAGGTGTTTATGGGAGAAGAGGACACCAAGCGCCAGCAGCTGAATGTTTTCCGGATGAATCTGCTGGGCTCCGAGGTAGTACCGGTGACCTCAGGCTCCCGGACACTGAAGGACGCGGGGAATGAGGCACTTCGCTATTGGGTGAGCAATGTGGAGGATACCTTCTACATATTGGGCAGTGTGGTCGGACCCCATCCGTATCCCATGATGGTGCGCGACTTCCAGCGTGTAATTGGCGACGAAGCCAGAGCGCAGATTCAGGAGATGGAGGGACGTCTGCCCGATCTGGTTATCGCGTGCGTAGGGGGCGGCAGTAACGCCATGGGGATATTCTATCCCTTCGTGGAGGATGAATCCGTGAGGCTGATGGGTGTTGAAGCCGCAGGGAAGGGCGTGGATACCGACAAACATGCCGCTACCATGTCCAAGGGCAGCCATGGGGTATTCCAGGGCTCCTTAAGCTATCTGCTGCAGGATGAATTCGGACAGGTGGTGGAGGCCCACTCCATTTCCGCTGGTTTGGACTACCCGGGTGTAGGGCCGGAGCATTCGTACCTGAAGGATACGGGAAGAGCCGAATATGTGCCGATTACCGATGCGGAGGCGCTGGAGGCCTTGCAGCTGCTGAGCCGGCTGGAGGGCGTGATTCCTGCGTTGGAGAGCGCCCATGCCATCGCCCAAACCATGAAGGTGGCGCCGGGGATGAAGAAGGATGAGATTATTGTCGTCAGTCTGTCCGGCCGCGGCGATAAGGACGTGGAATCGATTATGAAGTATCTGGGAGGCGGCTTGCAATGAACGGGATTGATGCGGCGTTTCAACAAAACCGGGCAGCAGGGAAGCTGACGCTGATCCCGTTTATTACAGTAGGTGACCCTGATCTGGACACCTCTGTGGATATTCTCCGGGAGCTGGAGCGGGCAGGAGCGGATATTGTGGAACTGGGGGTTCCCTATTCCGATCCGCTGGCGGACGGTCCGGTTATTCAGGCCTCCTCCTCCCGGGCGCTCCGGCACAAGGTCAGCATTGTTGACTGTATCCAGGTGGCCGGACGGGCCAGAAAACAAGGGATCAGCCTGCCTTTTATCATTTTCACGTATTACAATCCCGTGCTGCAGCTGGGCTTCGACCGGTTCTTCCAGCTGCTGGCGGAAAATGACATTCACGGCGCCATTATTCCTGATTTGCCCTACGAGGAGAACGAGGAGGTACGGGGGCTTTGTGAGGCCCACGGCGTCCACCTAATTCCTCTTGTGGCACCCACCTCCAAGGAACGGATCAAGCGGATTACCGAAACAGCCCAAGGCTTCATCTATTGTGTCTCCTCCTTGGGTGTAACCGGGACCAGAACCCAATTCTTCGGCGGGGTAGAGGATTTTATCGCCGATGTGAAGCGGTCCACGGATCTGCCGGTGGCGGTGGGCTTCGGTATTTCCAGCCGGGAGCAGGTGGAGCGCTTCGGCAAGGTTTGCGACGGTGTGGTGGTCGGCAGCGCCATTGTGAGGACGGTAGGTGAAGCGGAGGCACTGCTGGCTGAGGCAGGCACACGGGAGCAGGGGCTAGGGCGCATCCGGGAGTTTGTGCAGGAGCTGAAGGGTTAAATTGTGAAGGTTAACAAATGCTCCGGCCGGGATGAGGCCGGGGCTTGTTGTGCTTTTGCCTGGAGGGCGGTTAAGTCCACGGTTAGTGGTGGATGCCAGGGTGAGGGGCTGCCGTCACTGCTAACGGCGGCAGAGGCCGCTATTTCGCCGAAATGGGGCCTTGCAAAATTCTAACGGCGGTGAGAGCCGCTATTGGGGCCAAACCCAGGGCCGTATGCGCCATTTTGCCACAATAACGTCTCCTGCTTCCGTAAGAATTTCGCATGCCCGTTTTAGGGACAAATAAGGACGCTGGCTTCCGTTAGAATCCTCTATGGCCCAACGGCCATCCTTTACATTTTCTATTTACATTCACGCCTGCCTTGTGCGACAATTAGAGGCATACCTGCTTTAAAGCGCGAAAAGGCCCCTTTTGTCACAAGCCTTGCCGTGTATTGGGATAGGCCCGGGATGGTGAAAGCTCACAGCTGATCCGCTTGGCGGGCTTCCCCAAAAAGCATACAGACCATGAAAAGACGGGGTGTTGAACAACATGCAGCCAAAGCCGAATATTGTCCATTTGCCGGTTTACCAGCCCGGCAAGCCAATAGAAGAAGTGAAACGGGAGCTGGGATTAACCGAGGTGACCAAGCTGGCCTCTAATGAAAATCCCTTTGGCTCGTCTCCTGCCGTTAAGGATGCGCTTATCCATGAGATGGAGCATATGAGCCTCTATCCCGACGGGGGTGCTGTGGAACTGACAGAGGCGGTGGCCGCATTCTGGGGAGTGGGGTCAGATCAGATTATTTTTGGGGCGGGCTCCGACGAAGTGATCCTCATGCTGGCACGGGCCTACCTGGTGCCGGGTGACGAAACGGTGATGTCCACTCATACCTTCGGACAATACAAGCATAACGCTGAAATTGAGAATGCCGTCATTCATGAGGTTCCACTCAAAAACAATACCTATGATCTGGACGCCATGCTGGCCAAGGTAACTCCTAAGACCAAGCTGATCTGGATCTGCAATCCTAATAATCCCACAGGAACCATGGTTACCCACCGGGAGCTGAAGGCATTCCTGGAGAAAGTGCCTTCCACCGCCCTGGTGGTGCTGGATGAAGCCTATGCCGAATATGTCGGCAGCCCGGATTATCACGATGGTTTGAAGCTGCTGGAGGAGCATGCCAATGTGATCCTGCTGCGGACCTTTTCCAAGATCTACGGCTTGGCCTCCATGCGGATCGGCTACGGCATCGGCCGTCCCGAAGTGATCCGGACTATCAATCTGGTGCGGGAGCCCTTCAATACCACTCGTTTCGCCCAGGTAGCCGCCAAAGCCGCATTGGCCGATCAGGCTTTTGTAGAGGCGTGCAAGGAGCGGAACAGGGAGGGGCTGGAGTATCTGACGGCTGAGTTTGACCGGTTGGGGCTGGCCTGGCTGCCTGCGTACGGCAATTTCATTATGGTGGAGCTGAACCGGCCTGCGGGCGACGTATTTGATTCACTTCTGAGAAAAGGATACATCATCCGCGGCGGACACAAGCTGGACTTCCCCACTATGATCCGTGTGACCGTAGGAAGCCGCCAACAGAACGAGGGCTTTATTGCAGCATTGGAAGAGACATTGGCGGAAGTTCCGGAATTGGAGGCGGCTCCATGACCAAAATCACGATTTTCGGCGTAGGCTTGATGGGCGGCTCTTTGGCATTATGCTTCAAGGGCAAACCGGGTCTCCATGTTGTCGGCCATTCCCGGAGCCAGGCATCCGTGGATAAGTATCTGAAGCGGGAGGTGGTGGATTCCGCAACCACCTCCATGCGGGAGGCGGCGGAGGGTGCGGATTTTATCTTCCTGTGTGTCCCCGTGGGCAATCTGGAGGAATACCTCTTGGAGCTGCAAACCTTCGATCTGAAGCCAGGCTGCATCATCACGGATGTAGGGAGCACAAAAGGTTCGGTAGCGGAAACTGCCGCGCGCCTGGATTGGAAAGGCGCCTGGTTTATCGGTGGCCATCCCATGGCCGGCTCGGAGCGCTCCGGTGTGGAGGCGGCTTCGTCCCATCTTTATGAGAATGCCTTCTATGTGCTGACTCCCTCAGAGCAGGTGCCAGAGGAGGTTTACGGCCGTCTGGAGGAGCTGCTCCGGCTGACCAAAGCGCAGATTGTCCGGGTGGATGCCCGGCAGCATGATGATATTGTGGGGGCGATCAGCCATTTGCCCCATATTATTGCAGTGGCTCTGGTGAACCAGATCGCCGGTTATAACCGGGAAGACTCCCTGTATGAGTCGCTAGCCGCAGGCGGGTTCCGGGATATTACCCGGATTGCCTCCAGTGAACCGGGCATCTGGCGGGACATTCTGTTGAACAACCGCCGGGTGGTGCTGCGTTTGTTGAAGGACTGGGGTCTGGAAATGGACCGGTTCGCGCAGATGCTGGAATATGAGGACGGCGACGGAATCGAGAATGCCTTCGGCTCCGCCAGGGAATTCCGCAGCCGCTTGCCGGAACGGCGCAAGGGTGTATTGACCTCCCTGTATGACGTATACGTGGATGTGCCCGACCATCCGGGTATTATCGCCCATATCGCCTCCATCTTAGGCGACCAGCGGGTCAATCTGAGCAATATTCAGATCATCGAAAGCCGCGCCGATGTGCCCGGTATCCTGCGGCTGTCCTTCCGCAACCAGGCGGATCAGGACCGTGCCGTGGAGCTGCTCAAGCCCCATTACCCCATACACATGTAACCGCATTGAAGCTTCTCCGGATTCTCCTCCGGGGAAGCTTATTTTATGGGATGTGGGCGTTGGATAGTGCTTCCAAATAAAAAAGGAATCGTTTTCAAAAAAGGGTTGACAGATTGAAAACGGATACATATAATAAAAGTACAGTATGGTTTCTCTCCACTCCTATCCGAATTGCACAATGTGCACCCGCCGTGTGAACGGCGGTTTTTTTTTGCCCCAAACGGGTATGGGACCCATATAGCCAAGCTTCGGCGGATTTTAGTTTCCAAAAGTATTTTAAAGAATGCACCCTAATGCTCCCCGTTTACGTATAGATAGTGGACCGTTACAGGAGAAATTCTTCCAAATTGAGGGAGTTTTGTGTGGCATGTACTTTTTTGTCGAAGCTAGCAGGAGTTTTGACCCCTCATCTAGAATTATTGTTGCAAGGTGTTGCAGCACATTCTTTTTCAAATGTCATGTTTCCAAAAATTCGTCCATACCTTACATAGATAAAGGTTTTTATAGAAGCTCGCGCAACTTTTTTCCGCGCCAGGGGTATTTATGTGTGAAGCCAAAACCTGGGGCGGATGCAAGCAAGGAGGGTTGCTTGTAATGACCGATTCCCAGTTAATCCGAGAAATTAAAGACGGCAATGTGGAACTGTATGCTGAACTGATGCGTCGTTACGAGCGGAAGATACTCGCCTTCGTATTCCACATGTTGAAGAGCGCCCATATGGAAATCATGGCTGATGATTTATGCCAGGAGACCTTTTATAAAGCTTACCGCAGTCTGCAGACCTTCCGGGAGGTGGATGCATCCTTTTCCACCTGGCTGTACACCATTGCCCGCAATACGGTGTTAAGCGAACTCCGTAAGCAGAAGGTTGTCCGGGTATCCCTGGATGAGTCGGGCCATGTGCCCCGCGCGCCGCTGGACTCCATGCCCGAGCAGAGCATGCTCCGCAACGAGAAGGTAAGCATGGTCCGGGAGGCTATTAACAATCTGCCGGAGAAGCAGCGTTCGGCATTGATCCTTCGGGAATACGAGCAGATGGATTACCAGGAGATCGCCAATATCCTGGGCCAGACCGTCAGTGCCGTGAAGTCGCTTTTGTTCCGGGCCAGGGCCAGCGTCAAGCTTCAACTGGAGCCGTACTTTTCGGAGCCGATCTTTGAAGAGGTTGAGGGGATGAATCAACGATGAAATGCGAAGATATTCAAGAACGGCTGGGGATTTACTTTGACCTGCCAGAAGGAGACGAAGACCGTATTGCCGTGGATGACCATATCCGGCAGTGCGAATCCTGCAGGGAGGAATTCCGTATCTGGGAGGAAAGTGCCGACTTGATCCGGCTGTCCCAAGAGGAAACCGAGCCTGTCCTCTATAGCGCCCCGATGGTAACGGATCAGGTGATGAAGCGGATCTACCAGCAGGAGGCGTGGCGGACACCCATCTCCAACAGAATCTACTCCATTTCCTTTGCTCTCAGGCGCAAGCTGACGATCATGGCCGCCTTCTTCGTGGCTTTGTTCCTGGTCAGCTTCCTGCATACGGCTTATAATACCCAACATTCTGCGGAGCCGGTCCCCACCAAGGATTACGGGATTAACCAGGCTGCCAAAGCCACCATTAACCCCGCGGATTCCTTGAACGTCCACTCCATGCCGAACACCGCCATGGCCAGTGTCAGCCCCACCATTATTGATCCAGTTAAGATCGGACCGCTGCGGAGTATGCCCGACTATATGCTGTCGCTGTCCATCCTGGGTCTAATCTCTACATTGCTGATTATGAATTGGCTCTCGCGTACACGTACGTAACCGCGGGATCCGTCCTTAACTGATAAGCTCTCCCTTACGGGTCCGTAAGGGAGAGCTTTTTTTGCTGCCGGCATTTCCACCGCGTATACAACCCGTCGGATCGTTCCATAATGGTAATAAATGTTGGTCCTTTGGAGGGGAACCCATGAACTTGGCAGAGATGCTGAATTACACTGATATTCAGGAATTGGGCCGCATCGCCCGGAACTATAACTGCCAATGCAGCACCCATTCCAAAAACGAGCTCATTCAGTCGATTTTGTCCACAGTGGGGCGACAGCGTGTACTGGATGAAATGGTTGCAGGGATGGAGAAGGCGGACATCCAATTTCTAAATTCGTTATTGTTCGAAGAACGGAAGGCCTTCAGCTTGGAGGATCTTATGGCCCGCGCCAACAACTCCCGGCCGGAGGAAAAGGAGGGGGCAGAGTGGAATCCGCGGGAGCTGGTGACGCGCTTTAAGCAGCACGGCTGGCTTTTTAACGGCTATTCCCGGGATACCCAATACCTGTTCCAGGTGCCTGACGATCTGAAGCGCCGGTTTACTGATGCGCTGGAGCGGCATTTCGGCCGAAAGCTGGAATACCTGGACTCGATGCCGCGGGTATACCGGGATGAACAGAACCGGTTGGGCGAGGATATCCACCTGTTCCTGAAGGTGCTGTTGCAGTCGGCTTTACCGGTTAATGCCGAGGGATTTCTCTACAAAAAACAGGTGCAGCAGCTTATCGGCCAGTTGTCCGTCCAGGAGGAGCCGGTGGCCAAAACCGCATGGCGCTTCGGTTACGGCAGGCGGTACCGGGAATATCCCATCCGGTTTTCGTTCATCTATGACTATTGTTTCTACCACGGTCTTCTACAGGAAGAGGGGACGGAGGTAAGACTGACCCCATCCGGCCGTGAGCTGGCGGAGTCGGGCGTCCCGGCGACGGTGAAGGAGCTGTACACCTTCTGGCTCCGTCTTTACCGCGAGCCTGTGCCTAATCTCCAAGCCCTGACCCATTGGCTCTCCAAGCTTGCGGAACGGTGGGTGACGGCGGAATCGGCGGCGCAGGTGCTTTGTCCGCTGATCAAGCCCTATTATTATGACACCCAACGGGACATTCTGGAAGCTCGCGTGCTTCCCATGCTGATGCATCTGGGTCTGTTGAGGATCGGGGCGGACGATGGAGGCGCGGCGGTGATCCAGGTATCCGCTTTGGGCAAAAGTGTGATTCAGGGCACCTGGCTGCCGGAGGAGGACAAGCTGAACGTGGAATGCAAATAATTGACAATCCCGCCGCAGGTGCGTTAGAATTCTCCCCAAACCATGGGTGAGAGGCGGGAGAAAACATGCGCATTCCATACAACGGCATATTGCCGGCCGTCAGCGGTTCGGCTTATATTGCCGAAGGAGTGAAGCTGATCGGTGACGTGACCATCGGGGAGGAAGCCTCCGTTTGGTTCAATGCGGTGCTCCGGGGCGATCTGGCGCCGGTTGTTATCGGGAGGGGCTCCAATATCCAGGATGGCAGCATCGGACATGTGAACGAAAGGCAGCCCCTTTTGGTGGGGGAGGAAGTTTCTGTCGGCCATAATGCCATCATCCACGGCTGCCGGATAGGCAGAGGCACATTAATCGGCATGGGGGCTATCGTACTAAACGGCGCTGACATCGGTGAATATGCTTTAGTAGGAGCCGGATCTCTTGTAACCGAAAATAAAACCATCCCTCCCTACACGTTGGCAATGGGCTCTCCGGCCAGGGTGGTGCGGGAACTGACGCAGGCGGATCTGGATCGGATGCGGCGCACCTCCGAAGGATATATCCTTCGGGGCAAAGAGTACCGGCAGGGCTCCTGAAGAAAATGACGCCATAAGCACATCCATGACTGTGCCTCCAGCGCACTCTGAAATAACCTGTTCCTTGCCATTGGCCGGATCAGGTTGTGGAAGCCTCGAAACGGGCGAAGCCGATTTGAGGGCCGTGTCAGCACGCAAAGGGAAGGGTACGAGGAGGTTCATGTCAATGGGAAAAATGTATGCATCTTATGAAGCCATGCTGTCGCTTTATGCTGAGCTGGTGCTAGACGAATCCGTACGCAAATATAAGGAAAAAACGCTATATCATGAAATTGACGCGGCATTGGCCAAACGGGATGAAAAACGCTTCCTGTTCTTGACAAATGAACTCCGTTTGCTCAAAAAGACTTATGAAATGATCTCCTAGGGCGTGTTTGAAAACTCCGAGGGGAGCAGATTACCCTGAATGTTCGTTCCAGGCAAGGCACTTTTGTGAAGGCGTACCGGGGGTATGTCAAGCAAAAGTAACGCAGCATGGGGCGAAGAGGCGGTGTAAGATGCCCTCAAGCGGGGTTTCAAGCATGCCCTAATTTCGTAAGTCTTTTTTTTGCCGTTTTGTGGTACTATGAATTCAGTTTCGGTTACCACACTACATAGACAAAGGTCGGGATTACACGTTGCAGGAACGATACTTACGGACGGTTGGATTTTGGCTGGGGGAAAAAGGAATGTTATCCCCTTTTATGTTAAAAAGCCTGTTTTGGATCAATGCCTTGGGAACAGTGTACGGCTACTACTGGTACTGGGGACAGCTCCAGGAGGTGTGGGACACCAAACCGGCCTGGATGGTGCTGTTGGTGCCGGACAGCCCTACGGCCAGCTTGTTCTTCACCCTTGCCATCGGATGGCTGTGGCTTGCGCCGGAACGGCGGCTCTCCAGCCCCAATACGCTGATTATCCGCAGCTTCGTGGAGATTTTTGCGGTGGTCACGTCGGTTAAGTACGGAATTTGGGCGGTTGCCATGATATTCGGCGGACAAGCCCAGGGGGACGTCCTCAATTGGCAGCATTATATGCTGGTGGCCTCCCATCTGGGAATGGCTGCGGAGGCGCTATTGTATGCCCGTTTTTTCCGTGTCCGTCCGGGTACGTTGGCTGCCGTGGCTTTCTGGACCCTGTACAACGACCTGGCGGATTACCGCTTTGGCATCTACCCGTATTTGCCCAATGTGCTTGATGATGATTTGAAGGTCATCCAGGCCTTTACCATGCTGCTCAGTGTAACCGGGCTGTGTCTCGCCTGGTGGATGTGCGGCAGGAGAAAACGGTCTAAATAAGGACAATCCCCCATATGCTTGTCTTAAAGGGGGATTTCCACAATGAACATTCGTAGAATTGGCAGGATCCCGCTCTGTCTGCTGGGGCTATTCGTGATGCTGGCTCTGGCAGGCTGCGGGCGCGGACAGACGGACAGCGCAAAAAGTATGCAGGTGCCGCCTGCGGAGGAAACAGGACAGCTACAGACTTTGAATATAAAGGCGGACGAGCTGTACAAACATGCCGCTGCCGGGCAATATGTGGAAGCAAGACAGGCGTTGGAGGAATTCGGGACACTGGCGGCTTCCGCTTCGTATGCGGGCATAACCGGCATAGAGGGAGTGGATGCGCTGACGGATGCGGTGGTGGAGGCGAAGCGTCAATTCAATGCGGCCCGGCTGGACCCGGAGAAGGTGGTCCACTCAGCGGCGCGTCTGAAGCTGGCTGCTGATGCCCTGACCCACAAAAAACAGCCGATGTGGCTCCATTATTATAAGGTGTTAAACGGGGATACCGGCCGGCTGGAGGAAGCAGTAGCCAAGGGGAATCAGGCTGCGGCGAAAGCGGCTTTTGTGTCGTTATCCGGCCATTACGACGCCATCCGGCCCTCCGTCTGGATCAGCCGCACCCCGGAGGAAGCGGAGCGGATGGAATCTCTGTTGACCTTTTTTGCGAAGCAGGTGGAGCCAGCCGCCTTCCAAAAGGAAGCTCTCGAAGGAGGACTCCGGCAGTGGCGGGAAACCCTTTCGGCCCTGTTCCGCAAAGGGGACGATCAGTCCGTATATTTGCCCATCGCAGAGCCGGATCAGCCCTTACTGTGGACACTCACCATCGGAATGGTCATTGCTTCTGTTTTGGCCTTTGCGGGATGGCGGATGATCCGTGTGGAGCGTGAAGCCGTGCGGCCGCCCCGCTTCCGGGGGATGGGCGGAGGAAGAGATGAGGGATAATTTCCTTGCATGCGCTAACGGAACTTTCCGGCTCTTAGAAGCAGAAAACCGTTATTTTATCGGCGTAACGGAACCAAGCGACTCTTAGCGGCTCAAAAAGGGCTCCAGTCAGACGAATTTCCGCGGTAACAGCTCTTAAGTTCCGTTACAGCAATAATCGAGGCTTAGCCATTAAGGGTCGTAAGTTCCGTTACGCCGCAAGTAAGCGGCTACTCCTTCTTAAACCCTTCACCCAATACGTCGTGCACATCATTGATCACGATAAAGGCTTGGGGATCGACGGAGCGCACCAAGGTCTTCAGCCGTCTTACCTCGGCACGCCCGACAATGCAGTACACCATACTTTTGGCGGCTTGGGAATACGCCCCGATAGCAGGCAGCAGCGTTACTCCCCGGTCCAGCTCCTTGGTGATGGCTGCGGCAAGCTCCTCGCCTTTATCGGTAATGACGGTAAACTCCTTGGCCGCGTAAGCCCCTTCGGTGATGAAGTCGATCATGCGGGTGGCGATGAATACTGATACCAGGGTGTACAGCACCCGTTCCTGGGGCAAATAAAACAGAGCCGCACCGATCACCACGGCATCAAAACCCAGGATCACCTGGCCCATACTCCAGCCCCGGTATTTGTTGCCGAGACGGGCGATAATATCGCCGCCTCCCGTTGTGCCGCCGAACCGGAATACCAGCCCCAAGCCCGTTCCCAGGGTGATGCCGGCATAAAGGGCGACCAGCAGGAGATCATCCGGCTTCTCGAAGGGTTTGATCCAGCCTGCGTGAATCCAGCGCTCCATCAAGGCGAGGAACAGGGAAACCGCCACAGTACCCAGAATCGTCAGACGCATAGGCTGCTTGCCCAGAATGCTCCAGCCTACTATAAACAGGGGAATGTTCAAAGCTAATGTGGTTACCGAAGGAGGGAGCCCGCCGGCATAATACAAAAGCAGGGCGATGCCGGTAACGCCGCCTTCCATCAGCTGGTTGGAGATGACAAAATAATGCAATCCGAACGCATAGATGGCGGCCCCCAACACAATGAAGAACAACGTTTTCCACAAGTCCCACTGCCTGCGGTTTGGCATCTTGTTCCCAACACCCCTTCCAAGAATCAAGCCCGTGTGAATTCAGGGTAACAATGGCTGCATACAGCATCCATTATACCCTGTTTTTTCTTTTTATGGACGCCGGGCAGCTGTAAATTGAATCGGGCTTCGGATTAAGGCGGGCGGGTTTCTCATTTCCCTATGTGCAAAACCCGACAATCAATGCTATTATCGTATGTAAACATGCACCAAGGTAACAAGCAGGCTACGTTCAAGGAGGCGGAAGGCTTTGCAGGCGAAGACGCTTCAGGATATCCAGCAGGAAGTGGACCAATACATATCCCAGTTCAAGGAAGGCTATTTCAGCCCCATGACCATGCTGGCCAGAATGACGGAGGAAGTCGGGGAGTTGGCCCGGGAAGTGAATCACCGGTTCGGCGAAAAACCCAAAAAGCCCGATGAAGCCGAGAATTCCATAGAGCTGGAATTGGGCGACATTTTGTTTATTACCGTGTGTTTTGCCAATTCCCTCGGGATTGATTTAACGGAGGCACATCACAAGGTGATGCACAAATTCAATACGCGCGACGCCAACCGCTGGCAGCGGCGGGACACCGATAGCGAGCTCCCGTCATAAAATATCTCATCCACCTGGTTAACACCGGGTTATGGGAGGGGATAGAATGAATGGCGCCGAGGCGATCCAACGAGCGTATGAAGCGATTTTGAAAAGCGACTTTGAAGCGGCAGTGGAATGGTTTCTCGAAGCGGTTGCCCTGGAGCCGGATAATCCGGATTATTATTACCGGCTGTCCATTACCTGCGCCAGAAGCGATAAACTGCCGGAGGCTTTGGGTTACGCCCGGGAAGCGCTGCGGCTATCTGCCGGAGAACCGGTGTACCAGCTGCATCTGGATTACCTTTTGGCTAAGGAAAAAGCGGTTCAGGCAGAAGCATGCCTCAAGCAAGGGGGGGCGCAGCTGTACTTGGCAGTCACGCTCTTGAAGGAGGCGATCCGGTTGGATCCCTTGTCGGTAGAGGCGCGTCTGCTGTTGGGATATGCCTTGGGCGAGCTGGAGGAGTACCCTCAGGCGATTGCGGCTTTGAAGGAGGCTTCGCGGCTGAATCCCCAGCACGAAAGGGTCCGCGGGCTGCAGGCCGAGCTGGAAAAGCGTCTGTCCAAGACGCTGCGCAATACGTAAAAGCACGAATGGCAGACAATAGAGATCAAGATGGAAGGAACTAGGTGAAGCGGATGACAAACATCATTAAAGTTGCGGTATCGGGCGCAAGCGGGCGGATGGGCAAAGAAGTAGTCAAGATGGTCCTGGAGGACCCGGAACTGAAGCTTGTTGCCGCTGTGGACCACTACGGGGAAGGCCAGGATGCGGCAAGCCTGGTTGGGCTTCCGGATTGCGGAGTATCTCTTACCCGGGATCTGGAGGAAACCCTTATCCGGACCGGCCCCGATGTTCTGGTGGATTTCACCATTCCCCAATCTGCTGTCGTGAATACCAGTGTGGCCATCCGCTGCGGCGTACGGCCGGTTATCGGCACCACCGGCTTTACGCCGGAGGATATTGCCGAATTGGACAAGCAGTGCCAAGAGCGGGGGATCGGCGGGCTGATCGCCCCCAATTTTTCCATCGGAGCTATTCTCATGATGAAGTTTGCCGCCCAGGCTGCCAAGTACATGCCCCATGTGGAAATTATCGAATTCCATGGGGACCAGAAGCTGGATGCGCCCTCGGGTACGGCGATCAAAACAGCGGAGCTCATTGCGGAAAACCGCAGGGAGCTGCGCCAGGGCAACCCGGAGGAAGAGGAAACTATTGAAGGAAGCCGCGGCGGGTACTACAATGGGTTTAGAATCCACAGCGTCCGCCTTCCCGGTGTATTCGCCCAGCAGGAGGTAGTGTTCGGCGGGTATGGCCAGACCCTCAAAATCCGCCATGATTCCTTCGAACGCGCCGGATATATGCCCGGAGTCAATATAGCCGTCAAGAAGGTCCTGCAAACCACGGGGATGGTGTACGGCTTCGAGCATTTTATTGATTGAACCTGTGGTGTAACGAAAAAGAGAGAGAATGAAGCGAGCCGGAGGCTCAATGCGTTCCTTCGAATGACAAGAAGGGGAGAGAGTACGATGCCCATGAAGATAGCCTTGATCGCCCATGACCGAAAAAAAGAAGAAATGGTCAATTTTGTGGTAGCCTTCGAACATGTATTCTGCGATGACCATGAGCTGTTTGCCACCGGCACCACCGGGCAACGGATTATGGATGCCACCAACCTTACCGTCAAGCGTTTTATGTCCGGGCCGCTGGGAGGCGACCAGCAGATCGGCGCTTTAGTTGCCCAAAATGAGATGGACCTGGTCATCTTTCTGCGTGATCCGTTGATGGCCCAGCCCCACGAGCCCGACATCACGGCGCTCCTGCGCCTGTGCGATGTACAGGGGATTCCTGTCGCCACCAATATCGCGACGGCCGAGATTCTGATTAAGGCACTGGAGCGCGGGGATTTCGCCTGGCGGGAGCTGGTTCATAAATACAAGCCGGGTGTTGAGGGATGACGAACGGATTGGATATCCTGATTTTCGGCGCCCATCCGGACGATGCCGAAATCGGCATGGGAGCCACCATCTGTAAACATACCTCCGCCGGTCTTCGGGTAGGCATCTGCGACCTGACCCAGGCGGAGATGTCCTCCAACGGGGATGTGGAAACCCGTAAGCTTGAAGCGGAGCAGGCCTCAGACATACTGGACCTCACCCTCCGCACCAATCTGGGCCTCCCGGACCGGGGGCTGTTGATATGCAAGGAGCACATCGACGCGGTCACCCTGGAGATCCGCAGGCACCATCCCCGGATCGTCATGGCGCCTTATTGGCAGGACCGCCATCCTGATCATGTGGCTTGCAGCCATCTGGTGAAGGAGGCGGTTTTCAACGCCAAGCTGCGGCGGTATCTTCCGGAGAGTGAGCCGGTTTTGGTGGAAAAGCTGCTGTTTTATTTTATCAACGACGTTTATGATGCCGATTTGGTGGTGGATGCGGGTGGGTTCTATGACCGGAAAACAGCGGCCTTATCCGCCTACCGCTCCCAATTTACGGCGGCCGGACCGGAAAACGACTATGTGGCCACTCCGCTGAACCAATCGTATTTAACCCGGGTGGAAGCCAGAGACCGGCTGCTGGGGCAGAAGCTCGGCCTTACATATGCGGAAGGATTTGTTTCCCTCATGCCTCATGAGGTGAATTTGTTTGTATAAAGGTATGTCCCGGCAAGAGAAAGGGGATCGGATATGAGCGAAACCTTGCGGATCGGCATCACGTGCTATCCAACGCTGGGCGGCTCCGGCGTGGTTGCCACAGAGCTGGGAAAAATGCTGGCGGAAAAGGGTCACGATGTACACTTCATCACGCACAGTATCCCGTTTCGTCTGGGCAGATTCGATAAGCATATATTCTTTCACGAGGTGGAAGTAAGCGATTATTATGTATTCCGCTATCCTCCGTACGATCTGTCGCTGGCCAGCAAGCTGGCGCAGGTAGCCAAACGGGAGAAGCTGGATCTATTGCATGTGCATTATGCCATACCGCATGCGGTGTGTGCGCTCCTCGCCAAACAAATGGTGGGGGATCACTTGAAGGTTGTCACGACCCTGCATGGCACGGATATAACGGTTCTGGCACAGGATGATTCCCTGTCGGACCTCATCCGTTACGCTATCAATCAAAGCGATGCGGTAACCGCTGTATCGGAGGATCTGATCCGGGAAACCCGGGAGACCCTGCTGGTGGACCGGCCCATCGACCTGACCTATAACTTCGTGGACAAACGGGTGTATTACCCCCGCAATGTCAGCAAGCTGAGAGCCGAATTCGCCCATGTGGACGAAAAGATTCTGATGCATATCAGCAACTTCCGCCCGGTGAAGCGGGTGCTGGATGTGGTGGAGGTGTTCGCCAAGGTGAATGACAACATCCCGTCCAGGCTCCTGTTCGTAGGAGAAGGGCCGGATCTGTCCAAGGTGATGGCCAGGGTGAAGGAGCTGGGCATCAGCGACCGGGTTTCCTTCTGCGGCAAGCAGGATGATGTGGCTGAGGTGATCTCCTTGGCCGATCTGCTGCTGCTTCCTTCCGAGAAGGAAAGCTTCGGTTTGGTGGCCCTGGAGGCGATGGCCTGCGGCGTACCGACAGTAGGCTCCTTGGCCGGCGGTATTCCGGAGCTGGTGAAGGATGGGGAAACAGGCTATCTGTCCCCAGTGGGAGATACGGACAAAATGGCCAGGGATGCCATCCGTCTTTTGTCGGACGGCGACCTGTACCAGCGTATGGTGGAGGCTTGTCTGTCCAGAGCCCGCAACGCCTTCTGCAATAACCGCATTACGGCGGATTATGAGGATATTTATTACCGTGTACTGGGGCGGGCCGCACCGGAGCGCAATGCCGGGGACGGAAGCGCCGATTCTAAATTAAGCTGTCTGGGGTAATGAAATGGTGTGGAGCAAATTGGAGAAGCTGGGCATCGGCCTGTTGGAGCATTTGGAGCAGGCCGGTTATGAAGCCTATTTTGTCGGCGGCTATGTGAGGGATAAGTATCTCGGCAAGCCGGTAAAGGATATTGATATTGCCACCTCGGCCAGGCCGGAAGAGGTGGTTAAGCTGTTTGCACGGACGATTCCCACAGGCCTGAAGCATGGCACGGTAACGGTCCTGGCGGAGGGGGAAACCTTCGAGGTGACCACCTTCCGCAAGGAATCCGATTACGCGGACTTCCGCAGGCCGGATGAGGTGGAATTCATCTCGGAGCTGGAAGAGGACCTGCGGCGGCGGGACTTCACCATGAACGCCATGGCAATGGACCGGCATGGCGCCATACGCGATCCCTTCGGCGGGAAAGAGGATCTGAAGGCTGGCCTTCTCCGCTGTGTCGGGGACCCGGCCGAGCGGTTCCGGGAGGATGCGCTGCGGATGCTGCGCTGTGTCCGGTTCGCCTCTGTCTACGGGCTTGCCGTAGATGAGGCCACCTGGCAGGCGGTGCTGGAGCGGCGGGAGCTGCTGCTCCATGTAGCGATGGAGCGGGTGCGGGTGGAGCTGGAACGGATGATGGGAGGTCCCCATCCGTATGAAGGCTGGAGGCTGCTTGCCGAAAGCGGCTTGCTCGGGTTTACCAAGGAAAAGCTGGCGTGGTCCTATTCGGATATATCCAGCCCCAGTCTGCCTGCGGAGCTGAAGACGCTGCCTGCATTAACAGAAGCGGACCGGCGCTGGATTCTCGTGGTTTTGTTGTCGGGTTTGAGGGCCGGACAATGCCGGGAGCTGCTTCGGAAGCTGACCTTCTCCCTCAAGGACGTGGAACGGTTCTCCAGAGCTGCCGAGTTTGGCGAGTGGGTAACGGCCATAGAATGGACGCCGGACATGAGCCGGGTGTGCAGTGAGCTGGAGAATTGCTCTGCAGCTGAGGTATGGCAGCTAAACACTTTGCAAATTGGGGTGGAGGCTGCAGCGGACTGGCTTGCGGTGATGAAAATACTGGAGCAGGAAGGTTTTCCTGTAGCAAGCGGAATCCGGCTGGCTGTGGATCACGGTCAAACTTGGCTGGACGGGCTGCGTATCAAAGAACTGAAGGAGCTGGCGGTTACCGGCGGTGAGCTGATTGCCGCTTCGGGACGCGGGGCCGGTCCTTGGGTAGGCGCGGCAATGTCCCGTTTGCTGCGGGTTGCTGCGGTGGGCCGGGTCGCCAATACAAAAGCGGCTTTGCTGGAAGCGGCACTGGAGAGCGGGGGAGGTGCATAAGATGAAGCACCGTCTTTTGGAACTGTTTAGGAATGCGGGAGGCGCCTACCTGTCCGGTGGTGACATCAGCAAGGCCCTGGAGGTCAGCCGTACGGCCATCTGGAAGCATATCCAAGCGCTGAAGGAGGACGGTTATACGTTTGAAGCTGTACCGCGGCGGGGATACCGGCTGTTATCCCAGCCGGATACCCTTTCACCCGCTGATATTCTTCCTTATCTGCGAACCCGGGTTCTGGGCAAGAGCATCCACTGCTTCGACGAGGTGGATTCCACGCAGAATGTAGCCCAGCGTCTGATCCGGGATGGTGCGCCGGAAGGGACACTGGTGCTGGCGGAGCGCCAAACGGCAGGCAGGGGCCGGTTGGGGAGGCATTGGCATTCCCCCAAAGGCAAAGGCATATATATGAGTCTGGTCGTGAAGCCGGAAATCCCCCTGCACTTAACGCCGCATCTGACCCTGCTGGCCGCAGTGGCGCTTAACCGGGCCATCCGCAGGGTGGTGCCCGAGGTGAATCCGGGCATCAAATGGCCGAATGACCTGTTGATCAACGGCAAAAAAATCAGCGGTATTCTATTGGAATCCAGTGCGGAGAATGAGCAGCTGCAGTATATTGTCACGGGTGTAGGCATTAGCTGCAATCTGGAGCAGTCGGATTATCCGGAGGAGCTTGTCCCCAAAGCAACGTCTCTCTTGATCGAGTCCGGCAAGCGGATTGACCGTGCCAGATTGATCGCCGAATTCCTGGGACAGCTGGAGGAGCTCTACGCCCTCTATTACGCCCAAGGCTTCAGCCCCATCCGGACGCTGTGGGAGGCTTCGGCAGCTACGCTGGGGCAGACCGTGCGTTCTTCTGATGCAAACGGAGATTTTGAAGGTACGGCGGTAGGACTGAATGAATGGGGCGGACTGATCTTGCGGATGGCTGACGGCACAGAACGGACCATCTATTCGGCAGATGCCAGAAATCCATAGGTAATCACGGTAAACCATAAGGAGGACAAAGATGAAACAGTTGCTTCTTTGGACTTTAGGACTTACCGCCATGGTGCTGCTCACCCTTACGGCTTGCTCCAAAACGGATTTTACGGAGAAGGATGCCATGCAATTGGGCACTGCCTATAAGGAAACACAGTACAATGTAAAGCAGGAGAACTGGTCCGATGAGCAGGATGCGGTGAATGAAAGGCTGAAGCCGTTTTTGACCAATGCCCGCTACGACAAGCTGCTGAAGAACCGGGAAGGGTATCATCCCATTTACATGGCGAACTTATTCAAAAGCACCATTTCACTCCGTTCCGTTACCTTCAAACCTGATGAGAATGCCGAAGAAGATACCCTTGAATTTTTTTATACGCTAAATGTTTTGATTACCAATGAGAATGGCCAGGCTGAAGTGGAGAAAACCGGCCAGATGGGCTTCAAAAAGGAAAACGGAGCTTGGAAAATTTACAGAGACAGTGATGAAAAACTGCTGGAAAAGGAATTTCCCTCCAAATGATTGAATGAAAATCATTGGCTTTTTTTCATCAATTGCAGTATGATGCAAGTAAGGCGGTATCCGCACCGGAACCGCACTTTCTAACCGTTTTGGGAATGCTAACCCTTATATCGGATTCTGCTCTGAGCCGTTTGGACCGAGACAGAAGGGATCATAAGACAACTGAACCATGTCTTTTTGTGACCTTATCGGCCTTCCTGCGGCGGGAAGGTTTTTTTATTTTTAACCAATAAGGAGAGATATGTTATGGAGAGCCGCAAGCCTGTTACAATCCCGCAATTCAAAAAAATGAAGAAGGACGGGACGCCCATTGCGTTCCTCACCGCATACGATTATCCTTCCGCGCAATTGGCGGAGGAAGCTGGTGTGGACGGCATCCTGATCGGCGATTCACTGGGCAATGTGGTGCTGGGCTACGATTCCACTCTGCCGGTTACGCTGGATGATATGATTCACCACACCAAAGCCGTTACCCGCGGCGCAAAAATTCCTTTTGTGATTACGGATATGCCGTTTCTGACCTATCACGGCAGCATAGATGAAACCATGCGCAATGTCGGCCGCGTCATGCGTGAAGGCTTGTGCAAGGGTGTAAAAATGGAGGGCGGAGCTGAAATTGCCGCTACTGTGGAAGCCTGCGTACGGGCGGGCGTTCCGGTTATGGGACATATCGGCCTGACCCCGCAAGCGGTACATCAGATCGGCGGTTACCGGATTCAGGGCAAGGACTCCGCAGGGGCACAGAAGCTGCTGGAGGATGCGCTGGCCTTGGAGAAAGCAGGCGCATTCGCTATTGTGCTGGAGCTGGTGACCGAGGAGGTTGCCCGGATGATTACCTCCCGGCTGTCCATCCCCACCATCGGCATTGGAGCCGGTACCGGTTGTGCCGGACAGATTCTGGTATTTCATGATATTCTGAATTACGGAGCGGACATCCGTCCCAAAAAATTCGTCAAAACCTATACGGACATTGGCAGCTCCATCCGCCAGGGCATCCGCCAGTATGTGGACGAGGTGAAGACCGGACAGTTTCCCCGGGAGGAGCATTCTTTTAAGGGGAGCAACGAGGCTGTCGCCTATTTGTATGGAAACAGAGAGTAAATAATAAAAAACTGCCCTCAAACCGGCCTTGCCGGTTTCGAGGCTTCAATAACTTATCTGGCCTTCGGCTTGACCAATTTATTTCAGAGGAGAGAGAAACCATGCATATCGCCAGAACGATTGAAGATGCACGGATGATGATTATGGAAGCCAAAACTCGTGCGCTTCGGGAGGGGCGCTCCACGGTGACCGGCTTTGTTCCTACCATGGGTTACCTGCACCAGGGACATGCCAGTCTGCTGCGTCAGGCCAAAGAGGAATGCGGTGTCCGGGTGCTGAGTATTTTTGTGAATCCCATCCAATTCGGGCCCAAGGAGGACCTGTCCCGTTACCCCCGCAATGAAGCGGGAGATCTGCAGCTTGCGGAAGAGAATGGGGTAGACGTGGTTTTCCTGCCTTCAGTTGAAGAGATGTATCCACGGGCCATCAAAACAAGCGTACAGGTTGCTGATGTTACGGAGAGACTCTGCGGGGCATCGCGGCCGGGGCATTTTGACGGAGTGGCCACCGTGGTCTCCAAACTGTTTAACATTGTCCAGCCTGATAAGGCATACTTCGGGATGAAGGATGCCCAGCAGGTGGCGGTCATCGAGCAAATGGTGTTCGATCTTAATATTCCCGTGCAAATTGTACCGTGCCCCATCATCCGGGAGGAAGACGGTTTGGCATTAAGCTCCCGAAACGTGTATCTGAGTGCGGAGGAGCGGCGCCAGGCGCTGATTCTTTCGGAAACCCTGAAGCTTACGGAAGGCTGGCTGGGGGAGTGCCTGGGAGATTTTGCGGCAGTGAAGGAAAAGATGGTGGCCCACATCCGGACCATGCCGCTTGCAGATATCGATTACGTGGATTTGATGTTATACCCGGACGTTAGCCCCGTGTACGGCTTACCTGAAGAAGAATGGGCCGGCCGGAGGCTCCTGGCTGCATTGGCGGTGCGCTTCGGCACTACCCGTCTGATCGACAACCGCTTGTTTGAGCTGGGTGGCGGCGTTTCGGAAACCTTGCGTCCGGCAGAGCTAAGCCGTGCCGGGGTGTAACAGGATATAGAAAGGAGAGATCTTCAATGTTTAGAACCATGATGAAGGCCAAACTGCACAGAGCGACGGTGACGGAGGCCAACCTGAACTATGTGGGCAGCATTACAATTGATGAGGATTTGATGGATCTGGTGGATCTGCTCCCCAATGAAAAGGTGCAGATTGTTAATAACAACAATGGTGCCCGCTTGGAAACATACACGATTCCGGGTCCCCGCGGGTCCGGTGTCATCTGTCTAAATGGAGCTGCCGCGCGGCTGGTCCATCCCGGCGATATTGTCATTATCATCAGCTACGCCATGATGACCGAGGAAGAAGCCCGCAGCAATAAACCGAAGATTGCCGTGCTGGATGCGGCCAATAAACCGGTGAATATGATGGAGTCGGAGCCGCACTCCACTGTCTTGATCTAATCCAATGTTTATGCGCGTCCCGTTTGGGAAGCATTTGAGCGGTATGAAACCCGCTGCGGTGACAAAGAATGAGGGTACAACAATCTTGAAGCCCAAGGTGGTGTGCCCATGTTCAAACAGCTGTTTGCTTCCATGAACGGCGCATTGGATGATATTCTGTCGCGTCTCCCCTCGTCTTCTGGCAAGGAACGCAAGGACCTGGAAGAGCGGCTGTCCGTGTTAAAGGCAATGAGCGACACCTGCATTGAGGAATGGCTGTTGTTCGAGGAAAAAATGGGATTGCTTTCGGAGGGGAAGTCTGACGGGGGGAGTGACGCTTCCATGGACTTTCCGGCGGCTAAATCCGGCCTGGGGACAGGAACGGCAGCGCCGGCTGGTTTTTTGACAGAGCCGGCTAAACAAAAAACGGCCCCAGTAACCCACCTGAAAAAGCCGCATAGTCTGGCCAGCTTCTCCAAGGGCCAGGGCTTTTATAAGCTTTCGATGTATAAGCAGGCGGTTGAGGAGCTGGAGCGTGTGGTCGAGACCCAGCCGGATGATCTGCTGGCCCGGATGTATTTGGCCATGGCTTATTTTCACAGCGAGGAATTTGCGGAAGCCTACCGCCATTTTCAAATTGTGGTACCGTTGACTGATGATCTGAAGATGAAGGCCATTTCATACAATGCTATGGGCTGCATCCAGGCAGAACGCCAGAACCTGGACAAGGCGCTTGAGCTGTTCCGGCTTGCCCATTCGGCGGATCCCGCCTCTATAGAGCCTGTTTTGACCCCGGCACATTGGGATAAACGGAAATAAAGCAAGAACAAAACATTTGTTCTTCCCAACCCCGATTCCTTTTGGTATGCTAAAAGGACAGCCCATCAATGAAAAGAGAGGATTGGACGGGGAGAATGAAATTCGCCGTATTGGATTTTGAAACTACAGGCAACCAGCCTTCCGACGAAATCATTCAAGCCGGACTGGTCATCCTGGAAGATGCTGAAATTACCGGCAGATACGCCTCCTTCATTAAACCTTCGGGGCCTATCCCCGAATTTATAACCACCTTAACCGGGATTACCGACCAAATGGTGGAGTCTGCTCCGTCCGTGGAAAGTGTGATGGCGGAGATGGCTCCTCTGCTGGAGGATGCGGTGCTGGTGGGGCATAACGTTTCCTTTGACCTCGGCTTTTTGCAGCGGGGGTTGGATATTTCGGGGTATCGTCCCTTTTCCGGAAGGGTTCTCGATACCCTGGATTTTTTGCGTATGCTGTTCCCCATGCTTGGCAGCCTGCAGCTGTCTATGGTTACGCAAACCATGGAGATTCCCCATGACCGCCCCCATCAAGCGGATTCGGATGCGGAAGCGACGGCTCTTCTTTGGGTGAAGGTGCTGGAGCGTTTCGAGGATTTGGATCTGCTCACGGTGCAGCGCCTTTCTTATTTGTTCGAAATGGAAAATACCGACCTTAGCTGGTTCCTTAAGGAAATACAGGGGTTGAAGGAAACCGCTACCCCGCTGGATCCGGATCTGGACCGGTATTTCCGGCAATATTCCCTGAAGGCCGGGGAATGGGGTGAGGAGAAAAAGCCGCGGGCCGGCAAGGAATGGCTGGATAAACCCTTCGAGGAGTTCCATACCCATCTCACGGAACGGATGAAGGAGAAGTTCCCCGGCTACGAAGAGCGGCCTGCGCAGGCGCAGATGATCCGAGATGTGCAGGGGGCTTTATCCGACAGCGCCCACCTGCTGATAGAGGCAGGGACGGGGACCGGAAAGTCCTTGGCTTATCTGATCCCCGCACTCCATTACGGCATCAGCGAAGAGAAGAAAATCGTCGTCAGCACCCATACCATCCAGCTCCAGGAGCAGCTGCGCCAGCGGGACATCCCGCTTTTGCAGGAGCTGTTCCCTTTTGGGTTCGAGGCGGCAGTGCTGAAGGGGCGTAATCATTATCTGTGCCTCCGCAAGTTCGAGACCAAGGTGAATACGGCAGACTTCGCCAACGGCCGTGATGACAGGCTGACGGCGGCGCAAATGACCGTTTGGCTCTCCGATACGGAGCGGGGGGACGATGAGGAGCTTTATTTGACCTCCAAAGGCAATGACTTCTGGCAGGATGTGCAAAGTGATGCGGATTCATGCCTGAACCGCCACTGCCCCTGGTTCCGGCGCTGCTTCTACCACCGTGCGAAGCATGAATCGGCCCAGGCGGATGTGATTATCGTCAACCATTCCCTGCTGTTTACGGATATTAAAGCGGAGAACCGGCTGCTGCCGGCTTATTCTCAATTAATCGTGGACGAGGCTCATCACTTTGAGGAGGTAGCGGCCAAACATCTGGGCTTGGAGCTGCATTACCTTAGCTTTGTGCACACGTTGACATGGCTGTATAAGGACTCCCGTTCGGGACTTTTGCCGTTGGTGTCCATGCGTATTCAAGAGCATGCCGCCGGGGACAAAGCCGCCAAGTGGCTCCGTGCCATTGTGGACGTGGAGGAGAAGCTGGTGGAGGCTAAGGAACACTGGGACGAGCTGTCCCAGCTGCTTTATGACTTTGCGGGAATGTCGGCCAGCGCCTCAGACCCTGCATCGGCGGAAGCCGGGCAGCTGGTGGTGCGGGTAAAGCCAGCATTGCTTCCGCCCAGCTGGGAGCCCCTCCGGAAGATGGAGGAAAATATCTACGTCGGACTTGGCGAGGCTTCGCGGCAGCTGGACCGGCTGTTGAATGATTGGAAGGATGTTCAGGATGACCTGGGCATACAAACTCTGGTAACGGATTTGAACGGAGCCGGCAAGGATCTGGACAGGCACCGGGATACCCTGCACAGGTTCATGCACATGCCTGAGCAGGATGATGTGTATTGGATGGAAGCGAGCAGCCAGTTCAAGAGCAAATCCCTACAATTAGTAAGTGTTCCTGCGGATGTAAGCGCCATTCTTCGACAGTTCTTTTTTGATGCAAAAGATAGTATAATATTGACATCTGCCACCTTGTCCGTGGACAAGAAATTTCATTATATCTGCGAACAGCTGGGGCTAATGGAGAACAGCCCGTCCGGCAAGGTCCGGACGGTGATTCTGCCATCCCCCTTTCAATACAGGGAGCAGGCGCTGGTAGCCGTGCCCCGCGATTTTCCCAATATTAAGGGCAGTGCCGCCGAAGCGTATTATATCGAGAAGCTTACGGAATCCCTGCGCGACGTGGCGGTGGCAACCAACGGAAGAATGCTTGTGCTGTTCACCTCGTACCGGATGCTGAAGGCGGTTCACCAGAGGCTGAAGGAAGAGCTGGCCCCGAGAGGGATTCAGGTGCTGGGGCAGGGGATGGACGGCGGCAACCGGAGCAAGCTGACGCGGATGTTCAAGGACAGTGCCGCAAGCGTGCTGCTGGGCACCAGCTCCTTCTGGGAGGGTGTGGACATTCCCGGAGATGCGTTAAGCTGCCTGGCCATTGTCAGACTGCCTTTTCAGCCGCCCAACCACCCTCTTGTGGAGGCCAAGTGCGAGCTTTATAAGGAAAAAGGACAGAACCCCTTTATCAAATATTCTGTGCCCCAGGCGGTTATCCGCTTCAAACAGGGCTTCGGCCGGCTGGTGCGGACCGCCACCGATAAAGGAACGGTTATTGTCTATGATACCCGGGTGATTGATACGGCATACGGCAAGCATTTTCTTTACTCCCTGCCCGGGCCGAAGATTGAGCATATGACAACTTCGCAATTGGTGCCGAGAATCATGGAATGGATGAGGAGTGAGGAAGGTTGAAGACGGAGAAGATTTCGGAGGCCGTCGTACGAAGGCTTCCGGTATATCTGAGGTTTCTCAATGAATTGAACATGAAGAATGTCCAGACCGTGTCGTCCCAGGATCTGGGCAACAAGCTGGACCTGAACCCGGCCCAAATCCGCAAGGATCTGGCGTATTTCGGGGAATTCGGCAAGAAGGGGATCGGGTATGATGTGAATTACCTGATCGAGAAGATCCGGCAGATTCTGAAGCTGAACCAAGACATTGCCGTTGCCCTGGTAGGAGCGGGGAACCTGGGACGGGCGCTGTGCAACTACAATGTCTATCTGAAGGACAATATGAAGATTACGGCCATCTTCGATGACAGTCCGGACAAGGTGGGCACCACCATCAACAACCTGCAGGTGCATCCCATGAAGGAACTGGTGGGCATTATCCGCGAGGAGGCCATCCGGATCGGAATTATTACAGTGCCGGCCTCGGAGGCCCAGTCTGTGGCGGATGAGTTCGTACGCGGCGGGGTGGAAGCAATCCTGAATTTTGCACCGGTGATTATTAAGGTTCCGATGCACATCCGGGTGCATAACGCGGACTTTACAACAGATTTGCAAAGCCTGGCCTATTATTTGGACGAATAAGGCTTCAAAGCGGAGAGGGATGTCCCATCAAGGGGGCATCCTTTTTTGGTGTTGATGCGGAGTTGGTCCGGTGAGGCTGAGCAGCAGGTGGGCTCTTTTCTGGCTATGCAGCAGTGGTCCAAGGTTTCGACAGTGACAGTCCCAGGATCAGGCGGTTTTCTAACGGAATTAGAAGCCCTTATTTGCTCCAAAATGCGGGGTTATAAAATCTAACGGAAGCAGAAGACGCTATTTCTCTACAATCAGGCTTTTAACAGGTGGTTTGAACCAATTAAGGTCCCTGGCCGCCGTTAGAATTTTCAAAGGGGTGTTTTTGCCCAAATAGCGTCTCTGGCCGCCGTTAGAATCGCGAATTTCGTCCAGCGAGTCATCATCAGGAACGAGAACGCCTGGGACCAACGCCACAGGTTGGCACAAGCGTCTAGAAACACAAAAAAGGCCGCAATCATCGATTGCAGCCGGCTGTGGACCGCCGCGAGGCGGTCTATTTCAACTATCACTTACGCATACTTCAATACAATACCGTCCAGGATGTCGGCCACGTTCTCGCAGGCATCTGTGGTCAGCTCCAACTGCTCGTACATTTCCTTCAGTTTGAAGTCATGGTACGGGTCCTTGGGGTTGTGGAAAATATCCTTGATACCTTGACGGAGCAGCTTGTCTCCTTCGTTCTCCATGCTGTTGATCTTCACGGTGAATTCGGCAATCTGCATGTACTTCTTCTTGGACAGAAGCTTGATGGCATCCAGTATGTACTGGCAGGCATTCACCAATACAACCGAGAACTCCTTCATGTAGTGATCCGTTGCCTGGATATTCAAATAATCGAACCGCGCGATACATTCTTCAATACCGTCAATCACGTCGTCCATCTTGGCAGCCAGAGCCAGAATGTCTTCCCGGTCAATAGGGGTAATAAACACCTTGTTCAGCCCGCGGAAAACGGAGTGGGTAATGGTGTCTCCCTTATGCTCCAAATCGCGGAGTTCCTGCTGGTAGGCGGTAGGGGAGCCTTCGCTCATCATCGCCTGGCGGAATACGTGGGCGGCCTGAAGCGTATTCTCTGCGGATTGTGTCAGCAGTACGTAAAAATCCTCGTCCTGTTTCTTGCCGATTGCCATGTCCAAAGACCTCCAAGGCTTGCGGGCATTCAAAAGCCCGTTTATTCGAAAACTCATGCATCATGTGCTATGCATCCGTAACTCTTAAAATACCATATTCTCCGGCCCGTATGCAACGGATCTTTTCTTGATTTTCCCTTCCGGTCATTGTAGAGTGAAGAAAAGAGATTGCCTGCGGCACTTCTAATCCGCGGCAACAGGAAAGGGGCTTATCGGATGACCCGACTGGTTATTGAAAATGGTGTTTTTGTCACCGGCGACGCTGCGCGCCCGGTAGTGAAAGGATATATGGCGGTAGAAGGTGACCGGATAACAGAGCTTCAGGAGGGCGCCTATCCCGGCCAACCGGGTGAAAGCAATGTTGAGCGCCTGGATGCTCACGGCAAGCTGTTTATGCCCGGCTGGGTGAATACCCATGGCCATGCGGCGATGGCTTATTTGCGCGGCTACGGGGATGATCTGGCGCTGCAGGTATGGCTTTCGGAGAAGATGTGGCCCAATGAAGCCAAATTTACTGCAGAGGACGTACGGTACGGGACCCTTTTGTCCATTGTGGAGATGATGAAGGGCGGCACTACGACCTTCGTGGATATGTATGACCATATGGATGAGGTGGCCAAGGCGGTGGAGGAATCCGGCATCCGCGCTGTTCTGGCACGGGGAGTCATTGGACTGTGTCCGGCGGAGGAGCAGGACCGGAAGCTGCAGGAGGCGATCCGTTTCGCCAGAGAGTGGAACGGCAAGGCAGACGGCCGAATCACCACCATGATGTCGCCCCACGCCCCGTACACCTGTCCGCCCGATTATATTGAACGCATTGTGCAAGCCGCCCATGAGCTGGATCTGCCTATCCACATTCATATGTCCGAAACCCAAAGGGAGGTGGAGGAGAATGTGGCCCAATACGGCCTGCGTCCGGCCGCCCATCTGGAGAAGCTGGGGGTATTCGGCCGCCCCTGTCTGATTGCCCACGCGGTGCATTTGACGGACGAGGAAATCGATATTCTGTGCCGGTATGACGTGCGCATCAGCCATAATCCGGGCAGCAATCTCAAACTGGCCAGCGGCGTAGCGCGGGTGCCGGATCTGCTTGCCGCGGGGCTTCTGGTTTCCCTGGGAACGGACAGCTCCGCCAGCAATAACAATCTGGATATGTTCGAGGAAGCGCGCCTGGCCGCCCTGATCCACAAAGGCGTATCAGGCGATCCCACTGCTGTTCCGGCGACGGTTGCCTTCCGCATGGGTACGGCGGACGGGGCCAAATCGCTGTGGCTGCAGGATACCGGCGTCCTGAAGGCAGGGATGAAGGCGGATTTCATCGGTTTGGATAATAACCGTCCCCACTTCTACCCCCGGACGGACTACGTATCCCATATTATCTATTCCGCTTCCGCCGGAGATGTCACAGATGTGTGGGTGAACGGCAAACAAACGGTGAAAAACGGGGAATGCCTCACCCTGGAC
>JAEWMH010000157.1 GCA_023393235.1 Bacillota bacterium | reverse complement strand
GTGTGGATATGTATGACGAGCTGCTGCGGCGGGCTGCCGATAAGGCGCGGCTGGCCCATGGGGGACTTGCCGAAAGTGAGTCTATCCCTAATCTGGCTCTGGCTTTATGTAATCTGGAATATGTGCTCGATTATTTTGAGACCGGGGAGCTGGAGCGGATCTATCTGAATTTCAGCGATCCTTGGCCGAAGAAGCGCCATGCCAGGAGAAGATTGACCCATCATGGATTTTTGCGCAAGTACATGCTGATTTTGAATGACCGCGGAGAGATCCACTTCAAAACGGATTCCATGTCGCTGTTCGAGTTTTCGCTGAATTCCTTCGCAGATATGGGCTTGCGGATGCGCAACATCACCCTGAACCTGCATGCAGAGGGGCTGCGCGACGATCTGGTGCCGACGGAGTACGAGCTGAAGTTTGTGGACCGGGGCATGCCCATTTACCGGTGCGAGGTGCTGGTGGGCAAGCTGGCGCTGGAGGAGCATGTGGAGCGGCTTAAGGAGCCCGAGTAAGGAGCTGCAGGGCATGCAGTCTCTAAACATTCGTGCAACTGCAACCGGTATAACGGCATACAGGGCATCGGACGTATGGGCTGGGCCAAGTAAAATTTCCTATAAACCGCGGCGTTCTGGCCTTCGGGGATTCCTGAGGTCACGAGCGCCTCTATTATGTGCTTAAAAAGCGGATTTTGTGCATGGATGCATAAAAGTTGGTGCCACGCGGGTTGTGTATGGGAAAGCCGGCTGGTGGCTGCGGATTTTTAACGGCGGCCAGAGCCGTTATATGGCCGAATCCGGGTCGGCTGCAGTTCTAACGGCGGCCAGAGCTCTTATTGGAGCAAAAAGGCCTGCCGGAAGCCTGATAGGAGCCCAATAGCGTCTCCTGCTTCCGTTAGATTCTGAAGCCGCCTGTTTAGAGGCGAATAAGGGCTCTCACTTCCGTTAGCCCGCCCTCCTGTGCCTCAGGCAGGGACCGGGGCTTGGGCCAACCAGCCCTCAATCAGCTGCGCTGATTCGAGGCGCCCGAATCCCCATCCGGCCTCCGGCAGGGACCGGGGATTGGGCGGGTGAATCTTAAGCTTTCCTTAAACGAGCGCAGAGCGGCTTTTATTAGAGCCGCTCTCTTGGTACTATATTGAAGAAGCCGTCAGATCAGGAAGCCGGTCAGGATGGCGGACACGGTGCCGATAATGGCTCCCGCCGCGCAGTCTGACGGGTAATGCAGACCCAGGTACATACGGGATACGGCGACGAGCAGGGCCAGAGGCAGGAGCATCAGCCCCAACAGAGGCGACGCAAGCACGAACGGAATAACGACGGCGAAGATGGCGGTTGTATGTCCAGACGGAAATGAATGGTCTGTCAGCGGTTTTTTGCATATATTGATATGGGGCAGGACAAGGTATGGACGCAGCCGGGGATATTTCTTCTTCATAATATGGACGGGAAGATGGCTTAAGGTGAGGGCCAGGAAGCTCTGCATGGCCACTTCATTCCAGGGGCTCGGACCGAAGATGGACATCCCCAGGGTGAACAGGATGGTGAGAGTCGCGCCTCCCATGTGGGTGATCCGGTTCATCAGCCAATCGGTAAGAATATGCTGTCTTTTGTTCACCCATCGGAACATCTCGACTTCCCTGTACTGCAGCCAGGTGACAACACGGCTCATGGCGTTCCGCCTCCTTGTTTATGATCCCGCCCTCATGCAATCTAGAGAGGTGTTCAACCCCGGCAATTGCGGGTATAGGTTGTATATTACCTTTATAATCGTACTTTTTTTATGTTAAACGCAGATCAACGCACAGAACGGAAAATGTAAAATTTACTTGCGTTTGACGATAGCCGAATAATCCGGGTTTATAATGAATGTAAGCATGATCTCTAAAGGGGGAATATTCGTGAAAGTGGCATTGTTTACCGATACGTTCCTGCCCGATGTCAATGGAGTCGCCCGGACTCTTGGCCGCTGGGTGGATTATCTGGAGAGCCACGGAGCGACCTGCCGTGTGTTTGCGCCCCAGAGCGACGGCGAGACCGGATCGGACTACAACAGCTTGCTGGTGGAACGTTTCTACAGTGTGCCGTTCCTGTTGTACCCGGAGTGCAAGCTGGCCATCCCTAACCCCATCAGCATCAAAAAAACACTTCAGGAGTTCAAGCCGGACATTATCCATTGCGCCACACCGTTCAATCTTGGCCTGTACGGGCTGCATTACGCCAAGAAGCACAAAATTCCGGTCGTGGCCTCCTATCATACTCATTTTGACCAGTACCTGCAGTATTACAAGATCCAATGGGTGGAGGGTATGCTCTGGCGGTATCTGGGCTGGTTCCACCAGACCTGCCGCAAAATTTACGTTCCTTCCCGGTCCACGCTTCATTATTTGATGGAGAGGGGCTTCTCCAACCTGGAGGTGTGGAGCCGCGGCGTGGATGTGTCCCGGTTCCATCCGGAGGTGGACCGCGAGGCGGTGTTGCGTAAGGCAGGCGCAAATCCCGACAAATTGTCTCTTTTATATGTAGGACGTTTGGCCCCTGAGAAAAGTGTCGATGTCCTGCTGGAGGCATACGATCAGCTGCCGGAGCAGCTGAAGTCGCAGACGGAGCTGATTCTTGCCGGCGACGGACCCTTATACAAGGAGCTCACCGAATCCTATATGGACCGGACGGACATCCATTTCCTCGGTTTTACCGAAGGGACGGCGCTGACGGACTTGTATGCCGCAGCCGATCTGTTCGTATTCCCCTCCGCCACCGAAACCTTCGGGAATGTGGTGCTGGAGGCTATGGCATCAGGCACAACGGTGATCGGCGCGGCTGCAGGAGGCGTTCAGGATACCGTTAGACATATGGAAACCGGATGGCTGTGCCAGCCGGGAGACGCGGGGGCTTTTGCGGAAGCCATCGCCACATTATTGGAGAATGAAACGCTCCGTACCCAAATGGCCCAGTCAGGGAGGGCCTACAGTGAGCTTCAAACCTGGGATTCCATCTTCTCCCGTTTGCTGGACAGTTATCGACAAGTGGTGCCCGAGCTGGGCGAATTGTCGAACCATGAGCTGGCAGCGGCTAAATAATGCGAAAGGCCCTAATTCCGGTGGAAGCACCGGAAGGGCCTCCGCATGCCCGGCGGAACCCTCAAGTTCCTAAAACAGTGGATGAAACCCCCTGTTGCTGGGTGATAATGAGAAGGACAAGATCTGGGCCTGTGGACCGGGGGTCAACTCCGCCAGAGGACAGCGAAGGTCAAGATACACCGTAAGATCGCGTTTGGATGCGCAGGACGGAGGAATTTCCCGGTTGTATTCCCTTTATTGGCCGTAAACCGTCTTAAGGAGGCGGTTTGGGGCTTTTGACAAACGGGGGTAAAGAGAGGAAAATCAGTATCGGCTTTCGAATCCGACGGAAAAGTTTTCAAAACACAAAGATTGGTTTAGAGAGAGAATGAAGAAAGGGAAGTAGTAAAAAAAGGGGGCTTACCATGCTGGACCATATTGTTTTGGCTTTGCAGCTGATATTAGCTTTAATCGGCGCGTATCAGCTTGTGCTTACGTTTTTTGGATGGGTGCGCAAAAATAACAAAAAAAGCTTCGAGCCGCAAAAGTCGTTTGCCATTCTGGTTGCCGCCCATAACGAGGGCCAGGTGGTCGGAGCGCTGCTGGAGAACCTCAAAAGGTTGAATTACCCCAAAGAGCTGTATGATGTGATGGTCATCTGTGACAACTGCACCGACAATACCGCCGATATTGCCAGAAGCCACGGTGTTTATGCTTTCGAGCGTTTTAATCCCAACCTCCGCGGCAAGGGATACGCCATCGAATGGATGCTCAAGGAGCTGTGGAAGCTTCCCCGCACCTATGACGGCATCGTGATGTTTGATGCGGACAACCTGGTGGAGCAGGATTTCCTGATCCACATGAATAACGACCTTTGTGCCGGCCACCGTGTGGTCCAAGCTTATCTGGATACCAAGAATCCGCATGATTCCTGGATTACCTCCTCGTATGCCATTTCGTACTGGTACTGCAACCGTCTGTGGCAGCTGCCCCGCACCAATCTGGGGCTGGCCAACTATCTGGGCGGCACCGGCATGTGCTTTGAGACCACCCTGCTGAAGGAAATGGGCTGGGGTGCTACCAGTCTGGTAGAGGATTTGGAATTCACCATGCGCTGTGTGAAGAGGGGCATCAAGCCGTATTTCGATTATGATGCCAAGGTATACGACGAGAAGCCGCTGTCCTTTAATGCATCGGCCCGCCAACGGCTGCGCTGGATGCAGGGACACTTCGATGTGGCCCGCCGCTACTTCTTCCCCCTCGTATGGCAGGGGCTGAAGGAAGGCAACTGGGCTAAGGTGGATACCGCCGTTTATGCCTTGAACGTTTACAACCTGTTCCTGAGCGGCATCATCACCATTATGCTGTATGCCGACCAGCTCCGGCCAGAGCCGTACTTCACGTCTCTGTTCGAAAATGCGCCCTGGTTCTTCGGCGTACTGTACCTGCTGAATGTCCTGGTGTTCCCGCTGGCTCTGTATATGGAGCGTGCGCCGAAGAAGATCTGGAAGTCGCTGATCCTGTTCCCGGTGTTCCTGGTATCGTGGTATCCGGTAACCTTCTACGCCTTCTTCACCCAGAACAACAAACAATGGAGCCACACCCAGCATACCCGGGTGCTCCGGCTGGAGGAAGTGCAAAGCAAGCAGGCCAGCTAAAGCTCTAAAACCGTTTTACCGGCCTTCGAAAATTGGTTTGACTTGGATTGGGTTTTATGATAAGCTGTTTGAGTGCTATTAAGAAGAAGCGCCCGCTTCTCACCTGACCGACAGAGCGTTGGCTGGTTCTAGTCACTTAAGTGAACGCTTAGCAGTGTTGCTTATGACGCGAGATCAGGATGTGGGCGGTTAGTGCCTGCATCCTTTTTTTAGGTTCAAGGTACAGGTGAGAATCCAGTGGAGGTGGAACGTTATTAGCAAGGATCATATGATTAACGAAGAGATTCGCGCCAAGGAAGTCCGTTTGATCGGTCCCGAAAGTGAACAATTGGGCATCAAGCCGTTCCGGGAAGCATTGCAAATGGCCCAGGATGCGAATCTTGACCTGGTAAATGTAGCGCCTACTGCCAAACCGCCGGTTTGCCGGATCATGGATTACGGCAAGTTCCGGTACGAAACTCAGAAGAAGGAAAAGGAAGCACGCAAGAATCAAAAGATTGTTGACCTGAAGGAAGTCCGCTTCAGCGCTACTATCGATGAGCATGACTTCCAAACCAAGCTCCGCAATGTGCTGAAGTTTATTCAGGACGGAGACAAGGTCAAGTGCAGCGTACGTTTCCGCGGCCGCGAAATCACTCATGCATCCATTGGCCAGCGTGTGCTGGAACGGGTTGCAACAGAAGCTGAGAGCATTTGTACAGTGGAGCGCAGACCCAAGCTGGAAGGCCGCAGCATGATTATGATACTGGCGCCGAAGTGATTCGGAGCCGGCAATAACTATTAGGAGGACTTCAGGAATGCCTAAGATGAAAACTCACCGTGGCGCTGCCAAGCGTTTCACGAAAACCGGTACTGGTAAGATCAAGAGAAACAAATCGGGCAAGCGCCACATTCTGGAGCACAAGAGCTCCAAGCAAAAGGCAAGATTGAGCAAATCCGCTATCATGACCAAGGGTGATACCAAGCGTATTGAGTCCCTGCTGGTATACGTGAAGTAAGCAACATTTCTGACGAAAATTCCCCTCAGATTGGCGTACGCCGATTCCGAGGCTTCCATAACATGATCCGGCCTCTGGCGCGGAGCAAGTTATCCAGGGCAAAGCAATTCATTTATTCAGGAGGCTGACTACTATGGCAAGAGTTAAGGGCGGGTTTGTGACTCGTCGTCGTCATAAAAAAATCTTGAAGCTGGCAAAGGGCTATTTCGGCTCCAAACACCGGTTATTCAGAACTGCCAATGAGCAGGTAATGAAGTCCCACATGTATGCATTCCGTGACCGCCGTCAAGTGAAGCGCGATTTCCGCAAGCTGTGGATCGCCCGTATCAACGCGGCTTCCCGTCAAAACGGATTGTCCTACAGCAAGTTCATGTACGGTCTGAAGCTGGCCGGCATCGACGTAAACCGCAAGATCCTGGCTGACCTGGCTGTAACCGACGCTAAGGCATTCGCCGATCTGGCTGCTGCCGCTAAGGTAAAGCTGAACGCCTAGTACCGCGGGTTTGAATGAGCCGGACAGGGAGAGCAATCTCCTTGTCCGGTTTTTTTGCATTTTGGAGGCATGAAAGGCCAGGCTATCACATAGAATCAACTAAATATTAACAATTCTGAATTAGGGATCAAATAGTATAGCAGATGAGGTAAAAAAAGTCATTTGTATAATTTTCCTTACTATTTTTGTAACAATTTCAGATAGCTGAAAACTGATTTTCATGTTAAGATTTCATTTGTAAAGTGATAAATATCACAAAAAAAGAGAGTGGATTGAACATATTGTGAAATTCGCATTTCTGTGAGAAGGGGAGTTGGCATACATGCGAATGAAAAGGCTGCTTGCTCTGTTGACTGCAGGTGCAGGAACGGCTCTTTTGAGCGGCTGCGAAAGTCTGGTGGTGTTGAACCCCCAGGGGCCTGTGGCAAGAAGCATTGCTGAGCTGATCAACTGGTCCTTGATGTGGATGCTGTTGGTCGTGGTTGTCGTGATTGGTTTGTTTGTTGTGATTGTGTGGAAGTACCGGGAGAAGCCGGGGAATGAGGACTACGAGCCTCCCGAAGAGCATGGCAGCCTTGCCCTGGAGATTACCTGGGTCGTGATTCCGATCCTGATCGTGATCGCCCTGACCATTCCTACGGTGAAGGCCCTGTACAAGCTGGAGGATGTGCCTGCCGGTTATGAGGACCAGACTCCGCTTGTGATTCATGTGACCTCTGCAGACTGGAAATGGATTTTCAGCTATCCGGAGCAAAACATTGAGACAGTGAACTACGTGAATATCCCCGCGGGGCGTACGGTGGATTTCAGGCTGACCTCCGCCGGCACCATGCAGTCCTTCTGGATTCCGGCTCTTGCAGGCCAGAAGTATGCCATGGCGAAGATGGAGAACCAGCTGTTTTTGGCGGCGGACCACCCGGGTTCCTATCTGGGCCGCAACACCAACTTTAACGGCAAGGGTTATTCGGGAATGGAGTTTGAGGTTCTGAGTCAAACCCCCAAGGAGTTCGAGGAATGGGTGAGCGACGTGAAGGCCACCGCTCCCAAGCTGTCCGAGGCGGAATATGAGAAGCTGCTGGAGCCCACCCATCTGGGACGGCAGACATATTCCAACACTCACCTGGAATGGGTAAACCATGCGGATCCGGATTCCAAGTCTTACACCAATCCGGAGATGTACCGTCTGGATCACGGCTATCCGGGTAAAACCTTCACCGAGCCTGATCAGTACAATGCACCAAACAGTGGTGAATCCCAAAACAACACCAAGAAAGACGGGGGTGAAAAGCATGGGCATTAAATGGGATAAGATTCTGGTAACCGGGGATCCGATGATCCTCGGCGCCCAGATTTCGATAGTTTTGGTATCGGTGGGCATTGTGGCGCTGCTGATCTATCTCAAGCGCTGGCAATGGCTGTGGAAAGAATGGATCACCACGGTAGACCACAAGAAAATCGGGATCATGTATATTCTCTCAGGTGTGGCTATGTTCTTCCGCGGCGGTATGGACGGTCTCATGATGAAGGTCCAGACCTCCCGGCCTGAAATGGAATTCTTAAATGCGCAGCATTATAACGAGGTTTTCACAACTCACGGTGTGGTCATGATTCTGTTCATGGCCATGCCTATGCTCATCGGTCTTATGAATATTATTATCCCGCTGCAGATCGGGGCCCGCGACGTGGCGTACCCTCAGTTGAATGCTCTGAGCTTCTGGCTGTTCTTCAGCGGCGCCATGCTGTTCAACCTGAGCTTCGTCGTCGGCGGTTCTCCAGATGCCGGCTGGACCTCCTACTTCCCATTGGCGGGTAAGGAATTCAGCCCAGGCATCGGCAACAACTTCTATGCCGTAGCACTTCAGATTTCCGGTATCGGGACACTGATGACCGGCGTCAACTTTATTGTGACCATTATGAAGATGCGCGCTCCGGGAATGACGCTGTTCAAGATGCCTATGTTTACCTGGACCTCCCTGGTAACCAACCTGATTATCGTCGCTGCGTTCCCGATTCTTACCGTAGCGCTGGCGCTGATGACCTTTGACCGGCTGTACGGCACCCACTTCTTCACAGTGTCTGCCGGGGGTATGGATATGCTGTGGGCCAATCTGTTCTGGCTCTGGGGCCATCCCGAGGTCTACATTGTTGTTCTGCCGGCTTTCGGGATTTTCTCCGAGGTGATAGCCACCTTCTCCCGCAAGACGCTGTACGGTTACACATCCATGATCGTTTCTATTGTGGGCATCTCCGTGCTGAGTATGCTGGTTTGGGTCCATCACTTCTATACCATGGGGGCCGGGCCCGGGGTAAATTCGTTCTTCTCCATCTCCACCATGCTCATTGCGATCCCCACCGGGGTGAAGATGTTCAACTGGCTGTTCACCATGCGCAAGGGGCGGATCAAGATGACCACCGCCATGCTGTGGGCGCTGGCCTTTGTTCCCTGCTTCGTCATCGGCGGCGTAACCGGCGTCATGCTGGCTATGGGCGCGGCGGATTACCAGTATCACAATACCCTGTTCCTGGTGGCGCATTTCCACTATGTGCTGATTCCCGGCGTTGTATTCGCGGTATTCGCAGGGCTATACTACTGGTGGCCGAAGATTTTCGGCACCCTGCTTAACGAGCGTTTGGGCAAGTGGCATTTCTGGCTGTTCGTGATCGGCTTCAACGTAACGTTTATGCCGATGTTCTTCCTGGGATTGAACGGCGCGGTAAGACGGGCCTACACCTATTCCGAGGAATCGGGCTTTTCACCGCTGTTCCTGCTTTCGGGTCTGGGCAGCGCAGTATTGGCAGCCGGCTTTGCCGTCTTCTGCTATAACCTTTATTGGAGCTTCCGCTACGGTCCGAAGAATGTCGGCAGTGATCCCTGGGATGCCCGCACACTGGAGTGGACTACGGCTTCCCCGCCGCAGTTCTACAACTTCGCCAAGATTCCGGTAGTGAAATCGCTGGATGCCTTCTGGCACATGAAGAAGAAGGGTGAAGGCTTGACGCTGAAGGAGTCTGAACTTGAGGAAATTCATATGCCGCGCAATTCATGGCTGCCGGTGTATATGGGCGGAGTGTTCATGGTAGCCGGCTTCCTGCTGGTCTTCGAGCTCCATATTGCCGCCTTGGTGGCTCTGGTCGGTGTTGTAGTCGGCTTGATCATCCGTTCCTTTGATTATGATGAGGGTTACCATGTGCATATTGATGAGATTGCTTATCGGGAGAAAGCATGGAGAAGCATGGAGAAAGAGGTGAACAAGTATGACGCATCATGAGAACACAGCCCTGCCAATGGAGTACCGGACAGAGCAAAGCCGGATGAATATCCTCGGCTTCTGGATCTTTCTGGGCGCTGAAATTGTACTGTTCGCCACTCTCTTCGGCGTCTACGCTGCGCTGTATCACCGGTATGCGGGGGGACCCACTCATCAGGATCTGATTAATATCCGCGACGTCCTGATTCAGACGGTGCTGCTCTTAACCTCCAGCTTCACTTGCGGCCTGGCCATTCTGCAAATGCGCCGCGGCAGTCTTAAGGGGTTGTTGGGCTGGCTGGTCGTTACCCTGCTGTTAGGGGCAGGCTTTCTGTTTATGGAAATTAACGAGTTTGCCCATTATATCCACGAAGGGGCAACCATGCAGACCAGCGCCTTCCTGTCCAGCTTCTTCGTGCTGCTGGGCACCCACGGCTTGCACGTGACCTTCGGCATCGGCTGGGCGATACTGATCATCATCCAGCTGCTTCAGCGGGGGTTGACGCCGGTCACTACCCGCAAAGCCTTTATCATCGGCTTATACTGGCACTTCCTGGACGTGGTATGGATCTTTATCTATACCTTCGTCTACCTGAAAGGAATGGTGATGTAGATGCATAAGAAAGCCGGCTTTCCCACTGCACAAGTCCTGGGTTTTCTCGGTTCTCTTCTGATGACCTTCCTGGCAGGAGCAATTGCCCTCCGCACATCATTGAGCTTTTCGGCCATTATGTGGATCATCGGGTCTTTGGCTATCCTCCAGGCCGGCCTTCAGCTGTTTATGTTCATGCACGTCAATGAAGGCGATGACCGGAAGATGCAGCTGCTCAATATTGCGTATATGGTTTTCCTGGTTGTGGTCATTGTTGTGGGTACGGTCTGGATTATGTCCGGTTTGCATCAAACCCACTGATGTATAAGTAATGTTGGATAGGCGGCTCCCTTCTCAAAAGAGGCGGGGCCGCTTTTTTATGTCCATATGAATGTTTGTGCTTATCCGTGCTGCCTGTTGCTTGTATGTTGTAAAGAGTGCCATTGTGGGACAAGAGTTTTTATTATATGATAAGAAGTTGATGGACGGGCTCCAAACTGTCTTAAATTCAGGCTCGCCCCAGATGCTTTCTACATTAAATGTCAAAGAAATGTGAGGGACCCCATGAAAGAGCTTTCCTACACCATGCCCCCCGAGTGGGCTGAACATAGCGGCACATTCATCTCCTGGCCTGTCCGGGATTCCATGGTTTACCCCGAGGATTACGAAGCGGTATGCCTCGGTTATGAACATATTATCCGTGCGATTGCCGAATTTGAGCCGGTGACCGTGGTGGTGAATCCGGAGGATGAGGCCATGGTGCGCTCCAGGCTGGCTGGAGTGCAGGCAGAATGCCTGTCCATTGCTCATAATGATGCTTGGCTCCGCGACAACGGTCCCACCTTCCTGAAGGATAAAGCCGGGAAGCTGGCGGCGGTCAACTGGGGCTTTAACGCCTGGGGCGGCAAGTATGAGCCTTGGGATTTGGATGACGCAGTAGCTCCCGCCATTATTGCCCATACGGGGGTCCGGCGGTTTGATGCCCCTATCGTGATGGAGGGCGGCTCCATCCACACAGACGGGGAAGGCACCATCCTTACTACCGAGGAGTGCCTGCTCAATCCCAACCGTAACCCGGACCTGACCCGGGAGCAGATCGAGGAAGAATTAAAGCGCCATACCGGCACCGAAAAGGTCATTTGGCTCAAACGCGGCTTAAGCGGCGACGAAACCGACGGTCATGTAGACAATATTGCCTGCTTCGCGGCACCGGGCAAGGTCATTCTACAGGTATCCGGTGAGCCGGGAGACGAGAACACGGAGATTACCCGGGAGAATGAGGAGACTCTATCCGCCGCGGTGGATGCCAAGGGCCGCCGGCTGGAGGTTATCCGGATCCAGCAGCCTCCGTACAGGGAGTATAACGGAAAGCGTCTGACCCTGAGCTATCTGAATTTCTACTTTGTTAACGGCGGCATCATCCTGCCTGTATTCGGCGGCGATGCGGCGGAGACGGACCGATTGGCGGAAGAGGCGCTGGCGCGGACCTTCCCTGAACGCCGGATCCGCACCGTGGACGGTATGGCTATAATTAAGGAAGGTGGAAACGTGCACTGCACCACCCAACAGATGCCTGCGCCTCAATAAATGCTTACGATTCCAGTTTTGCTTACCGCAAAACTTTAGGGAGGGACATGTAATGAGAAAAGTTACTGTAGCAGCTACCCAAATGAGCTGTACATCCGATATTGAAGAGAACATCCGCCGGGCGGATAAGCTGGTCCGGGAGGCTGCGGCCAAAGGGGCTCAGATTATCCTGCTTCAGGAGCTCTTTGAGACACCGTATTTTTGCCAGAAGGAAAAATCCGACTATTACGTTTATGCCAGGGAGCTGGAGGAAAATAAAGCGGTCGCCCACTTCCGCGAAGTGGCCCGGGAGCTGCAGGTTGTGCTGCCCATCAGCTTTTATGAAAAGAAAAACTACGCCCGCTACAATTCCCTTGCCGTTATTGATGCAGACGGCTCTGTGCTGGGACTATACCGGAAAAGCCATATCCCCGACGGCCCGGGCTACGAGGAAAAATTTTACTTTAACCCCGGAGATACTGGCTTTAAGGTCTGGAAAACCCGTTATGCCAAAATCGGCGTCGGTGTCTGCTGGGATCAATGGTATCCCGAAGCGGCCCGCTGCATGGCACTTATGGGAGCGGAGCTTCTGTTCTATCCCACTGCCATCGGCTCGGAGCCCCAGGACGGCAGCATCGACTCCCGCGACCACTGGCAGATGTGCATGCTGGGACATGCAGCCTGCAATTTGATGCCCGTTATCGCCTCCAACCGGATCGGCCTGGAATCCGACTGCGATTCCAGCATCACCTTTTACGGCTCCTCTTTTATTGCAGGACCCACGGGCCAAAAGATTGCTGAAGCCGGGAGGGAGGAGGAGGCTGTCCTCACCGCGGAGTTTGACCTGGACCAATTGGAAACCCAACGGATCGAATGGGGAATATTCCGGGACCGCCGTCCGGATCTGTACCGTGTAATCGCTACGTATGATGGAAGTACCCCTATTGGCTGACATTGTAGAAAATCTCCAAATTTGGGACGGCATATGCCAGCCCGTTTGGGGATTTTTTCATTTGTCGATGACGAAACGGAATGTCGCATGCTATAATAAATCCGATTATCCTGTTGAAATATGTTGATAAGACGGATAGATTTGGAATTCATTTGCAAATAATTCGACATCATGGAAGCGTTGGGAACAGTTTTTTAACAGCGGGCCTAAAAAGAGAAACGTAAAACAGATGCGGCTGCTCAGGAGAGGGTTTTTTCATGCCAGGATTCCGCCAACTATACTTGCGAAGATTGATGCTGCTTTTCCTGATTTTGGCCGCCGTCGCCGGGTTAGCTCCCATAACTGCCCGCGGTGAAGAAAAGCTGACAGCCCCGCCCAGAGTCCTCATTCTGAATTCCTACCACAAAGGCTTCGAATGGTCGGATGAAGAAACAGCGGGAGTGACGGAAGCCCTGAAGAAGGCGGACCTTCATCCGGTAATCTATACCGAATATGCGGACTGGAAGAGGTTTCCCTCAGACTTTAACCGGGAGAACCTGTTTTCCACCCTGCTCTACAAATATTCGGGAACCGATATTGATCTGATTGTGGCGCTTGATGATTTCGCGGTGGATTTTTCCCTGCAATTCCGCAAAAGCCTGTTCAACAATGCACCGGTGGTCTATGCCGGCATTGTGGAAGGGGCTTCAGACAATCTGCTCTATGGCCAATCCAACATAACCGGTGTTTTGGAAAATGTAGACCCCGTCCCCACAATCCAGTCCGCCTTGACGGTGAATCCCGACATCTCCAACGTCTACTTGCTGCATGACCGCTCCGAAAGTGGAGAGATGACAGGCAAGCAGATTCAAGAGAGGATCCGGGCAACGTATCCGGAGCTTGCCATCGTCCCCCTGGACGGCAAAACCTTCCCCCAGGTGCTGGAGCTGGCGAAGGGGCTGGACCCGCAGCGGGACATGGTCCTGATGACTACCTATTTCAGCGACGTCAGCGGCAGTACAGTGGAGTTCGAAACGGCGGCGAAGGAATTGGGCAGCGTCAGCACGGCTCCTGTTTATCACCAGTATGATTTCGGCATCCGCTACGACGGCTTCGGCGGAAGCACCATCAGCGGTCGTACCCAAGGCGAGAAGGCTGCGGAATTAGCCCTGCGGATCCTGAAAGGGGAACATGCGGATGATATTCCCCGGGTGAAGCCCGAACAATTTACGACTAGCTTCAATTATGACATGATGAAGAAGTTCGGCGTGGGAGAAGAGAGTCTTCCCAAGGACAGCATCATTCTGAACAAGCCGTTCTCCTTCTATGACGAATACCGGAACCTTGTGCTGGGTGTGCTTTGGTCGTTTGCGGTACTTGTAGGTTTTATCCTCCTGCTTCTTATACATATCCGGCAGATTCGCCAAATGCGGCGCAGACTGGCAAGCAGCAACACGGAGCTGACCATGCTCAACCACAACCTGGAGGCCTCCGAGGAGGTGCTCCGCCGCCAGTACGAGGAGCTGTCCTCCGTTAAGGAGAGTTTATTTGTCAGCGAGGAGCGGTTCAGGCTGGCCACCGACGGCTCAGACGCCGTTATATGGGACTTGGACTTGGAGAAGGGGCATTCCTATTATTCGGACCGCTGGTACGAGCTGCTGGGTTACCCCAAGGATCTGTACATAACCTGTGATGACGGCTGGAAGCAGATGATTCATCCCGAGGATGTGGCCGAAGCGGAGCGGGCCATGCAGGCTCATCTGAACGGGGAAACCCCCTTTTATTCCACGGAATACCGGATGCGCAAGCAATCGGGTGAGGATATCTGGTTTCAGGTGCGCGGGAAGGTCAGCCGGGGAGCTGCCGGGGAGCCCAAGCGCTTTGCCGGATCAATGACCGACATCACGGAACGCAAAAGCTATGAAGTGATGCTTCAAAAAAGCTATCAGGAACTGGAGGCAACTTACGAAGAATTAACTGCTCTTCAGGATGAATTGATGGAGCAGTACGACCGGCTGGTGGAGAATCAGACAATGCTCACCAGAAGCGAGGAGCGCTACCGCCTGATTACCGAAGCTACCAATGACGGGATCTGGGAGATCGATTACACCACCAAGGAAACGTTTATTTCCCAAAGATGGTGGGACCTGCTGAAGGTGGAGCCGTCGCGGAGAGTCAAGGATTTCCGTTTTGCCGAGATGATCCACCCGGAGGATCTGCCGGGCTACGAGCACTGTATCGAGGAACACAAAACCGGCAAAAGCGATTTTTACCAATATGAATACCGCTTGAGGCTGGGAACCGGGGAATACCGGTGGTTTCTTGGCAAGGGCAAGGTAATCCGGGATAAGGCCGGACAAATCATGCGGGTGGTGGGCGCCGATTCAGATATCCATGATCTGAAAACCTCACAGAATAAGCTGCATGAGCTGGCGTATTTTGATCCCCTTACCTGCCTTCCCAACCGGCTTTCCCTGACTGTGGAGCTGGAGCGTTATGTGAAGGCGAAAGATGCATGTGCGGTTATCTTCTATATGGATATCGATAATTTCAAGTATATCAACGATACCATGGGCTATTCCGTAGGGGATGAATTGATTCAGCTGATCAGCCGCCGGCTGGAATCCTTTGATGGAGTGGAGGGAATCTTCTACCGTCTTGGCGGGGACGAATTCGTGATGCTCCATGAGGGCTTCCAATCTCCTGAAGCCGTGGCCCGGACGGCGGACCAGCTGATCCGCTGGCTGAAGGAGCCGTTCCTGGTTGGGGGCAGCGTCATCCATCTGGCTCCCAGCATCGGGATTGTCCGGTATCCGGAGGATGGCCAGTCGGCAGAGGAGCTCCTGATGTTTGCCGATGTGGCCATGTACAAAGCCAAGGAAACCTGCAAGGGCGGCTACATTGTGTATGGGGCGACCTTGCAGCAATCCTTTGCCAAGCGGATGGAAATTGAGCGGCATCTGCGCAACGCTCTCCAGAACGGGGAGCTGGAGCTGCATTACCAGCCTCAATATGAGCTCCAAAGCAACGAGGTATCGGGGTTCGAGGCGCTGATCCGCTGGAGCAATCCGGTTCTCGGCAATGTGTCGCCGTTGTCCTTCATTCCCATTGCGGAAGCCTGCCAGCTGATTCTTCCCATTGGTGCATGGGTACTGGTCAAGGCCTGCCGGTTCATCCGGGAGCTGCAGCGGCGGGACGGGAAGCCATACCGGATATCTGTGAATATCTCCGTGGTGCAGCTGGTACAGGATGATTTCATCAGCACGGTGCTGGAGTCCCTGAAGGAGGCCGATCTGGCCCCGGAATATCTGGAAATTGAAATTACCGAATCCATCTTTATGGAGTCCTTCGAGCGGATCGTGGAGAAGCTGGATTACCTGAAATCGCTGGGCCTCCGTATTGCGCTGGATGACTTCGGAACGGGATACTCCTCTCTCAGCTACCTCAAGGCCCTTCCGATTACCACCTTGAAGGTGGACAAAACCTTCATAGACGATGTGCCCAGCGCACCGGAGAGCCGTTCTCTGGCCAGCTCCATCGTCATGATCGGCCACCGGATGGGGCTGGAGGTCATAGCGGAAGGTGTAGAATCCCGGGAGCAGCTTCAATATTTGCGGAGCCGGAAATGTGACAAAATTCAGGGATACTTCATCAGCAAACCCCTGCCGGAGCATGCGATTCTCGGGTGGCTGCAGGAGACAGCCGCGGCACAGGAAACTTCCGATATTCCCCCGGATTCCCAAGCTTAATCCCTTCAACAACGCCCAAAAAATCCGTACCTTAGCCGCTGCGATGGCAGCGCCTGATGTGCGGATTTTTTTTGGCCTTCTACGCAGATTCGGCATTACGTTGCAGAGGAACCGGGGCGGCCTGCTTGCGGCTCCCCAGAAGGGTCTGCAGGCTGCGTAGATTCACCAGGATGATGCCGGCCAGAATGATGATCGCACCGGCTGCGGAAATCCAGGAGAAGGCTTCGCCGTAAACCAGACTGCCCAGCCCCATGGCAATCAATGGGGAGATGTAAAGCCAGGTGGACGGGAAAACCGGATTGGTCTTCGCAATCAGCCAGTAAAACAGACTGTGGCCGATCATAGATCCCGCTACAGTCAAATACAGAATGGAGCCCAACGCCGGAAAGGAGAGGATCTGGTCCGGCCGGGGATGCTCCACAACCAGGGACAGAATAAGAAGTAGGAAACCGCCGAAGAGCATCTGGGCGGCATTCAGGGCAAGGGGTGATTCATCGGGACGGCGGTTCATCACAGACTTGGAGTACAGCGCACCTCCCGAATAGCAAAGCTCTCCCAGCAGCACCACCAGACAGCCTGCCAGCCACATGTAGCTGAAATCGAGCTTCAGGCCGGGCAGCATCAGCACGAATACGCCGGCAAAGCCTACTGCGCAGCCTGCAGCGGATAAGAAGGGTGCCCTCTGGCGGGTGCGTACTGTCTGGAGGAGCAGAATCATAATCGGGCCGGTTGCGGACAAAACAGCAGCCAGTCCGGAGCTGATATGCTGCTCTGCCCAATACAGGGTGGAGAAGGTACCAAAGGTTATCAGGAAGCCGGTAACCATCGTCTCTTTGCGCCATAAGAGAGACAGGGCCGCTTTTTTCTTCCACAGCATATACACGAACAGAAGCCCTCCTGCAGCGATAAACCGGATGCTTGCGGAATAAAACGGCGCCAGCCCCGCATCAATTCCCACTTTGATGGCAAGAAACGTTGTTCCGAAGATCAGGCACATAACCGTAAAGCCCAACGCGATCATTCTGATTCCTCCTAAGTGCTTTGCTGAGTAGCGAGCGTGAATGGATATTGGTTTTTATCATAAGGGAGAAGGCTTAGAACAGATGGGAATGGATAGAACAGACAGCCGGGAAATCATGTACAATAGGGTTATGACACGCGTAAGAGGAGGTGATTGGAGTGCAAAAGGAGCCAAATGAGAGGACACAGCCGTTTCATCTGTTTGAGCAGGTGGTGGATTATTTGGTTACCCGGATTGGCCGGGGGGAGTGGCAAACCCATGAAAAGCTGCCCTCTGTCCGCAGTCTGGCTATAGAGCTGAAGGTTCACCGGCTTACAGTTTTCCGGGCTTACCAGGAGCTGAAAAACAGGGGATTGGTTTATGTCCGGGACAAAGCGGGATATTATGTGCATCCCGGTGCCGGGGCCTGTGCGCCGGAGCCTACCGCCGGAGCCATTGTTCCCGCCTATTCTATACGCAATCGCTTGTCGGAAATCCATCAGGTTCCGGTGAGCTACCAATTTTCGGAGGCGCTGATTGATCCTAACCTGCTGCCGAATATGTATTTTTCCGATTATGTCAAAAGGGTCTTCGACCTCTATCCCAAGGTGCTGGCCACCTATGCTCCCGTACAGGGGGATGAGGAGCTGCGGGAAACCCTCTGCCGGCATTTCGCCCACATCCACCGCTTCCATCTTTCCGCTTCTGAGCTTCTGATTACCTCCGGTGCACAGCAGGCCATCGATCTCATTTCGCGGATTTTCCTGAAGCCCATGGATGCGGTGCTCATTGAACGGCCGACCTACAGCTCGGCGGTGGATATTTTCTCGCAGGCGGGAGCCAAGCTGGTAACGGTGGATATTCATCCGCATGGCTACAATATGGAGCAGGTTGAATGGTGCATGCGGCATTATAAGCCCCGGCTGTTTTATATGAATCCTACCTTCCATAACCCGACGGGCTACACTGTTCCGGTGGAGCAGCGGAAGCGCCTGGTGGAGCTTGCTGAGCAGTACCGCTGTTTGCTGGTGGACGATGATACCACTCACGACATTTATTTTGGCAAAGAACCGCCCCCGCCCTTGTTTACTTATGATACTGAAGGGGTGGTGCTGTACATCCGCGGCTTCAGCAAATATGTGTCGCCTGGCCTCCGCATTGCCTGCGTAGCCTGCCGGCCGCCGCTTATGAAGCATCTCTTGACAGCCAAATCCTTGACGGATAACGGCACTCCCCTTCTCAATCAGAAAATCTTCCTCCACTACTTTACCTCTGCGCGGCTGCAGCAGCATCTGGGCAAGCTGCGGATCGCCCTGCAGATCCGCAAGGATGTGATGGAGGAGGAGCTCCGGGACTCCGGCTGGCAGTGGTCCAGTCCCGGCGGCGGATTGAGCTTATGGGTCCGGCTGGGCAAGGGTATATCCTCCCCGGCTCTTCTGGAGCGTTGCTTGGAATCCTCTATCGCCTTTGTCCCCGGGGTAATCTGCGACCCTCTGCGCCAGATGGAAGAATGGGCCAGATTCAGCTTTTCCTTCGCCAATGAGCTGCAGATCCGCGCCGGCATGAGGCGGGTGCTGGAGCTTTCCCGCCGGATTTGAACAGAATTCCCCTGAATTTGAAAAGCGCTGAAGGAAGGGCAGCTGCTATGCTGGAAGCGCAGGATTTCCAATAACAGCGTTTCATAATTAGGGGAGGAAATAAACCAATGAATAAGCCTTTTGCCCTTTATGCCGAGCTGATCCGCAAGCTGGAACGGGTGCCTGCTGCGCCTGTCCGCATGGTGCTGGATACGGACACCTATAATGAAATCGATGACCAATTTGCAGTAGTGTATGCCTTGCTTTCACCGGAAAAGCTGAAGGTGGAGGCCCTGTACGCCGCGCCTTTCTTCAACCATATGAGCGCCGGGCCGGAGGATGGTATGGAACGCAGCTATGAGGAGCTGCACCTGCTTCTGGAGCGGATGAAGCGTCCGTCAGAGGGATTTGTGTACCGCGGATCCCGGAGTTATCTGCCTGATGCGCGGACGCCGGTGGAGAGTGAAGCAGCACGTGATCTGGTTCGGCGTGCCATGGCTTCTTCGGCGGAGGACCCTCTTTATGTAGTCGCCATCGGAGCGATAACCAATGTGGCTTCTGCCATTCTGATGGAGCCGGCGATTGTGGACCGTATAGTGGTGGTCTGGCTGGGGGGACATGCCCGGCATTGGCCCGTCCAGGATGAGTTTAACCAAGTACAGGATGTCCTTGCGGCGCGGCTTATCTTTGACTGCGGCGTTCCTTTGGTGCAGATTCCCTGCTACGGGGTTGCCTCGGGGCTGAACACCACTACCTCCGAGATGGAACGGTATGTGAAGGGCTGTGGCGCCATCGGGGACTTTTTAATGGAGCGGTTCTACGGATTCCGTGAGGATCATTTCGGTTTTTCCAAAATCATGTGGGATATGACCGCCATTGCGTTTCTGATTAATCCGGACTTCATTCCGACCCATTTGGTGCATAGTCCGGTTTTGACGGATCAGCTTACCATAAGCGAGGATGCGCGGCGGCATTTTATCCGGTGTGCCTATTGGGTGGAGCGTGACAGCATTATGCGGGATTTCTTCCGGAAGCTGAAGGAATATGCGGGTTCATAAACAATAAAGGCTGGTGGAATAGATGGGCAAAATAGCGGTGGTAGGCAGCATCAATATGGACGTGGTGAACCGGGTGGAGCGGCATCCGCTGCCAGGGGAAACCATAAGCGGACTGGAAACCGCCTATATCCCTGGAGGCAAGGGTGCCAACCAGGCGGTTGCCGCAGCCCGTGCCGGAGTTCAGGTGTCGATGATCGGTGCTGTTGGACGTGACCCCTTCGGCAGGCCCTTGGTTCAAGCCTTGGAGGATGCGGGGGTTAATGCTGAGCGGGTGCTGGAGAAGGAAGGGACCTCGGGGATGGCCTTTATTACGGTAGATGCCCACGGGGAAAATAATATCATTCTGTCTTCCGGCGCCAATGGAAAATTAAGCGCGGCGGATATGAATGCCGGGCTTGCAGGTGCTGCAGCCGGGAGCGGCGCAGACGGGCTCGGGGGAGTGCTGCTGCAGAATGAGATTCCGTGGGAGACTACTTCTGCGGCTGTCCGGCAGGCGCGTGCCTTTGGCGCCACTGTATATTTGAATCCGGCACCGGCTCGCAAGGTGGAGGATGAGGTGCTGGCGCTTGTGGATGTGCTGGTGGTGAATGAAACCGAGGCGGCAGCCATCAGCGGTATGGAGGTGGCCAGCCGTGAGAACGCGGAGGCAGCCGCGGAATGGCTGCTGAACCGCGGCGTCGGGGAGGTTATTGTGACGCTGGGGGCAGCCGGTGTGATTTACGCTTCCAAGGAAGGGGAGCGGGTAAGTGTGCCCGCCTTCCGTGTGGAGGCCGTGGATACGACAGCGGCAGGGGACACCTTCATCGGGGCTTATGCTGCCACACGTGAGCAGGGTTCTTCTGTGCAGGAGGCCCTGCGGTGGGCCAATGCGGCAGCGGCCATTGCCGTTACCCGTCCAGGCGCGCAGTCCTCGATTCCGTCGGCGGATGAGGTGAACCGGTGGCTGGAGAATCGGGGATAAAGAGTCGGATTCACTTTTGATGGCAGAATCGTTTGTGGAGTGAATAGGGGAAGGCTTTGTTCCGCTATTCGCCGTTTCCTTCAGTTTAAGGCGCTGTAGCGGTAGGCAATTGTCTGCTATTGCGTCTTTTCTGCTGCCCGAAGCCACAACACCGGAGCAATAGAGGAAGTTGGGCTTCCTTTATCAGCACCAAATTGTGGATTTCCTCAATATAACGGAAAGAAGGATTCCTCTATTTAAAGTCACAGACCGCGTTCATTGCGGCACCTGACAGTCCTTTGGCGAAGTCGCTGGCGCTTTGTCCGGTTAATTGCTTGAATACACTGCCAAACTGGGACAGAGAAGCAAATCCGCAATCCAAGGCTATAGAGGTAAGGTTCTTATCCCCTTGCTCAACTATCATCTGTTTCGATCTATCGATGCGGATTTTGCGGATGTATTGGGTAGGCGTCATGCCGTTTTCTTCTTTGAACACATGCCGGAAATGATCCGGACTGTAACCGCACATATCTGCCAGCTGGCAGAGCTGGATTTTTTGATTGTAATATTGCTCGATGTATTTCGCTGCATAAAGGGTCTGCCGGTTGGCGGGGGCAAGTGCCTTGTCTCCTGTTAAACGAAGCACTTCGATCAGGAGAAGGCTCAAATAACAGCTGACCGCTTCCTCCGAGTAGCTGCTTCTGCAGGTAAGCTCCCGGTGGATCTGGTCGATCCAATAGAGCACTCCGCCTGATTGATCCCGGTACAGCCCCGGAGCTAAAGAGGGGAATCCGGAATCATAATCAAAGCAAAAAAATAAAACCAATGTTTGGGTATGCGAATGTTCATTATGCGTGCAATCCGCGGGAAGTATGGCAAATGTGCGGGGTTCGTAACGGTATAACTGACTGCCAAATTCAGTAGTGCCGATACCGGTTTGATAATATACAATCTCATGGATCGGGTGGCTGTGCCAATCCACCTGATGGCCAGGTGAATGGACGGCCTTGCGCAGGAAATGGAGTGAATGCTTCATCTCGTATACCCCTTGTTCTATTTAAGGCTTTGTACGGCTTAATTTCACTATAGCATAGGATAGAGAAGGCATTTTCATATTTTTTAAAATAAGTGTTGCATTCTACTTGTTTTCTGTGTTATTATCAAATTCCGCCGCTGAGACAAGCCAAGCAGCGGAAGAGCAAAAAAGCAAGGCAAGCAAAAAATTAAAAAATAATGCTTGCAA
>JAEWMH010000184.1 GCA_023393235.1 Bacillota bacterium | reverse complement strand
ACATTAACCTGACTATCCGCCAAGGGGAAAAAATCGCCTTCGTCGGTTACAACGGTGCCGGCAAAACCACCTTGACCAAGCTGTTTATGCGGCTATATGATGTTTCCGAAGGGGCTATTCTGCTGGATGGGATCAATATCCGGGAGTACGAGCTTACTTCGTACCGCAGCTGCTTCGGCAGCGTCTTTCAGGATTACCGCTTGTATGCCGCCAGCATTGCGGATAATGTGATGATGGACCGGACGGACGATCATACCATTCCGGTGGTCAGTGAGGCTCTTGGCCAAAGCGGGCTGTTGGACCGGGTGAACCGGATGGACCAAGGCACCGGTACGATGGTGACCCGGGAATTCAGCGCCTCAGGCACCGAGCTGTCCGGAGGCGAAGCGCAGAAGCTGGCCATCGCCCGTGTATTTGCCCGCCCGTATCCCTTTATTATTCTTGATGAACCCTCCAGTGCGCTTGACCCTATCAGCGAATATCAGTTTAATCAGACTGTCCTGGAGGCGTCGCGGAACAAAACCGTGATTTTCATTTCCCACCGACTGTCCAGCACCCGGATGGCTGACCTTATCTTCATGCTGGAGCATGGCCGGATCATTGAACAAGGCACTCACGACCAGCTGATGGCCCAAAACGGCAAATACGCAGAAATGTTTCACATGCAGGCCCATATGTATCAAGCCACACCTGCCTAACCGATACCTCAATCCCAGGAGGAATTTATCTGAGCTTACTTTCCCGCTTATTCGGTAAGAAGTGTTACTTTTGCGGCAAAAAAACCGCTGTTGTGAAACGTTATAAGGACTATAAAGGCCAAACCATACACGTCTGCAACCCTTGCCTTCCCTATGCCCATAAACGCGGCATCATACGAAAAAGCTGATATTTCACTGCAGCATATTATACATGACAGATGATTTTCCAAGCTTCAAGCCAATGCCTGAAGCTGAAGTGACAAAACAAAAAGGACTCCGTCACCGAGTCCTTCCTCTGCCCGCCTATTTATGTGATGCCTACTTATGCGAAATATGATGCAGCGCCTGCAGGAACAGTCCTTCCACGTGCTGGTCGTCAATGGAATAATACATCATTTTGCCTTCCTTGCGGCGTTTGACAATACGCAGGTTACGAAGCACCCGCAGCTGGTGGGATACGGCGGACTGCTGCATCCCCAGCACGTCGCACATGTCGCAGACACACAGCTCCCGGTTCAACAGGGAGTGGATAATCCGCAGACGGGTTTGATCGGCCAGCGCCTTGAACAGCTCCGCCAGATCATTCACCCGGTCAAGCTCCACCGCCTCCCGCTTGACCTGCTCTACTATATCGGCATGGGCGCAATCCGTATCGCAGCGGTCGGTGCCGTCCGCATTGTCCATCCGACCATTGGTCTCTTCCTCTTCCATACTCGCTATTTCCATCATACCCCGTCCCCCTGCCTGACTCATCAATCATGCCTCTATTGTATCGGACGCCATTGTATTTGTCACTTTCTCACCAGCCAGACATTTCCTTGGTATAAGTAAGGAATGATGGAGCACACTTCTAGGAAAAGCATTCTTACAGGGAGTGTATCCAACGTGAAGAGCAAGCTGCTGCTCATCCTCGCCGGTTTATGGTTCATGCTTCTGCCTGGAAACATAATCGAAGCGGATCCCCTTCCCGCCGGGGCGGATGACCGGATTGAGCTGTCCATACGTTCCTCCTCTGCTGCGGAGTACAAAACCACAGTGTCCATTTCTTCACCGAAGTGGAAAAAATGGCTGAGCTCTTTGGAGCAGGTGGAGAGCCTGCCCCAGCCGGCACCGGCTTACTCTGTTTTGGAGCTGGCTGCTTCTGCATCTACCGGTACCCGTCAGCTTTACCGGATATACAGTGTTGAATCGGGAGCTTACCTGCTTCAGCTTGACACCCGGACGGTGTACCGGACGCCGGAGGAGATGAAGAAGGATGTAGACAGACTCCGTCAGGAACTGGCTGCCCGTCACTTCGGAAAGCCATTAATCTGGACCGAGGCGGATAAAATGATGCCGAAAGGCACAGTTCTCTCCATTACCGATCTGGAAACCGGACTCACTTTCCAGGGACAGCGCAGGGCCGGCTCCGCCCATATGGATGTGCAGCCTCTGACGAAGGAGGACACCGCCACTATGAAAACTATCTACGGAGGCCAGTGGAGCTGGCAGCGGAAAGCGGTGCTGGTGAAAACCCCAAGCGGGGTGGTTGGCGCTTCCATGCATGGCATGCCCCATGGCGGGGATGGAATTCCCGGCAATAATTTTAATGGGCATTTTTGCATCCACTTCTCAGGCTCCATTACCCATGGCTCTTCCCATTCCGATCCGGCTCATCAGGCCATGGCCCAGAAAGCGGCAGGAAAGCTGGAGGAGTACCACAAAAGCCTCAGTCCGCTGGATACCGTGAAGCTGTTTTTGGTGGCCGTAAACCAGAAGGACCGCCATCTGCTGGAGCTGCTGCTGAATACTGACGGTGACACAGGTCTGGCCGCAGAATGGCTGGATGAGCATATCCTCAATGCCCGCCCTATCGCGGAGCCTCCTGCTCCATTCCGCATCCCCGGAGATGCGCTGGAGGCCCAGTTTAAGACTCGGGTGGGTATCTCCCGGAAGGGCGCGCGCCCACAGGGTATTTGGTTCCGATGGAGCCTGTCCCGGACAACTCCCGTAGGAGCATGGTTTATTACGGACATCCAGCCGGAGGCCGTCATCCGCGGAAATTGATTTTCCCTAGAGATGCTTCCCAGAAACTGTCATTCCCTGTAGAATAGACTCATGATCGGCTTTTTGCCAGAAAAGAGGTTATGAGTCTTGGATATGAACAGTTTTAGTGGCAATCCCGGCTTTTCCAGCGGGCCCCCGGCCATTTTTATGATTTTTTTCGTTGGCATTGCCGCGGTGATAATCGGGTTTATTGTGTTTGGTGTGGCCAAGGGGGTGGGGACCTGGTCCCAGAACAACGCATCGCCCATCCTGACACGTCCGGCCTGGATCGTGGCTAAACGGACGAAGGTTTGGGGAGGGTCAGGGGATACCTCTGCTTCCACCGACTATTATGTCACGTTCCAGTTTGAGGATAACAACCGGGAGGAGTTCCAGATTAAGGATGCCCAGTTTGGCTTAATGGCCGAAGGAGACCATGGTGACTTGGAAAGCCAGGGTACCCGGTTTCTCGACTTCCGGCGCAGAATCTGAGGCCTGGAGAGCAGTGGCCCGGCTATCGCCTCAGACACCGCCCTCCGCATTGGGAACGCCGGTCCGCCTGAGCTTACGCTTGGGCTTTTTGCTGTTGCCTTCATCAGCCCCTTGAGCCGTTTCCGGTTCCGGCTCCTCTCCCGCTGCATCAGACCCGTCTGCCTCGGATTCGTGGCCGGCTGCCGGATCCTTCACCTGGTCGGCATCCCCCTCCACCTGGGGGGTATTTCCATTTTCATCTGAGGCAGCCTGTTTCTGTGAAAGCTTACTCTTGACCGTTCCACCCAGCAGCAGCACGGCAGGCAGCAGCACAGCCACCCCTAGTGCTATGGGAGGCCAATAATACTGGGTGAAGGTCATGGCCCGGGTGTGGTCCGCCACCACCCAATAGCTCGACGCTCCCAGCAGCAGGCAGGCAGGAACCAGCATAGGCCGGTAATCCTTCAGCCCGACGATCTTGGACAGGGAGTGGCTGGCGCAGAACAGACAAAGCATAATCTGCACCAGACTGGAGGTGGCAAAAAAGGCGATCATAATCATTTCGTACCGCTGGATGAAAAAACCCAAATGGGCACTCCTGGCCAGCTGCATGCAAGAGACCACATATTGACCCGTTACCTCGGCTGACAGCACACCGGTTTCCAGGATCGGCCACATCAATACCAAAAGCCCGCCCATCAAAACACTGACCACACTGGTCCGGGACCAGGAATCCCGCTTGCTGACCAAGGGGAGCACAATCCCCGCGGCCATGGTGCCCATAGCCCAGTCCGTATCGAAATTCCGGCTGGCCCAAATGGATTTCCAGACTCCGTATTCAAAGATCGGCGCCAGATTGCGGATGTCAAATTCGGTGAGCGAGCCGGTTAATAACGAAATATTGAGCAGAAGGATAGTGAAGACCCCGACAAAGGCCGTTCTTGCCATCACCTCCAGCCCATGGAAGGCCCCCAGTCCCCCCACCCACAGCGCCACCAGGATAAACGAATAGGTAGGAAATTGGGGCAGGAAATAATCCATGAGATGGAAAACGAAGGTCAGCATAATCGTGGCGAAGGCACCAGCGAAGAACACGAAGCTCAACAGCGCAGCCGCTTTGCCCGCCCATTTGCCCATGACAAAGCCTGCTCCGTCAATCAGCTCCCTGTCCCCGCATTTGACAACGGCTGCCGCAGTCAGCCAGGCGACGCCTGCTCCCTGAATGATGGCAAAAAAGGTGGAAACCCAAATTTCCGAACCTGCTTCTCTGGCCGCCATTCCTTGGGTCACTCCGATGCCCTTGGCATACATCATGTTAATAATCAACGCCATCAGCATACCGGCAGTAATCCTGATTTTCATGATTCGTCACCTTCAGTTCCTTTTCCGTCTACCTTCAATTCCTGGCTGGTGATCTTGATATCCAGAGAAATATTCACCTCACTATCGGCGAGAACCTCCTCCCATCTCCCTTCAAATCCCTTCCATTGCTTCGGGTACTTATTATTGAACACCTGTCCCAGCTTCAAAAAATCCACCCGGTATTTATGCTGGGCCTTGTCCAGAACCGCCTCCAGCTGGGATTTGACTTTTTTTTGGAGCTCGGCCTGAAGCTCGTCCTTCATGGCGGAAAAACCTACAGAACACCCCGTTTCCACAAGGCTGGCCGTAGCTTTTACATGAATGTCGAACCGGGGCCTCCCGTCCTTCAAACCGGGGATCACCCGTACCTGCTGCTTGTTCACCTCCAGAGTGGCCCGTTCCGCAGGATTCCGGGGACAGTTGACGCTGACGATGCTGGAATCCACACTTTCGATGAACATCAGAAGACCCTTGGTCTCCTCCGAGTTCAGCCAGCCTACCATTTTATCCCTGCGGAAAACGGCGGCCCCGGAGAGCTCCACCTGCTTCAAGGAACCGAACTCCATTGGCTTTTTGTTGGAGATGCCTCTGTTTTTGAGTTCAACCCGGGCCAGAACAGGGTGACTGGTTTTGCTCATGTAGACCTCAAACAGCCGCATCATATTCGTGGAGGGAGCCTCGCCCACAATCCGGTTGTACCGGAACAGCTTATCGATCGCCTGCCCGGGCACCACCTCCAGACCGGTAACCGTAGACACCACCTCTCCCGCCGAATTGGAGGTTACCACAACCCAGGTATTCATCCGGAGCTCCGGATTGCGGGTGAAAAAATCGACAATGTCGCCGATCCCTCGTTTGGCCAGCTTTTCATTGATCACAATCACGAAATTATGGGCCCAATACACCCGTCTGGAGGAAAAGCGGGCGAGATTGCGGATCGCTTCGAAAATGGTTTTCCCTTCTGCCGAAATGGAGTAGATGGGCTCCCCGGTGCCGCCGGAAGGAGCTCCCGTTTGGCCCCGGGCATCCGCCGACCGGACGATCTGGGCCGAAATCCGGTAGCTGCCCTCCTCCTCCCCGATGTCCAGCCCCACTGCCGTTACAATTGCCAGTTCGTTGATTTGCACCGGTCCGCATCCCGCCGTTACCGCCATCATCAGGCAAAGGGCTGTCAATAGAAGCACCTTGCCCTGTCTCATGCTCCGTCCCCCTTTCCCCCGCTGTCTCCACTGTCGTCTCCGCCTTGATTTTGCGACCGGTGCTCCGCGTCGGCATCGGGTTGAGGTCTTTGTCCTTTGGCCATACGATCAGGTTCTCCCTCAGCCATCCATGGCCGCTTGATCATACTCCACCAGGGAAAGCGCAGCAGCAGATCCTGCTGATCGGTAGGCCGGAACGGACTGGCCGGCGCCAGATAAGGCTCTCCGAAGGAACGCAGCGAGATGGCATGCACCACCATTGTGAAAAATACGCCCACAAATCCCAATAGCCCCATTGTGCCGGAGGCCAGCAGCAGGGGAAACCGGATCAGACGGATAGAGAAGGACGCAGCGTAATTGGGAATGGCAAAGGACGAGATGCCCGTAATCGCCACAATAATGACCATAAACGGGGATACTAGCCCCGCCTGCACCGCCGCTTGGCCAATAATCAGAGAGCCGACAATGCTCACCGCCTGCCCAACGGGCTTCGGCATTCGAAGCCCTGCCTCCCGCATCAGCTCAAAGGCGAACTCCATGAACAAGGCCTCCAGCAAAACGGGGAAAGGGACCACCTCCCGGCCGGATGCAATGGTGAAGGCCAGGCCCGTCGGAATCATCTCCTGGTGAAAAGAAACCAGCATCACATATACCGAAGGCAGGGCCAGGCTGATCAGAAAAGCCAGGTAACGGACCAGCCGCAGGAAGGACCCTACCCAATACCGGGAATAATAGTCATCTGACGCTTGAAAGGACTGCCAGAAATAGGTGGGGACGATCAGACAGAACGGTGTGTTGTCCACCAGGATGACCGCTCTTCCCTCCAGCAGCGCCGAAGCCGCTTTATCCGGGCGCTCCGTGCTCTGGATGGTAGTGAAAGGGGACAGCGGGGCATCCTCAATAAATTCCTCGATATATCCGCTTTCCAGAATTCCGTCCACTTTGATGGAGGCCAAGCGTTTATTGACCTCTTCCACCAATCCCTTTTTTACCAGACCCTTTATATACAGGACATTGATGTCCGTTTTGGTGCGTGTGCCCACCTGAAGGGCATCCACCCGAAGCATAGGATCTCTGATCCGTCTGCGGATATGGGCGGAATTGGCCCGGATGCTCTCCACAAATCCGTCCCGGGGCCCCCGGACCACACTTTCGGTGGCGGGCTCATCCACACTCCGGCCTTCCCAGCCACGGGTGGAAATGACAATGCCTTTTTCGATGCCTTCTATCAAAATAACTGTATCTCCCGCCAGAACAGCATCGATGCAGCTTCCCAGCCGCTCCACAATACTGACCCCGCCATTCACCAGAAGACGTTCCTGGAGCTGATGTGCGGCTTCCTCCTTCTCCAGGCCGAAGGATATTTCAGCCGCGTACACGATCAATGCTCTTAAGATGTCATTCACATATTCCGCCTTCACCAATCCGTCCGTATAGATGCATTGCCCCGGGTGCCCTTCTCCCGCTGCATCGGCCAGCCGGAAATTCCGCCGGATAATATCCGCCGATTCCCCCAGAAGGGTATCAATGTCCGCCAAATTGTCGTGCAGCCGGGATCTGATCCCGCTTTCAAGCATGTGCTGCTCTTTTGTTGACATGGATGCTCCTCCCGTCCGCCGGATAGTAGGCGAAGCGCCTTTCCTTACTTTTCCTTTCAGGCGGCAAATTTATGCAGACCGATGCGTTGCGCATGAAGCCGGTGCAGACTGGAGAATATAATTCCAGAATTGGCTGAAGGAGTGTGCCCCCATGATGGATACTTGGTTCTACCGGTACATTCTGAACAGCACCTGGTTCCTATGGACCGTTACGGTGCTGATTATTGCTCTGAATTTCCTGTCTCCTCTTCTCGTCTGGCTTGTCATGGCGGGCAAAATGGATAAGCTGAAGCTGCGCAAAAAAAGCAAAACCACCGCTTCCGGCAGCCGGGGAAGCGGATAACGCTTCCCGGCGCCAGGCGGTGGCAGGTATTGGTCATGGTAAAATCGGAGCGCTGGAGGCTCTGCCAAAACCGGCTTCCCGGTTCAGGCTTATTTCCGGCCGAAATCCGCCCGGATTTCCCCCCACTCTTCCGTATTCCACTTGACCACTTTGTTTTCGTAGGTATTGGTATTGACCCATTGGAGGGCTCTGTCGGCCATCTCCCAGATCTTGGCCGTACCCGGGCTGCGCACCAGGGTGGAGGCAATTTTCCGGTTTCTCAGCCAGCTTAGGGCAGTGCGCGAGTCCGTATAAATGGTTTTGGTGCTGCCCAACTGTTTGAGATACGCCAAGCCGTGGACAATGGCGATGAATTCCCCCAGGTTGTTGGTGCCGTTTTCGATAGGGCCCACGTAGAACAGAATTTCCCCTGTCCGTGTGTCCACCCCCTTATATTCCACCGGCCCCGGATTGCCCCGGGTGCCCACGTCCACGGAGATGCTGTCGTAATCAATTTCTCCTGCGCCCGCACCCGCAGCCTTCGGAGCAGACTTCCCCCCGGTTTTAGCGGCAGCTTTGCCCTTGCCCCAGCTTTTGTTGGCGCCCGCCTTCAGAGCCGTCTCGGCATCCTGGAGGGATTCATAGGACTTGTAGCGGGCATTGGCCACGCCGTCCACCTGGGCCTTGCATTCGTTCCAGGTATTGTAGATGCCCGGTGTTTTACCTTCCCACACCACATAATATTTTTGCTTTGCCATTCTGTTCCGCAGCCACCTTTGACCCATAAAGTTGCCATTCTTTGAAAAAAGCACCCCTTCGGGTGCTTTTTGTGATTAACCGGTTCCTTGTTCTTCCTCTATCCTTATTCGCCCAAGTCCACGTTGTGGTACACCTGCTGCACATCCTCCAGGTCCTCCAGCACGTCGATCAGCTTCTCGAATTGGGCTTGGACATCTTCGTCAAGGGTAACATCGTTCTGGGCCAGCATTGTCAGCTCGGCCACGGTAAATTCAGTAACGCCCGAAGCGCGGAGAGCATCCTGCACGGCGCTGAATTGATCCGGCGCGGCGTAGATGATGACGGATTCTTCTTCCTGGACGATGTCCCGGGCATCCACATCCGCCTCCATCAGAATCTCCAGCACCTCTTCCTCGGTTTTACCGGCTACGCCGATTACCGCTGCTGCATCGAACATATAGCTTACAGAACCGCTGACACCCAGGTTGCCTGCATTCTTGGTGAAAGCCGAACGGACCTCTGCTGCGGTGCGGTTCACATTGTTGGTCAAGGCATCGACAATGACCATGGACCCGTTAGGGCCGAAGCCTTCATAACGCAGCTCCTCATAGGTTTCATCGGAGTTGCCGCGCGCCTTTTCCAGGGCACGGTCAATGATGGCCTTGGGCACGTTGTAGATTTTGGCCCGCTCCAGCACCACCTTCAACGCGCGGTTGGATTCCGGGTCAGGCTCACCCTGCTTGGCCACCACATAAATTTCACGGCCGAATTTGGCGTAGACCCGGCTGGTGTTTTTGTCCTTGGAGGCTTTCTTTTCCTTGATATTATTCCACTTACGACCCATATGGTTTAATCGCTCTCTTTCGTGGCTGGTCTTATGTAAGCCAGATGCTTACAAACTAACAATCCTGTCTATTATATCCCGGAAAGCGGATTGGAGTAAACCTTCCTAACCCGTTTTTTGGAAGATGCGCGAGATTTGATCACGCATGACGCAGTTCCTGCCAACTTTAGACGGTGAAATGTTAGAGAAGGCCCTCAAATCGGCTATGCCAATTTCGAGGCCTCCATAACACATCCAGCCTGCGGCGGGGACCATGTTATTTCAGGGCAGCGGCATAAAACCCCCTGCCCGGCCAATATCAATAAGTAAGGAGACCCTTAAATTGGCTTTGTACTATCCCAAACCGGCAATCAGTAGTAAGATAAAGCTTGTAGTCATTTTTTGCATCGGCAAAAAGGAGTGAGACCATGAGCATTCCCGTTCTGATCCTGAGCGGTTTTCTGGGCAGCGGCAAAACCACTCTCCTGCTGGAGCTTCTGGCTGAAGCGCGTTCCCGGGGCCTCAAGCCCGGCATCCTTATGAATGAACTGGGCAAGATGGATGTGGATGGCGAAATCATCGGGGAAGCCTCCCAGGTGTCCGTGGCCAAGCTGCTGGATGGCTGCGTCTGCTGCAGCAAAAAAAGCGAGCTCTCCGCCAGCCTCCAGGAACTGCTGCGCCAAAAGCCGGACGTGCTGTTCGTAGAGCTTACCGGCGTCGCCAATCCCGAGGAAGTGGTGGATGCGCTTACGGAGCCTGGGCTGCTTGGCCGCGTGCTCCTCAAGCAGATCGTCACTGTGCTGGACGCGGAATATACGCTGGAGTACAACAGCATTTTTGCTTCGGACAAGGAATTGGTGCGTACGCTTCGCCGGCAGATGGAAGTGGCCGATTTGATTCTGGTCAACAAAACCGACCTGGTGGATTCCCACACTCTTCAGAAGATTGAGAAGACCGTCCGCAAGCATAATCCCCTTGCCCCTTTGCTGTATACACAGCGGAGCAAGCTGGATCTGGATATCCTGCTCCGCGGGATTGAACCTATCCCCGAGGGGACTACCTCGGCGCGCCAGCCTTTCCGGGTAGTCAAGGGGATGGCTTCCGGAGCCCGAATGAAGGAACCGGAAGCTTCGGAGCATGCCGCCCAACGGCATCAGGCATCATTCTCCCGCATCCGGACGTTTACCCTCCAGCCCCCGTCGGATTATGCTATCCCACCGGCCAAGCTGGAGCAGTTCCTGGGTCAATGGGGCAACCGTCTTCTCCGGGCCAAGGGTTATTTGGCTCAGCCCGGGCATGCCGCCAGAAGGCTGCTGCAATTCGCCGGCAAACGGGTCACCTATTCGTCCAGCACCTATCAGGGCGAACCCTATCTGGTCCTGATCGGCATGGACTTGGAGGAAAGCGAGCTCTTGATGGAATGGGAGGAGCTGCTCCCCGGCACCGAGCTTCCCACAGGCAGGAAGAGATAGCCACATACCGATTTGGATACGCCCGGAAGGGGTTTGACAATCCCTTGCCGGGCGTTTTATACTTCACATAATAGTAAAATTTACTGGAAGATGGTCATCATTTATGAATGCTCTGCAGTCGGTTGATATTCAATCTTTTAAAACGATCTTTCTCTCCATTGTGCTGGAGGCATCCCCGTTTCTGATTGCCGGGGTGCTGGTATCGTCCCTGCTCCAGGTTTGGCTTTCGGAGCGGATGCTGCAGCGGATCATCCCGCGCAATCCCCTGGTGGGATTGCTGTCCGTGTCCCTCCTGGGAGTGATCTTCCCGGTGTGCGAATGCGGGATTGTCCCTGTTGTCCGCCGCCTCATCAAAAAAGGGATGCCCGCCTATCTGGGCATTGCCTTCATGCTTGCTGCGCCTGTGGTCAATCCCATTGTCTACGCCGCCACCTTCGCCGCTTTCCGGACGAAGCCGGAAATGGCCTGGGAGCGGATGGGGCTTGCGTATGGGGTAGCTGTTCTTGCGGGATTGTTCATCTATCTCCGGGCTAACGGCAATCCGCTGAAACGAACCCGGGAGGATTTGTTGGGAGAAGCCCCCTCAGAAGAGACTAAAACCACCTGGTCAGGGTGGGCGGAGCATCTGCTGAACGAATTCTTCGACATGTCCAAATATCTGCTGTTCGGCGCTTTCCTGGCCGCTTCCTTGCAGGTGCTGGTCTCCCGGAGCGTGCTGGTGGATATCGGCTCGGATTCCCTTACGGCTTATCCGTTTATGATGGGACTGGCCTATGTAATGTCCTTATGCTCCACATCCGATGCTTTTGTGGCTGCTTCCTTCAGCAATGTATTCGCCAAGGGTCCGCTTCTGGCGTTTCTGGTCCTGGGCCCTATGCTGGATCTCAAGTCTACCTTGATGCTGCTCTCCTCCTTCCGGACCCGATTTGTCCTTTTCTTGGTGGGCCTTCTGGTGGTGTTGGTCTGGTTGGGCGCCGCTGTTGTCGGCACACTTTAACGCTGAGGAGGGATATACCATGAGCCCGCGCAAGCTGGGAAACCATTATTTTTTGCGGACAGGCATTCTGGCATTTTTCGCCTATTATATCCTCCGCCTTGTGAAGCATGACCAATTGGTCATCTATATCGGCCCCCGGATGCAATTCTATGTAAAACTGGCGGCCATCGGCTTCTACCTGTTTGCCGTGCTGCAGCTGGTGCTTGCCTTCCGGGCCTGGTGGGGCGCGCGGGAGCAGGATCCCTCCTGCGATTGCGGCAGCTGCTCCCCCGCTTCCATGTCGGCGGTGAGCCACAGCTTCTTTTACGCGCTGTTTGCCATACCGCTGCTATTGGTTATGCTTTTGCCGGATCAAGCTCTGGGAAGCAGCCTGGTGGACAAAAAGGGTATTACACTTACCGGGGCCATCGCCGGCAATACGGCAGGTGCCGCCGGTGCTGCCGGAAAGCCGCCTGCAGCTCCTGCAGCGGATACAGGCAGCGCTACCGGGAGCCCGGCCGGGCAAGGTGGGGCCATGGGCTCTCCCGCCCCTATGGGAGGTGCGTCAGCAGGGACTTCTCCTGCTGCGGTTTCACCGCCGTCGTCAGGCGATCCGCTGGACGCTCTTTTTCCCCATGATGAGTACTCTGAGGATTTGGCGGTACTGGCCAAGAAGCTGTACAAGAAGGACAGCATCTCCATTAAGGATATAGGTTTTATGGAAACGGTCACCTCCATTGATTTCTACATGAACAATTTTATCGGCAAAAAGGTGGAGATCAGCGGGTTCGTCTACCGGGAGGACGGGATGGAGGAGAACCAGTTTGTGGTTTCCCGGTTTGCGGTGCAGTGCTGCTCCGCCGACTCCGCCCCCTTCGGGTTTATGGTAGAAAGCTCCTTGGGCAAAACCTTGAACAAGGACACCTGGGTGAACGTTACAGGGACTTTGGGCACCACCCAATACGGCGGCAATGAAATCCTCAAAATTGACGCAACCCGCATCCAGCGCATCGAAGCGCCGGCATCGCCGTATGTGTTTCCGGATATGGATTATTTCAAGGTGGATCCGTGAGGTGACCGTGACACGTGCAGGACTTACAGAATTGTGCGTGTTACAGGATTGTTCGGGGAGCGCAGTGGTTGGAGTTTACACAAGTAGGCGGGTATGCTGTAACGGAACTATGCGGCTCGAAGTAGTGATGTCTGAGTTAAACGGGGGGGTTTGCTGTAACGGAACTATGAGACTCTTAGACACAATATTGGGTCTGTGCGAAGGGACGGGTTTGCTGTAACGGAACTATGAGACTCTTAGACACAATATTGGGTCTGTGCGAAGGTACGGGTTTGCTG
>JAEWMH010000119.1 GCA_023393235.1 Bacillota bacterium | reverse complement strand
GCACACAGCTCAATAATGGCCAGGCGGGTAATCCCCTCCAGCGCACCGCAATAACAGGGAGGAGTAAACACAACGCCGCGTTTGACGATAAAAATATTATCCGACGAGCCCTCTGCTACATAACCTTGGGAGTTCAGCATAATCGCTTCGCCGACACCGGCCAGGTTGGACTGGATTTTCACCAGAATATTGTTCAGATAATTCAGGGACTTGATCTTGGGGTTCAACGCGTCCGGCAAATTCCGGCGGGGGGAGACGGAGATGGTTTTCAGCCCGTTCACATAGGCTTCCTCCGGATAAATAGCCAGCTGCTCCGCAATGATAATGACCCATGCCTGAGGGGAACGGCGGGGATCCAGACCCAGATCGCCGGGGCCGCGGGATACGACCAAACGGATATAGCCGTTTTTGAGGTTATTCTTGCGGAGTGTTTCGGCTACCGCCTCCTGCATCTCCTCATAGGACAAGGGAATCTCCAGCATGATGGACTTGGCCGAATCGTACAGACGGTCCAGATGCTCTCTTAGTTTAAAGATATTCCCGTTATAAAGCCGGATACCCTCGAAAATCCCGTCTCCATACAAAAATCCGTGGTCATACACGGAAACCTTGGCATTTTCCTTCGTGACAAACTCTCCGTTGAGATAAATCCATTGCTCCGACATTACGCCTGAACCTCCTTCAGAATTTCGTAGGGATAGCTGGGATAGGAGCCCAGTACGCGGACCAAACAGCCCAAAGCTTCAATTTCCTCCAGGGCGGCAGGCAATAGTACCGATTCCGTCGTTCCTTCCACATCGATATAGAAATAATAGCTGCCAAGCTTCAGCTTGGTAGGACGGGATTCAATTTTGGTCAGGTTGATCCGGCGCCAGGCAAAGGCGGACAGCACCTGATGCAGAGCACCTGGAAAATCCTCCGGCAGGGTGACCAAAATGGTGGTTTTCCAGTTGTCCGAAGGCTGCAGCTCCGGCTTGTCCCGGCCGATCAGGACGAACCGGGTATAGTTATTGTGATGGTCGGTAATATTCTCCGCCAACAGAGCCAGATCATACATACGGCTGGCATGCTTCGTGCCGATGGCCGCCCAGCCCTTGCCCGGATTCTCCTTCACCAGCTGGATGCCATGGGCCGTGCTGTTCACATATTCGAATTCCACATCGGGCATGTGCGCGTTCAGGAACCGGTGGCATTGGGCAATGGCCACATCCTTGGAGAAAATTTTGCGGATGCGGGCATAATCGGTTCCGCCGCCGTTCTTCAGCAGCAGCTCGTCCCCGTGGCCGATGAGATTCTGCCTGGAGGGGTAGGTCCACTCCGCCCGTATCGGCGGGCTGTCCTCCTGAACCAGGGAATCCACATGCATACGGACAGAACCCTCAATGGTGTTCTCGATGGGAACAACTCCATAATCAATGGAGCCGTCCACCGCAGCGGCAAAAATATCCGCCACCAGCTTAAACGGGAAGAAGGCATGCTGTTCCCCCTGGAAAAATAATGCCGCCGATTCATGGGAAACCGTCCACTCAGGGCCTAAATAACCGATGCGCTTCACTCCCGAACCTCTCCTTATCGTCACTGCGGCAAAATAAGCACCGCTAAATTTCATCGCAGCTCCTTGATGTTTTCGATAAATGTACCCGAAGGAGATTCCGGTGTCAAGAGTGTAAGCTGCGGCCCTTCCGAATCGGGCATCAGCCACAGGGTATCCGCTTCGATTCCGGCGGCTCCGAAGCTCTTATGCAGGAACTGCTCCAGCTCCTCCTTGCGGCCGGATTCCCGGTCCACCAGGGCGAACATCGTCGGCCCCGCGCCGGACAGTGCGATACCCAATGCCCCGTGCTCGGGGGCGTCCCGGAGAATCTCCGCCATCCCCGGCACCAGAGAGGCCCGGTACGGCTGGTGGAGCGCATCCTTCATAGCGTGGCGGATCATCTCCAGCCGGCCTGTGCACAAGGCCGCAACCAGAAGATTGGAGTGGCCCACATTGAATACGGCGTCCTTCATGGAAAGCTCCTTGGGCAGCACATTCCGGGCCTTTTCCGTGGAGAGCTGGAACCTGGGGATGGCTACCAGGGTCTCCAACTGCGGATGGGGCTCCACCTTGATGCATTCCGCCCGTTCCCCGTCCCAGAAGGCTACGGCTAACCCTCCAAAAAGAGAAGCCCCCACATTGTCCGGATGCTTCTCCATAGCGCTGGCCATCTGGAACAAATCATCGGTTGACAAGGGTGAGCCGATCAAAGCGTTAGCAGCCGTCAGGGCACCTACAATGGTGGATGCGCTGCTCCCTAGCCCCCGGGTCAGGGGAACGTCGCTGTACATGGAAACCTCCAGCTCCGGTACGTCCACACCCGCTTTGCGGAACACCTGCTGGGCCACCTTGTACACCAGGTTGGTTTTGTCCGTGGGCAGCCCTTTATCCGCCAGCTGCTCCCCATAATAATGAAACTCCGTCCGATCCTTGGCGGCACGCATTTCGATCCAGGTATATAAGGAAAGCGCCAGGCCAAGAGAATCGAAGCCCGGTCCCAGATTGGCCGTGCTGGCCGGAACCCGGACCCGGACTCCTTCTATATGCTTTAACATGATCGTTTCTCCTTTAACCTTCGACACGGTAAACGCTCTTGATTTCCTGTACCACATCCAGCTTGTTGAAGGCGTCCAGCACCTGGTTCATGGCCGCCTGGTTGGCGGTGTGGGTAATGATGATGATTTCGGCCATGGGGTTCACCGGATTGGGCTGCTGGTTCACAGACTCCAGACTGACCTCATTGTCGGCGAACACCTGGGTAATCCGGGCCAGCACCCCTGCTTTATCGGCTACATGCAGGAGGATATAAAACTTCGAGCAGATTTGGGAATCCGCCCGCAGCTTCTTTTCCTTGTAGGCCAAAGTGGCGGTCCGGCCGTTGACACCCATACGCAGGTTCTTCACCACATTCACCAGGTCGGATACGATGGATGTCGCCGTAGGCAGCTCGCCTGCCCCGGGCCCGTAAAACATAGTTTCACCAACAGATTCCCCATTCACATATACTGCATTAAACACGCCGTTGACGGATGCCAGAGGATGGGTCGTTTTCACCATGGTGGGCTGCACGCTGACGCTGATTTCATCCTGGTGGCATTCGGCGATACCCAGAAGCTTGATTTCATAGCCCAGCCGTTTGCCGTAGGCAATGTCCTCCTTGCTGACCTTGCGGATGCCCTCCACCTTCACATCGGTCAAATCCACATTGGTGCGGAACGCCAAGGTAGCCAGAATGGTCATTTTGCGGGCGGCATCCAGGCCATCCACATCCGAGCTGGGATTGGCCTCGGCATAACCCAGCTGCTGGGCCTCCTTCAGCACATCCTCATAGGCGGCGCCTTTTTTGCTCATTTTGGTCAAAATATAGTTGGTGGTGCCGTTCACGATTCCCATCACCTTGGTGATCCGGTCGGAGGAAAACCCCTCCGTCAGCGTCCGAATAATAGGAATGCCGCCGGCTACACTGGCTTCATAGAAAACATCGCAGCCATGGGCTGCGGCTTCGGTCATAATTTCCTCACCGTGCAGGGCCATCAGGTCCTTGTTGGCGGTCACAATATGCTTGCCCCGGGAAATCGCCTCCAGCACATAGCTTTTGGCGGGTTCGATGCCGCCCATCACCTCAATAACCACGTCAATGTCGGGATTGGCGATAATGTCCGCAGGCTTATCGGTTAATACTCCGTCCCCAAAAGCAACAGGCCGGGCTTTGGATATATCCTGAACCAGCACCTTCTCAATATGGATTCCCAGACCCGTCTGTCTTTGCAGGTCCTCCTGATGCCCCTCTACGATCCGCACAACCCCGGTTCCTACCGTACCCAGGCCGAGCAAACCCACTTTGATGGTCACAGTGATTCCTCCTGTTCTCTCTCTTTCTATAATAAGCCGCGGACGCTCCGGTTAGCCCTGTCCCACAATGGAGACACGCTTCACCCCGTCATGGCCGCGCAGCGTCTCGATGAAGGTGACAAACTGCTCACCCATCAGGGAGGTATCCACGGAAATGACCACATTGGCCATTCCCTGAAGAGGGATGGACTGGTGAATAGTCAGCACATTCCCCTCGAGACCGGCAATCAGCCCCAGCACCTTCGACAGGATGCCCGAACGGTTCTCCAAATCCATCGAGATGGTCACGATCCGTTCCCGCTCCAGCTTGCTCAGAGGGAAAATGCCGTCCTTGTATTTATAGAAAGCGCTGCGGGAAAGCCCTGCCTTATCCACCGCTTCGTGAATGGTTCTGGCCTGGCCCTGCGCCAGCATTTCCTTAACTTGCATGGTCTTGACCAGCGCTTCCGGCAAAATGTCTTGGCGTACCAAGTAGTAGCGATCGTTGATTTTCGTTTCCGACATTCCGGATTTCGTCCTCTCCAAAGAGACTTTTGTTTTCGTATTGTGGACATTATACCGGAAGGCACTGAATCCGGCAATAGGCACCGCAATAATTGTACTTTTTATGACAAACAGACTGTCACGTTATGGTATCCCCACGTTATCATACAAAGAAAAATGGGGACAAGCAAGGCAGGAAACAGAACAGGCAGAACAGTTGGAGTAATGGCAAAGGGAGCGGAGCGCTGTTACAATGAAGCCATGCCGGATGGGGCCCGGATCTGAAAAATTATGTTTGCCGCTCCATCCCTATGAGGAATATATGTGAACATGCGGCGGCTATCCCCGGCCTTGTGTTGCTGGCGCAGGGTATCGGATTTTGGACGATTCTAACGGCGGTCACAGCCGTTATTTTCGGGTTTTGGCCGCTTAGCGAATTTTAACGGCGGTCACTGCCGCTATTTGACCCCAATTGCCGCCGGGAGAACCGAAATTGCGACAATAAGGTCTCCTGCTTCCGTTACAATTTCCACAGCCCTGATTTGAGGCAAATAAGGGCGCTCATTTCCGTTAAAATGTCGGCAGAGGCAGAGCGCTAAACATTGACAGCAGCGTCATACGCACCAGCCCGCCATGCCGGACGGTTCCCGCTGGATGAGTCCGGCTGGGCGCGCCCTTATGCCAGAAATTACATCCAAGGAGATGTCAGATATGTATTCCCTGAGATTGATTGCCGTAGCCATGCTGTTCCACGAAGACCGTCTGCTGATGATGAAGCGTTCCCCCAACCGGACGCTGTCCCCGGGACAATGGGCGGGAATCGGCGGCCATCTGGAACCGTACGAGATGGCCGCCCCCCTGGCTGCCTGTCTGCGGGAGGTGGAGGAGGAAACGGGGCTTACCCCTGAGGATATAGAGGGGCTGGAGCTGCGTTACATCGTGACCCGGCTCAGCGGTACCGATCTGCGGCAGCAGTTTGTGTTCGCGGGCCGCGCCAAAACAGATAAGCTCTCCCGCACGGATGAGGGAGAGCTGCATTGGATCCCCCGGGACCGCATTCTGGACCGGGATATTCCTTATGTGTACCGGAGCCTCTTGGAGCATTACCTGCAATTCGGCGCAGCAGGGGGACTGTGGGCGGGAACCGCCACCTTGTCAGGGCAAACCGAGGACGCAGACGGCGGGCATAAGCCCAACATGATCTGGGTGCCGCTTCATGACCCTCTGCTGCTGTGAACCTCCGGCATTCACGCGCCTGCCGCCTCATTCTTCGACCGGGAGCTCTCCGGCGTGTAACCGGCCGCCAGGTCCCGCCATTTCTTTAGGACTTTCCACGCCTCCTTGCGGGCATACAGCTCCCGTGCCAGCTGGAAGCCCTCCTCGTAGGTGGAAACCTTCTCATTCCAATACAGCCGCAAGCCCGCATTGTAGATAACATGCTCCCGCTCATTGGTAATTTCCGGCGAATCATCCCCCTGAATGAGCCGCTCCAGCAGCTCCAGCTGGCGTCCGGGGGGAGCCGGCTCCAGCACATATCCGGAAAAGCCGAAGGTGGAGGGCTCCAGGATAACCGTTTCATCGATATCCGCGGAGAGGATCCGGATGGTGGAGGTTTTCGCAATGGAGAGATCCTCCGACCCTTCTATTCCCTGCACGATAAAAGCTTTTTTGATGCCTGCCTTGGGCAGAATCTGCGCCAGACTTTCTACGGAAAAGCGTTGTCCTGCGCCGATGAGCATCTGATGGGAATGGACCGGATTGAGAATCCGCTCCACCTGGCCCATGAAGGTGTCAAGCCCCACCTCCTCCTGGAACCGCCTGATGCCGCCAAGGGCCGGGCACATTCTGTCGGTGCGGATATAGCCGATCTTCACGGCAGCAAATACAATCTCCCAATCGCTGGCCGCCAAATCCGTCTGTACCCCGAGCCCCTGCAGCAAACCGCCCAGTGTTGCCCCATGTCCGGCAACCAGTCCACCGCTGCCATGCAGCACCTGGGTGAAGCCCACAGATGCCATTAGCAGACTCACCGGCAGGGTAACCGGCAGAATCTGACGGGGCGCATAAACGCCTGCGCAGTTGAGGGACTCAGAGAAGGAGGCATAGGGAAGCGAATACCTCCGGAAGACATCCACAAACGCCGTTACTTCCTCGTCCGTCTCCCCCTTCATCCGCACAGCCGTCAGAAACGCAGCCGTTTGTGCCTCGGTGGATTCTCCCCGTGCAATGGCATGAGCGGCGGCAACAGCCTCGTCATAGGTGAGGTTCCGAGCTTCCTTCTTGGTGGTGCCCACCGCTTTTATCCACTGTTTCATTTCGTTAGCCTCCTTTAACCGGACATTCACGGGGACGGATATCCGTCCGTCCATACCGGAGAAACTTTCATGGGCCGGGCATGGACATCTCCATTTGAGCCGCCAATTCCCATACAGAATGTCATTATCATCCATATATATGACATGATAGAAGAGATTAAGTTACGAATTTTCACTTTTCCAACCATACACCATTATTATATGTGAGTATTCCTTACACTTCAAATATACAACGATGTCACAGAAAGTTCAACGTTCTTCCCGGGATTGTTGATGTTCCGCCATTCTTTTTGGCCGTTTATCCTGCTTTTGGGAAGCAGACGGAGAAAAAGACGAATGGTGTTCCCGGCACACTGGGGCAATATTCGCCGTCGTTCCGGATACGCCATTTTCCGGGAATACCAAAAAGACCCCCGGTACCCGCCCGGAGGTCTTCCATAGCTGAGCCGCAGGCAATACTGCCTCATCCTCAGCCCTTTTCGCTAAACTCAAATTCAAACTTTCCGATCCGGACCGTGTCCCCGTCCTTGGCTCCGCGGTCACGCAAAGCCTGGTCCACACCCATCTTCCGCAGCGTCCGCGCAAAACGGAGCACCGTATCGTCAGAAGCGAAGTTGAAGCGGCGCATCATTGTTTCGATGTTTTCGCTCGCCACAACAAACACTCCATCCTCATCCACTTCGATGCTGAAGTCATTGGGGTCCTTTTGCTTGGTGAAGGTGTATACCACCCGTTCCTGAACCGGATTTTCTTCTTCCTCTTCCTCCGGCTCCTCCGGTACCGCAGCCAGCATCTGGGCGATCCGGTAGATCAGCTCACGCACCCCTTGGCGGGAAGCGGCCGAAATCGGGATAACCTCGGTAATCCCGTGCTCCTCTTCCAACTTGCGCTTGAAGATCTCCAGATGCTCCGCTGCTTCGGGGATATCCATTTTGTTGGCAACCACTAACTGCGGACGGCGTTCAAGCTTCACATTGTAAAGCTTCAACTCGTCATTGATCTTTACCCAATCCTCGTAAGGATCGCGGCCTTCGCTGCCGGACATGTCCACCACATGGACAATCACCCGGGTCCGTTCCACATGGCGCAGGAACTCGTGACCAAGCCCGATTCCGGTATGTGCGCCTTCGATCAAACCTGGCAGGTCAGCCATAACGAAGCTTTGGCCTTCCTCTAAATCCACTACACCCAGATTAGGCGATAATGTGGTGAAATGATAAGCGCCGATTTTGGGCTGGGCTGCCGATACCATGGACAGGAGGGTGGATTTGCCGACGCTGGGGAAACCCACAAGCCCTACGTCCGCCATAACCTTCAGCTCCAGCAGCACGTAGCGCTCTTGTCCTTCCTCCCCCTTCTCCGCAATACCAGGAGCCGGGTTGTTGGCCGTAGCAAAACGGGCATTGCCCCGTCCGCCTCTGCCACCCTTGGCAATCACCACTTCCTGACCGTGCCGGGTCATATCAGCAATTACTTCTTTGGTGTCATCATCCACCAGGAGAGTCCCCGGCGGCACACGGACAATCATATCCTCCGCGCTGGCACCGTGACGGGTTTTGGTTTGGCCACGTTCACCCTTGGGTGCCTTATAGTGCCGCTGGTACCGGAAGTCCATGAGAGTCCGCAAACCTTCGTCCACACGGAAAATAACGTCTCCGCCGTTTCCGCCGTCCCCGCCTGCCGGTCCCCCGTTAGGGACATAGAGCTCCCGCCGGTACGAGACGATGCCGTCTCCGCCGTCGCCCCCTTTAACAAATACTTTCGCTGTATCTACAAACATGAAGCCACACCCTTTTTGTGAAAATGCATGATGCCCGTTGTGCTTACGGACGGTTCGTCATTTATGTCGGAAACGGAAGAGCCAGGGCGATAACCGCCCGGTCTTCCCCATATTCTTCTTCCCTAATGCTCAGCTTATCCTTATACTTGCGCAGAAAGTCCGACACCACCGTACGCAGCCGGGTCCAGTCCGCTTCCCCCTGGAACACAAAATCCACCAGTATCTCAGCCTCTTCCTCATCAAATCCGAGACTGAGCACCGCCGGCTCCCCTTGGGATGGGGCGGCGCTGCTGATGAGACGTTCGGAAACACCTTCAATAAGCCGGAATACTTCTTTTTCGGACATAGCCAGCTTCTGCAGATTCATCTCCGTCTCCAGCTCAACTTCCACGCGGCAGATGCCGCCGGATACCCGCTGCTCCATCAAATACACGGCCAAGGCCGGGTTCCCCAGCTTGCAGATCAAGCTGTCCTGCAGGGCGGACGTTCTTATTTTATCCATATATTCCGGCAATATTTCATACTTCTTTAGACGGGTATAACCAAACAATACCTGCAGCTCATTCATCCAGTCATGCCTGTAATGGGTCAGCAGCCGGAGGATGGTTTCCCTCTCCCGGAGCTTGCGCCCGTCAATCACCGCAGCGCCCAGCAACCAGGCCGAACCTCCTGCAATAACTGCCAATACCGCCCTTGTTACAAGGGGCATCGGCCATATAACAAGAGCCGCAAGTGCCAGAACGCCGACTGCGCCCGCCGCGGCCCGTAATCCACTCCCACGTGCCATCCCGTTTTCCCGCCTTCCGTTGACCTTTTGCGTTTTCCGCAGGTGCGAAAAACCGGCTTTCGAAAGCATCTGCACACCTTAACGGCTGCCGCGGCAAGATGCGGCTTCCCTTGTTTTCGGAGGCCTCTTACCAAAAAAACTCCGGCAGTCAATTCTGCCGGAGTTTTAGTCGCGAGTCCTTAAGCTTCTACTGTCGCAGCAACCGGTGCTGCTTCTACCGGGTAGACGCTGACCTTCTTACGGTCGCGACCCCAGCGCTCGAACTTGACGACTCCTTCCACTTTCGCGAACAGGGTGTCGTCTTTGCCGAGACCGACATTGAGCCCAGGATGAATCTTTGTGCCGCGTTGACGCACCAGGATACTGCCAGCAGTAACCGTTTGTCCGTCAGCACGCTTTACGCCCAGACGCTTCGCGATGCTGTCCCGACCGTTTTTGGTGGAACCTACACCCTTCTTGGAAGCGAACAGCTGCAAATTAAGCTTCAACATGGATGTCTACCTCCTTCTTGATTTGGTTGTATGTCCGTCCCGAATGGTGACGAATGCACCATAGGATTCTTGTATGGACTGTATCATCACTACCATCGCCTCCAGCAAAAGCTGGACACGCTCAGCCGTTTCACCGGGAGCAAGCTCCGGTACAGCGGCCTCCAGAAACCCTTCCTCCACCCGGCCGGCAAGCTCAAGGCCCGTCAGCTTCTCAATGGCGTTCAAGGTTCCTACGGTAACAGCGGATACACCGGCACAGACGATATCCTTGCCGGGGTCATTATAGCCTGCATGGCCCGTAACGGTGAAGGAAACAATGCTCCCCTCCGTGTTCCGGTCAATCCTCACCTTAATCATAGAAAGCCGCTCCCCTGCCGATTAAGCCTGGATGCTTTCGATGGTGATCTTAGTGTAAGGCTGACGGTGGCCTTGCTTCTTACGGTAGTTTTTCTTGGCCTTATATTTGAACACGATGATCTTCTTGTCCTTGCCATGTTTTTCAACCATGGCAGAAACAGAAGCGCCGGCTACAAGGGGAGAGCCTACTACCAGCCCGTCTTCCTTGGAAAGCAGAAGAACACGGTCGAACTTGACCACGTCGCCTTCAGCAGCGTCCACCTTCTCGATGTACAATACATCGCCTTGTTGAACCTTGTATTGCTTACCGCCTGTTTCGATAACAGCGTACATTTCGTTGCACCTCCTCATGTTGAGACTCGCCGTGAGTCCAGGTGACCGGCTTGGCCGATGCTTCAAGTACCCGACCCGTGCGGTTGCAGCATGTTTTACAACATACCAAAACAGGATAACATATTATGCCCAGGATGGCAAGGACGTATTTGGCAGAATCGCACCAGCCCCATTGCAGCATGAAGACGCAGCCTCGGGTAAGGCCCTAACTACATACAGGAGTATGTAAGCGTCATAAAATGATTGCTAAGCCGCTGTTAACATCATTATAAGGGCGTCCCCGCCGAGTCAGACGTTGCCGCTCCCCTCGCATTCTCTTGGCCATATACCTTAAGACCCTCTACCCGGATGGCATCCAGCTCCTCTGCCGTCATTAAGCCCGACCGGTACAAATTGAGATACTCCTGGGAAACCGTCTGGTCGAAAATCAGCAGATCATCGGTGTTGATGGTAACCTTCACCCCATGATCATACAGCCGCCGGATGGGATGGCTGCCGTAGCTCTCGGCCCTGCCCAGCATAATATTGCTGGTGGGGCAGACATGAAGGCGGACGCCCGCTTCCGCAAGCCGCCGCATCACCAACGGGGAATGCGCCGCCGCTATCCCGTGATGCACCTCGTCCAGCTCCAGCTCCTCCACCGCCTCCAAAACATCCTCCGCCGTCCCGAATTCCCCCGTGTGGGCACGGAGCACCACTCCATAACTGCGGGCCAACCGGAATAAAACCTTGAAGCACCGGGCAGGCTGCGCCAGTTCATTCCCGCAAATATCCACAGAGCGGAACCAGCCGCTTGCCAGCGCCTCCTCAAAACGCCCTTCCACCTCGTCTGGATTGCAGCCCCGGTCTAACGCCAGCTCCGGCAGGAACACCGTCTCCGGCGCATGACGGTTATGCAGCTCGTCCATCGTCCGGATAAAAGGCGCCACTCCGCCCAACGCCTGGATTTCATCCAGCCCGTAGTTGAGCGCCAGGACCCGGATCCCGTCTTCGGCAGCCTGTACAAACGAAGCTTCCACCCGAAGCAGATAACCCTCCAGACCCGGACAATGTGGTTTCACATGGCCGGCGAACCAATCACCCATTTCCCCCAGGGCGGCAAACCGCCCCGACGGTGGAGCAAGTTCAGCCTTAACCTGCTTGGCCACATACCGGATATTGCCGCCCCGGCCCGCATGGCTGTGCAAATCACTTTTGGGAATCTGCGCAAGTCCCGACAATGAGCCTTGCTCTAACGCTTCCATAAACCGCTCCTTCATCGTATCCCCCCGCAGCCATTATCCATCCGTTGGAAATAAAACTACTACGCAGAAAATGGGTTAAGCGTTCCAGGGAGAATTTCCTCCTGCTTGGTCCGAGTATCAAAGATCATTGGAATACCTGCCCGCTTCCTTTATAATCACCCTAACTGTTTGTCCATCCGCACCTCCGAAAGGCGAGTGATTCCCCATATGCATGTAATGTTCGAGAAGCTACTGCAGGGAATAGGGCTGACCGGCGACTTAAAAAGCGACGTCAGCGCGTTTCTTACCGGCAACGGCTGTCCGGCCACTGCCCTCCATTCTATGGAGGTGGGCGAGGAAGCCCGCATCACCGCTCTTCGCTTCGGAGGCGATCCCCAAGCAGCGGAGGCGGCCGGCTGGCTCCATGACATCAGCGCCGTGTTTCCCGCAGATACCCGGGTTGAGGTTGCGCGGAACCTGCAGGTAGAGGTGCTTCCCGAGGAAGAGCAGTTCCCCATGATCATCCACCAGAAGCTGTCCCGGGTTATGGCTGAAGACATTTTTGGAATCCGCGACACAGAAATTCTGGATGCAGTGGGATGCCACACCACACTCCGGGCAGGATCTAGCCTATTGGACCGGATATTGTTTGTGGCGGACAAAATTGCCTGGGACCAAACGGGAACGCCACCGTATCTGGACAGACTGCACGCAGACCTGGAGCGTTCCTTGGACCACGGCGTGTACGCCTACCTTTCTTACCTGTGGGAGCGGCGGGATACGCTCCGCGTGATACATCCCTGGCTGCGGGAGGCCCATGGGGAGCTGGAGCGGGCTCTCCGTTTGCCTGTAAAGCCCCGCTGCTCGGCTGTTGTGCTGGATTTGGACGGCACCCTGCTCAACTCCCGCAAGGAGGTGTCCCCGCGCAACGCCAAGGCCGTGCTGGACTGCCACCGGCAGGGCATCCATATCATCTTTGCCACGGCACGCTCGCCCCGCACCGTCAAGCAGATCCTGCCCGAGGAGCTGTTGTCCATCGGCTCCTTCATTTACTACAACGGGGCTCAATTCTCCTGCCCGAACACAGGACTGGAATGGCATGAAGGCATCGATGCCGCTCTCACCGCCCGGGTTGTGGATTTTTGCCTGCAGCGCGATGCGGAAATTGAAATCAGCATGGAGGTCCGGGACGAATGGTTTAGCGCCCGCCCCCTGGATTACAGCGAAGGGCTGCGGACCGACCACAATCCTGAGGTGAAACCCCTGGAGCAGCTCCGGAAGCTGTCAGCCACCAAGGTGCTGTTGACCCGCTGCGGCTTCTTCGAAGAGCTGCGGACGGCGTTCGCGGAGAGCGTAAATCTGCTCCTCACCGACCACGGGCAACTGGTGCAGATTTCCTCTACCCGGGCCTCCAAGGAAGCGGGGGTATCCAGACTGTGTGCAAGCCTCGGACTTCCCCTCGGGGAGGTTATGGCTTTTGGCGATGATTACAATGACGTGGGGCTGTTCGGCATCTGCGGCTGGCCTGTGGCTATGGGCAACGCTATCCCCGAATTGAAGGAAATGGCCGCGGAAATCACCGTTTCCCATGACCGGGACGGCGTTGCGCTGGTTTTGGAAGCTCTGCTCCACGAAACGGCCAAAAGCTGATCAAAGCCGGATGGTGACAGATGGAAAGCGGAATGGTAGTATATATAGATGGTATTGGCACCAACATCAGAAGGAAACAGGTGAATTGCGCCTATGGCGAAGCGTTTTTTTCGATTGCTGACAGAATTATCCTCCCGCAAATCTATATCACGACTGACCGGCTCCTTCGCCAAATCCAGGGTTAGCCGCAGGCTGATCCCCTGGTTTGCCCGCACGTACGGGATCCGGGTGGAGGATGCGGAGAAGCATGTCCGGGAATATGCGTCGCTGAATGATTTCTTCTCTCGGCGGCTGAAGCCTGGCTTGCGCCCTATCGCCAAGGATGCGGATATTGCCGTCAGTCCAGTGGATTCCATGATCACCGGCATCGGCCCCATCCGGGAGGGACAGCTTCTTCAGATTAAAGGCCAGGACTATACCCTGGAGGAGCTGCTGAATGAATCGCCCCGGCTTGTCAGCTATACGGACGGATTCTTTATGGTGCTCTACTTAAGCCCCACCGATTACCACCGGATCCATTCTCCGGTTACCGGCAAAATCCTGGAGAAGGAGCATATCCCCGGCAAGGTATATCCGGTGAACGATTTCGGGCTGGTCCACATGAAGCGTGTCCTGTCCCGCAACGAACGCCTGGTGACCTATATCCGCCATGATTACGGCGAGCTGGCGGTGGTCAAGGTAGGCGCGATGAATGTCAGCAGCATTCAATATGCAACTCCGCTGCCGGATTGTCTCACCCGCGGCTGCGATCTGGCCTATTTCGAATTTGGCTCCACGGTGGTGCTCCTTTTTGAGAACGGAACCTTCACCCCCAGACCCGATCTGCAAACGGGCAAAAAGGTCAAGATGGGAGAAGCCTTAGGGGTTCTCCACACCAAATAACCGATTTATATTCAACCCAAAATAAGCCGGCTTCCCGCATTCCATGCGGCCGAGGCCGGTTTGCCTATTAGGCCGGGTTTGCAAACACCCCTGGAAAGGAGAGCAAAATCGTGTCCGTATCCGCATCACAGCTAAAGGGAGGAGCCGCCCAAGGCTCCGGTCCCGCATCAACCGGGAATAATGCGACCATCTACAGCATTTTATTCGCCATCAGTCTGGTCCATCTGCTGAATGACTCCATGCAATCGGTTATCCAGAGCATTCTGCCGATTCTGGAGGACGGCATGAACCTGACGTATCTGCAGGTAGGCTTCGTCATCTTCGGACTCAATGTCACCTCCTCCATTCTCCAGCCCGTCGTAGGACTGTATACGGATAAAAAGCCGTCGCCCTGGCTGCTTCCCACCGGAATGGTGGCCAGCTTCTTCGGCATGCTGACCTTAGCCTTCGCCAACCAATATTGGCAGGTCATTGTAGCTGTGGTGCTCATCGGCCTGGGCTCGGCAGTTTTCCATCCGGAAGGCTCCCGGGTGGCCAACATGGCCGCTTCTCCGCGCCAGCGGGGGTTGGCCCAATCCATTTTCCAGGTAGGCGGCAACGCTGGCCAGTCCCTCGGCCCCATTATGACTGCGCTGATTTTCGTCACCGCCAAACAATTCGGCGCCATCTACTTCACCTTTGTCGCCGGCGCCGCCATTCTGGTCCAATGGTTTGTTGCCAAGTGGTATAAGGCTTACATCACCGCTAATCCTCGGGCCGCCAGAGCAGCAAACGCCACCGTTTTCAGTCCCGAACGCAAGCGCAAAATCCGCAATGCCGTGATTATGCTGGTGGTGCTGGTATTCGCCAGATCCTGGTATTCCGCCTGTATATCCAACTATTACGCGTTTTATCTCCGCGACGTACTGAATACCAGCATCGGCAACGCCCAATGGTACATCTTCACCTTTCTGGCCGCCGGGGCCGTAGGGACCTTCTTCGGGGGACCGCTGGGAGACCGGTGGGGGCGGAAGAACATCCTGTTTTTCTCCATGCTGGGCAGCGCCCCGTTTGCGCTCCTGCTGCCGTATGCCAACACCTTCTGGGCGCTGCCTCTTCTGGCGGTGATGGGCTTTATCCTGCTCTCCAGCTTCTCGGTGACTGTGGTATATGCCCAGGAGCTGGTTCCCGGCAAAATCGGGACCGTATCCGGCCTCATTACCGGCCTGGCTTTTGGGATGGGAGCCTTGGGCTCCGTTGCCCTGGGGGCGATGGCCGACTTTACCAGCATCAGCTTTGTGATGAAAATGTGCTCGGTGCTGCCTCTGCTGGGACTGCTGACGTTCCTGCTGCCTGCCGACACCACTGTCCGCTCCTGGTCCGGGGAGTAAGCGTGAATTTACATTTCCTTTACATTTGATTCACAGTTCGTTCAATCCTCGCTGCTACCATAAAAGGTACAGGCGCTTGGGGCCGTCCTGTAAGCCGGTGCGTACCGGCGCGCGGGGTTGCCGAAACACCTTCAGTTACAAACTTGCGGAGCCTGCCGATATGCGCAGGCTCCTTTTTTACTGCCCCAAGCCATTTTTGATTAGGAAAGGTGTGAAATCATGAGACAAACCCGGCTTGCCCTCCGCAGGCTTCCTGTCCGCAAACGTCCTCCCCTTACGCTGTGGCAGTCCGTTGGCATTTCGGCAATCCTGGGTATCGCCGCCCTGGCCCTGGGTCTGGGCATGGAATGGATGACCAGAGGCTCCTTTACCGAGGTGCGTTCCTGGATGGATGGAAGCCGCAGTATTTTTCTGCTGAATGCCCTGCTCACCTTTTTTCTGCTTCTGCTGTGTTATGGCGTTATCGGATCCCTTCTGTCTGCCATGGCGACGGCTACTCTGTTATTATCGCTGGGATCGTTGATCAGCTACTTCAAGATCAGACTCATCGGCGAGCCCTTCTTCCCTTGGGATATCCTGCTGAACCAGGAGGGAATGAACATTGCACCGCTGGTTACCGGCTCCTATGCGTATATCCGCATCGGCGGTATCGTTCTGGTGGTGGCGGCGCTGGTCATTTTGCGGGTAAAGCTGGGACGTTTTGCCCCCTCCTGGTGGAGCCGGCTCGGCCTGGTTCTGGTAGCCGCGGCGGGGTTGGCCTCCTTCGCCTTCCAGAGTACGTGGGCCAACCGGATGCTGAATCAGGCAGGTGTTGCCCAGATCATCTGGAACCAGCAGGAGAACTACGGCAACAACGGCTTTGCCCTGGCTTTTACCCTAAATGTGAAAAATTCCATTATCACCAAACCAACCGGGTACGGAGAGCAGGCCATTGACAGCATTGCCGCCAAACTCTCCTCCTCCCGGGGAAGAACGTCCTTGACTGCGGCAGAAACGGCGGGTACGGAGGAGCCTGGAGGGAAGCTGCCCCACGTTATTTTTGTGATGAGCGAAGCTTTCTGGGACCCGACACTTCTGCCGGGAGTGACCTTCAGCGAAGACCCGCTGCCCACCATCCACCGCCTCCAAGAGCGCTACGGGGCCAGCACCATGCTCACCCCCCAGTTTGGGGGAGGCACCAGCAACGTGGAGTTTGAGGTGCTGACTGGGTTTTCCACCAGCTTTTTGCCCAGCGGTTCCGTGCCTTACCAGCAGTATATCAGCCAGCCCATCCCCAGCTTGGCCAGTTTTTTTGAAAGCCGCGGCTACCGCAGCCTTGCCGTCCATTCCTACGAAGGCTGGTTCTGGAACCGGAATAACGTGTACAAGTGGATGGGCTTTGAAGGCTTCAAAAGCCTGAGCCACTTCACGGAGCCGGAGTACAAAGGCTCCTTCATTGCCGATAGCGAGGTTTCCCGCAGCATTATCCGGGAGGTGGAGAAGTCGAAGGAGCCGGTATTCATTTACGCGGTTACCATGCAAAACCACGGGCCTTATAACGATGACCGGTACGGGCAGACGGACATTGCCATCGACGGGGATTTGACGGATGAGGCCAAACAGATCATCAACACCTACACCCAGGGGGCCAAGGATGCCGACGCCAGCCTGAAGATGCTGATTGATTATTTTGAGGAGAAGGAGGAGCCTGCCTATATTGTCTTCTACGGCGACCATCTGCCTATGCTGGGTTATGATTACGACGTCTACCGGCAAACAGGCTTTATCGGCTCCCCCCTAACCGAGGAATGGAGTTTGGAGGAGCTGCGCAGCATGCGTTCCGTTCCCTTGGTCACCTGGACCAATGTTCCGGTGAAGGCAGAACTGCCTGCCACCATCAGTTCGTCCTTCCTGGGATCCTTTGCGCTGAAGGCATTGGGAATTGAACCCGCCGGGCAATTCGCCCTGAATGCGGAGCTTTATCCTGCGCTGCCGGGTCTCCTGCGCAATCTGACCATCGACAGCGGGAATACCCTGTCCGGGATCGTGCCGGAGGAGGCCAGTGCTCTGGTGGAGGATTACCGGCTGCTCCAATACGATATGCTCTTCGGCAATCAATATCTCGCAGGCAAAATCGATGAGGACTTCCTCGGCCGCCTGGCGCTGCCCGCCTACAACATTATGGATGCGGAGCCTGCGCTCCGGTAGCTCATCTCACCAAACAGCCCGATGAAGGAATCCTGTCTGCAGAATCCTTCATCGGGCTATTTAGGGCGATGCTCCTACCGCATCTCCGAAGGGCTTTTGCCTGTGTAATGCTTGAACTGGCGGCTGAAGAAAAACACATCCCGGTACCCCAGCTCATGGGCCACCTCGGATACGGACAATCCGGCATACCGGAGCAGATGCTCCGCCCGCTCGATGCGGGAACGGATGATGTAGGATTGCACAGATTGGCCGATCATGAGCCGGAATTTGGTGGAGAAATACTTGGGGGACAGATTGGCCCGGGCCGCCAGATCCTCCAGCTTGTGATGCCGGGCCGCATGGAGACGGATGTAATTGGCCACCTCATGGATGGCTTCCGTCAGCTGGACGCTGTCACCGCCGCCCTCCGGCTCCTCCACACGGTCCTCCCGGAGCAGATGGATCATCAGCTGCTTCAGCACCAGCCGAGCCTCCACCTCTGCCCCGAAGGTTTTCTCCACCAAAAACAGCCGCACATAGCTGGAGAGAAGGCGTTCAAAATCCACAGTTTCCTTGACGACTCTGTACGGCTCAGGCACCAGCTCAGGTACCCGGTTAAGATCGAAGTGGATATAAGTAAGGGTCAGCGGCTTCTGGGGATTATGAACCGCATAGGTATCATCGCCGGGACGGAACAGAAAGCAGCTTCCCCGGCTGATCCGGTATTGCACCCCGTTCAGGTGCACCTCCCCTTCCCCGCTCCACACATAGAACAAATCGTAATTGGGCAGCCTCTCCTCCCTGCGGTGCCATTTCCAACCGGGCTCACAGAGGATTTTGGCAAAGGAGGGCTTCAAAATAAAATCATCCGGTGAAATTTCCAGCATCGTCCTACGCTTCCTTCCGTCACATCCTGTTCTTATGCTTATTGTAACGAAAGTAGCTTAGCGCTGCCAATGAAAATCATTCTTAGCCTCTGGAATAACACGCTTATTCCGCCAGCTTTTTCACCCAATTAGCTACATCCTCAATCAGAGAGGCGGCTACATTGGAGGGCTGGCCGTATTCCATGCCGATGGAGACGGAGCCGTACTCGGCCAGCAGATGGTTGACGGAGGAATAAGAGGTGAAGGTTACATTGCTGCGTTCCTTCAGCGCTTCCTTCCAGCCCTCATATTGTTTCATGCTGACCTGCCAGTCATTCTCTCCTTGAGTGATGAACATGGGAGTGGACTGGGTTTTGGCCAGCTCCCCTGGCTGATAGTCCCGCTGCTCAATCCACCAGTACGGGTCTCCCCAAGGAAATTGCTCCGGCAAATGATCCACGGAATAAACCGGGTCGTTGATGATGTCCACCATACGCTTATAAGCGGCTACCGCCGCCTCCTGCCGGGCGACCAATTCTGCAGGCTGGCCTGTTTCCTTCAGGAGCTGGAGAGCCACTTCCTGCTGCTCCACGAGGACCTCGTTCATATTCCCGCTGGGCGCAGACAGCAGCACCGCTCCCTTGACCGAAGCGCCCTGGGGCTTTTGCAGCATCAGCGGCAGCGCGTAACCGCCTTGGCTGTGTCCGGCGATGAAGATGTTGTCGGGGTCAATTTCCTTCAGGGTTTTGGCCAGTTCCACCGCCCGCAGGGCATCCGCCACGGTCTCGTCCTCCAGGGAGAACCGGGGACCGTCGGCCATTACCTTCAGGGAATGTTCGGCCGTAACCTTGTCGTACCGCAGTACGGCGATCCCTTTGGCGGCCAGCCCGGAGGCCAGATCCCGGAACGGCTTGGCGCCGCCGATGGTTTCATCCCGGTCATTGGGGCCTGAGCCGTGAACCAGGATCACCAGCGGGAAGGGGCCTTCCCCCTTGGGAAGAGTCAGTGCTCCCGGAAGGGCAAACTCCCCTTCCCCTACTACAATTTCACGTTCTGTGTACAAATTGGGGCTATCATAAGAAGCAGGCTGATGGGTGGAGGCCGCAGGGGCATTGGCAAGATCATCCACTCTCCCCTGTTTGTCAAAACGGACCACCAGCGCAATCCGTCCCGGCGGAATATCCAGCTCATAATCCAATACCACATTGGAATGGACACCGTTTACTTCGGTTTTGGTACCCACCAGCTTGGGATGAGCGACGGCCAGACCCTGGAATTCGGCCAAAGTCCCTGCTACAGTTTTGGCACCGAGGACCTTCATCAGCTCGGGGGAGGAGCCGGCCGCCAGTTGTTCCCTGTTGCCGTTAAGAAGATGATAGACATAGGCTGTGGCCTTCACCGTCAGATCATCCTGGGCCACAGGCAACTGCCCGCTCCCATCCAATGCCAGCCCTGCGAATTGCTCCAAAGCCGTAAGAGGCAGCATTGTCTGTTCTTTCACTAAATGGACAGGTGCACCAAGATGGATTTTTGCGCCGTTCAGCTCCGCTTCAGCAGAGTCAATCCATACCTTCAGGACCGAGGAGCCTCTTGCAGCCGTGGCACTCCGCTCCGTTTCGTTCCATTCCACCCGTGCGCCCAGCAGCTCGGCCCCATACCGCAGGGGAACCAAGGCGTTTTGCTCATGTGCGGAGGAGGAGACGGGGGCGGATTGGCTTCCTGCCGAAGCAGGGGCAGGAGCTTCAGCTGCCCCCATAACCCCTGCAGGCATGGACAAACTTGAGGTGACCAGCAGGGATAAGGATAAAAGTGCGGCTTGCTTTTTCAACCTTCATCAGTCCTTCCGGATTTTATAATTAGATAATTACCTAAATGTTTAATTAAACAATAATACGGATCCCCCCGTTTGTCAAACCGCCATGTGTTTTTTCCGGGAATTACCGGAGCGTACGGCGGTAGGTTTGCAGGCTGACGGCAATATGTGCCACACCGAAGACCAGACCGGCCACAACCAGCGGAACCGCATGGAGAAGCACAGATGCCAGAAGAAAATAGACGGACGGGAACACGGCCAGCGGTACGGGAATCCCCCATAACGGAGTGAACAGCCGGGCAAAATCCCTGCCGCGCCGGTAATAAACCATCCAGACGGCGTAATACAGCAGCAGACATACGGCCATTCCCCCGAGGGCGGCGGCTTCGTACCAACGGGCTATATGGGTTGGATAAAAAAGGGGCAGCACCACAGTGCCCACACGTCCTGCAGCCTCCGCAGCGGATAAAACCGGATGGACCCGCTTTTCATCGGGGTCCGGCACATTCCGGGGAGACAAAAACATAAAACTCACACTGGGAAGCATAACCAAAACCGGTATAATGAAACTGGAGATGTGAAGCATTTGTCTGCCTCCGCTTTTATGATTTAACCATCCGGAATAAGGGGGTCTGCTCTTATGAGAAGAGAAGAATTTGATGTTCAAAGCCGTGAGGAAATCGACGCCTTTTTGACGGAGGCTTCCTTTGGCTTTCTCGGGGTAATGGGTCCCGACGGGTGGCCCCACATGAAGCCGCTGAATTATGCCTACACCGGCGGAGCTATCTATTTCCATGGTTCGTCCAAAGGGGAGAAAATGGATGATCTTGCCCGGACCCAACAGGTCGCCTTCGCTGTAGCCAAGGAGTATGCCATTATCCCTTCCACCTTCAGCGATTCGCCTGTGGCGTGTCCCGCTACCGCCTTCTTCAAGTCGGTCCACATCAAAGGGATGGCCCATGTGGTCACCGATCCGGCTGAGAAAGCCACCGCCTTAACCGCCTTGATGGAAAAGCTGCAGCCCGAAGGCGGATATGCCCCCATTGAACCGGAAGACCCCCGCTACAAGCAGATGCTGAAGGCGGTAGCGGTCGTACGTCTATCCATAGAGGAGATCACCGCCAAATTCAAATTCGGCCAGAATCTCTCCGAAGCCCGCAGAGAGATCATCATCAGCCGCCTGGAGGAACGGGGCAGGCCTGACGATGCAGCTACGGCTGGACTGATGCGAGCCTATGCTCCAAGCTCCGGGACGGAGGAATAAGCGCGCCAAAAAAGCCCGAAGCACCCTGGAGCTTGCTTCGGGCTTCTTAATTTTATTTTACATAAAGCCGCGCCCGTTCCTCCCAAATTTCGCCGGGCTCCAGCCCGAACAGTCCGATTTCCTCCGCAGGAAGGCCGGTGTTGGGAGCATTCACCAGGTTAATCTGGGGTTCGGGACAGAAGAAACCTTCCCGGGCTCCGTTGTTGTAAAGCATCCATTGTTTGTAGGAGGTCCCCGCGTCGTACACCAGGGTGATTCCTTCTTTTTTGTCCGTCAGCTCCATGAAGTTGCGGCCGTTCTGCGGTTTAACCGTATAGTGGTTGTCCAGCGGAATGGCAAAAGGATTCACGCCTTCTCCCTGCAGAGCGGTTTCCTCCGCCGACAGGGGAAGCTTACCGCCTGTGGGCAGGGTGCGGCCGGACATTTCCCAGCGTTCGCCGATGGTGACCTTCACCAGATAATCCGCTGCTGCACTCTCCGGTGCAAAAGGCACACTCACTGCCGTATGGAAAGCCAGAAGACAAGGCATGGATACGTCCCCGTCATTTTGGATAAACAGATGCTGCGCCAAACCGCGCTCCGCGCTGAGGGAATAGGTCAGCCGGATAGTGAAATCAAAGGGGAGATATTGGTGAACGGGATGGCCCTCACGCACCTGAACGGCTACCGTTACAACGCTCTCACTGCCGTGTACGCCGATATGCTCCACCGTCCAGGGAATGGTATGGACAAAGCCGTGGATATGGTTATTGTCCCTGGGGCTGTTAATCGGAAGCTGATACATCTTGCCGTTCCACGGGAACTTGCCGTCCTCGTAACGGTTGGGCGGGAACAATACGGGAATCCCGTAAATGGCCGGATGGGCTTTGAAATCCTCCATGCCGCCTTCCGCTGGCTCATGCAGGAACCGGTACCCCTTCTCCACGTCCCGAAACGCCACCAGATTGCCGCCGTATTCAGGCAGAATCGCCGCTTCATATTTGCCGGCCTTTAACCAGACCGCTTTTTCGCCTTGAAATTCGCCTGCCTTCGCTTCATAAACGGACATGTACAGGTCTCCTGTTCGTTTTGGATTGATACGCTTTCACATCTTTCTCCCAAAGGATACCATTCCGGTGCTCCAAGTCAAGGGGAAATCTGCTCCATAGCAATTCCATCCTGTAACTCTCAACCCAAACGGCCTCGGCTTGGCTGTAACGGAACTTAGAGACTCTTAGCCGTTAAAACCGCCCCTGTAAAATCCGTAACGGAACTCAAAGACCCTTAGAGGCCAAAATGAAGCAGCAACTCCTCTTTTGGTGACGCTAAGAGCCGCATAGTTCCGTTACATTTCATTTTGAGCCAAAATCCCCGGCTAAGGTTTTCACAGTTCCGTTACGCCGTCATACTTCCCCATACTCGCCCTTCCTTTTCCTCCAAACCAATACTCGGCGCGCACAAACAAAAGGAGCTCTGCAGCCACAAGGGCCGCGGAGCTCCGCAGATAAAGCAGTTTATTTCGAATTACCGGATTTCGGTCATCGGTACGCCGTCCATGTCGTCGAACGCTTGGTTCTCACCGGCCATACCCCAGATGAAGGTGTAAGCGGCAGTACCTACGCCGGAGTGGATGGACCAGCTCGGGGAGATAACCGCTTCTTGGTTGCGCATGATGATGTGGCGGGTTTCGGTAGGTTGTCCCATCATGTGGAACACAACACCGTTTTCCGGCATATCGAAGTACAGGTAAACTTCCATGCGGCGCTCATGGGTATGGCAAGGCATGGTGTTCCACATGTTGCCCGGATCCAATTGAGTCAGGCCCATAACCAGCTGACAGCTTTGGATGCCCTTCTCGTGGATATATTGGTAGATCGTGCGCTCGTTGGAGGTTTCGATGGAACCCAGGTGACGCGGGTTGGCATCCTTCTGAGCAGCCTTCACAGTCGGGTATTGCTTGTGGGCCGGAGTGGAGTTCAGGTAGAACTTGGCCGGGTTAGCGGCATCCGCGCTTTCGAACAGCACTTCCTCTGCGCCCAGACCTACATACAGGCAATCCTTGTTATCCAGCTCGTATGCGGTGCCGTCCACCTTAACAGTGCCCTTGGCGCCGATATTAATGATGCCCAGCTCGCGGCGGGCCAGGAAGAAGGGAGCGCCCATGTCCTTAGCGTCGGCTTCCAGCTTGATGGCTTCCTTAACAGGCACGGCGGAGCCGGTAATAAAGCGGTCATTATGGCTGTAAACCAGCTTCAGCTCGCCCGGTACAAACAGGCTTTGAATCAGAAAATGGTGGCGCAGCTCTTCCGTATCGTACTTTTTCACGTCTTGGGGATGATTGGAGTAGCGGATTTCCATAACAGCAATTCCTCCTTAGATATGGTCATTCAAAGGTCATACCGGTAAAACCGGCTGATAAACTTCATTCCGGTTTCAAACAGGTTCATTCATGTTCATTCAAACTTTCTTTACGTTCATATGGTACCATATTACGAACGAAATTACCATATCACTTCATTTCTTCACATTTTCTTTAGGGTGACGGAAAGCGTAGGCTAGTGGTATAATATTTGTCAATGTGTATACCAATTTGAGGAAGGATGACCCCCATGCACCCTCTGGCCCAAAAGCTGAACGAAACCATTGAGAAGAACAGCCCGCATCTTTACGAAATGCTCTCCGATCTGGGCAAGCTCATCTATTTTCCCAAGGACGGAATCCTGAGCCAGTCCGCCGAAGCCAAAGCAAAGGCCAAAACATACAACGCCACCATCGGCACCGCTTTGGAAAATGGCCAACCGATGCATTTGAAGGTGATTCAGGACACCCTCTCCGCTTACGCGCCCAAGGACCTCTACGAGTACGCTCCTCCCGCCGGCAAACCCGAGCTGCGTACCGCCTGGAGAAGCAAGCTCCTGGTGGAGAACCCGTCCCTCTCCGGCAAAAGCTACGGCAACCCCATCGTCACCAATGCGCTGACCCATGGTCTGTCCATTGTGGCCGACCTGTTCGCGGGCCCAGGCGATGCCGTGATTATCCCGGACAAGAACTGGGAGAACTACGAGCTGACCTTCTCCATCCGCCGCGGCGCGGAAATGGTATACTATCCCCTTTATAATGAGGATAGAAAGTTCAATGATGCGGGTCTGAAGGATGCCATTCTCGCCCAGAAGGAAAAGGGCAAGGCCATCGTGGTGCTGAACTTCCCCAACAACCCTACCGGCTATACCCCCGGCGCCGAGGAAGGCCGCAAGATTGTGGAAGCCGTCAAGGCAGGTGCGGAAGCCGGCATTAATGTGGTGGTGGTTACCGACGACGCATACTTTGGACTGTTCTTCGAAGACTCCCTCCACGAGTCCCTGTTCGGCTCCCTGGCCGGTCTGCATCCCCGGGTGCTGGCCATCAAGGTGGATGGCGCCACCAAGGAAGAGTATGTGTGGGGCTTCCGTGTCGGCTTCATTACCTACTCCGACCCCAATGAAGCCGTTCTGGCCGCGCTGGAGCAAAAAACCATGGGCATCATCCGGGCGACCATCTCCAGCGGCCCGCACCCGTCCCAAACCTTCGTGCTGAAGGCTCTCCAATCCCCCGACTTCGATCTCCAGCGGGCGGAGAAGTACCAGATCATGAAGGGCCGGGCCAACAAGGTCAAGGCTGTGTTGGATTCCGGCAAGTACGGGGAGGCATGGGATTATTATCCCTTCAACTCCGGGTACTTTATGTGTCTCAAGCTCAAAACTGTAACCGCCGAGCAGCTCCGCCTGCATCTTCTGGACCAATACGGCGTAGGCACCATCGCATTGGGTGAAACTGACCTGCGTGTAGCCTTCTCCTGCATTGAGGAAGCCAATGTGGAGCATCTGTTTGACCTGATCCACAGCGGTGTGCAGGACCTGGAAAAGGTTGCCGCTAAGTAAGGTATTTACGAAGCAATAAAAAAGCCGTCCGAACCTTCGCATAAAGCGAGGTTCCGGACGGCTTTTTTTAACGAAAAAACAACCTCCCGGAGGAGGAGGCTTTTACGGGGTGGCCGGTTTGTCCGCCACCAATGTGAACAATTTGGGGATGCCTTTGTCGAAGACCTCCGACGACTGGTTGGGCTCCTCCACCAGATGGCGGATAATCAGCCCGGATTGGGCGGCTGCCGTAACGATTTCCCCCAGATTCCAATAACGGACCTTGGCTTTGGGCAGCTCCGCCTGCTCCGTCTCCGGCAAAAACTTGCCGTAGGCCACATCCACCTCCTTGATGGAGGTATCGAAATAATCCCCCGTCACCTTATGCTTGCGGATGTTGGCTGTAGTTCCCTTGGAGGTGATGAGCTTCATGGTAACAGGGTGAAAATCCTGGAGCACCAACCGTCCTCCAGGCTTCAGAAGTTCCCCAACCAGCTTCATCAGAGGCGCCAGATCGGTAAAATAATGGAGGATTCCCCCCTCCATCAGCACCAGATCATAGTCGCCGCTTATTTCCTCCCGGGGCAGCTCCAATACATCAGATACCACATAATGCAGAGGGACTCCGGCTTCACGGGCCAGCTCCCGGGCAAACCGGGCATTCTGCTCGGAAATATCCACCACGGTGGAGGCTGCGCCTAATAACGCCAGCGCGATTGCCTTAGACCCGTGGGAGCCCAGCAGGTTGGCAGCCTTTTTCCCTTTTACATCTCCCATGTACCCATACAGGCCCTTCAGCCGGGCCGCGGGGTTGGCCTTGATCCGTGCCGCCGCCTGCTCCACAGAGCCGAATCGGCTGATCCAGGCCTCATAGGTACTGTTGTTCCACGCCTTCTCATTGGCGATGGAATGTTCTTTTTGATCCGGCATGCAAGCCCTCTCCTCCGCTCGTAAGCTCAATCATTGCTATCTTACTTTAGCGGTTATCGGGGGCGCATGCAAGCGCGGAATATATTCATCCGGAACCGGGATTATTGAATCTTGATTTCGGTTACCAGGGCGTTGGAGCCCTTAAGCTCCACTACACGGTCTGTAGCAGGAAGGCTGCCTCCGGTAATGGAAACCGTAGGCGCCACATTATATACCGCCTCTTGGACAGAACCGCTTACCGTTTGGGCAATCTTGATTGTGGCAATTTTACCTTCAGGAGTCAGTGTCATGTCCTTATAAAGTCCGATAACGCTAAAGGTCGGATTCGTTACCGCACTGGTCACCTCCACAAAAAGCGCAGTGCCATTGTAGGTGCGGATTTTCAGCGTATCGCCGGCCACCAAGGCATTCAAAGCCACCCGGGTTCCGTTGCGGTAAATAAAGGCGTTGGCGTCAACCACTACGGAAACAGTTTGCCCGTCCTTCTCTACCAGAAGCACGTTGCCGGCAGGAGCGGCGGACAGCTTGCCGGTTACCAGAGTCTGGTCCTGGCCTGAGCCGTTGCCCGGAAGCTGCTCGCCGGTACGGTCCAGCAGCGCTGCCAGCTCAGCGCGGGTCACAGGGCGTTCCGGACGGAAAGTGTTGTCCTCATAACCATCGATGAGTCCTTTTTCCAAGGCGACCTTCACATAACCCACAGAGCCAGCGGGAATCTGGTTGGCATCCCGGAAGGTCAGCTTGTCGTTCATTCTGGCTTTGGCTTCCGCATCCAGCTTCAGGGCTTTGACGAGAAGCGTAGTGGCCCATAAGCGGTCCGCCGGCTTTTCCGGCTGGATCTTGTCGTCGCTCTCCAGGAACAAATCATTCTCGGCCGCTACTGCCACATAACCGGTTGCCCAACCATACTGCCTTTTGATCAAATCCGCATCCTTAAAATTCAGGTTGGAGTTCATTTCTTCCTGGGACTCGGCCTTCTCCCGCAGGCCCATCAGACGAACAGCCGCTGTCAGCGCTTCAATACGGGTGATTGGCTTACGGGGCTGGAAGCTGCCATCCTCATACCCTTCGAAGACCCGTTTGGAAGCCAGGCTGGCAATATACTTCATCGCCCATTCCACGTCAGCCCCTTTGACATCGGGGAAATTCAGAATAATATTGATGTTCCCATTGGTTTTGGAGTTGTCCTTGGCTTGGCTGGTATACTTGTTATCACTGTATTTGCCTTGGTCCTTACCGTTTCCATTTCCCTTGCCGTTGCCATTGGCCAACGCAGAGGCGCCGCCTCCCGCCAGCATGGATACAGCCAGTCCTGCAGCAATCATAGCTTTCATCGTTTTCTTAGTATTCATTGATTAGCACTCCCTCGCTTTGGATTATGGAGACTGCCTTGCAGCTCCTTTGTTATGGTTCTGGCCAAGAACCGCTTCGCGAAGTGGGGGTTGATGCTACAAGGTTTCGGGCGGCAAGAAGAGATTGAGGGGGTGGGAGGAACATGTTAGACTGGTAAGGGTGAAGATAACCCCCTAAAGTGAAGAGCAACTCTGCAGCGAATTCCGATTACTTTTGGGGGAACCCCCGAGTAATAAACCCCCTAAAGTGAAGAGCAGCTCTGCAGCGGAATCCGGGTACTTTTAGGGGAGCCCCGCCTGTTTTAACTAAATTTGCATAAGAACAAAGGAGATGTACATGCGTAGAAAAAAGAAGTCCACCTTGCCCAAGTGGGGGCTGCTTACCCTTCTGGTTGTCATTCTGGCAGGCGCCGCCATCGGGTATGTGAAGCTCCGCAGCGGAGACGGGAGCACTGCCTCCGCTCCGGAAACACCGGCGGGCTCGGCCCCCGTATCCAGCCACAGTCCGGCTGCCGCCTCACCTGCCCCTACCAAAACACCTATTCCTTCGGAAACCGTGGATGTGGCCATTATCGGCAGCGAGCTGGAAGGGATGTATCTGGCCCGGGCTGCGGCTGACGAAGGATTACGCGTCAAGGTTATTGACCCCAGGGCCAAAGCCGGCGGACAATTGCTCCAGGGAGAGATGCTGTTTCTGGATGAAACCCGGGACGCCAGCGGCAAGCTGTTGGTACAGGGCCGGGCCAAGGAGCTGTTCGATGGCTTCCGTGCCGGGCGTATCCGTAAGCTGAGTGAATTCCAGACTTATTACGCCAAGCTGGCCAACGGCATTCCGATGGAATCAGGCATCACGATACAGGATGTGGCCACTGCCCCGGGAATTCAGGGAACAGAAGCCGTGCAGTCCGTCATCTACAAAGCAGCAGATGGCAGTGAAAAGAAGCTGACCGCCTCCTACTGGGTGGAAAATTCGGATTTTGCCGCATTGGCTTCCCGCTTGAAGGTCACCCGTCTGCCGGGGCTGGAGAAATTCTACGGCCAGGATCAGATTGAATATATGAGTGCGGGCATGATGATGAAATTCAAGAATGTGGACTGGGCCCGTTTCCAGGCCGCCTACAAGGAATCCGTCAACGAAAGCTTCGCCATCGGCCTCACCGGGGTTACCCGGGGGTACAAGCCAACCAATGACAGCGTCTTTTTGCGGGGGCTTAATGCGGTCAGCCAGCGGGACGGGGAAGTGATTATCAACGCCTTCCTGATTTACCAGGTGGACCCCTCCGACGATGCCTCCATCGCCGCCGCTAAGGAGCTGGGCCAAAAGGAAATCCCTCTGATTCTGCAATACTTCAAAAAAAATATGACCGGCTGGGAGAATGCGGAGCTGAACGGCTTCCCCGACTATCTGTACATCCGGGAATACAACCATTATGAAACGGATTATGTGCTGAAGGTGTCCGACGTGCTGGGAGCCCGGATGTTCCCCGACAATGTGAGCATCGCCGGATATCCTCTTGATCTTCAAGGCCTGAAAGCCAACAAATGGGGGATCGAGATGGGCCGTCCGGACAAATACGGCATGCCCCTGCGCAGCTTCCAGCTGAAGCATTACGAGAATGTGCTGATGGCGGGCAAAAATGTGGGCACCACCGCCATTGCCTACGGCAGCGCACGGATTCAGCCCAATACCTCCTTGGCCGCAGAGTCCATCGGCGTCATCCTGGGCCAAATCCAAGGCAAGAAGAAGCTGCGGGAGCTGACAGAAGCGGATTGGAGCACCCTGCATCCGTATTTGGAGAGCAAGTACAACATCAAGGTTACCGGTGTTACCGGCACCAACAAAATCGCCGGCTGGACAGCGGAGGAAATCGCCAAGCTGGATACCGGCGCGATCATCTACCCCAGCTATGTAAAAACACGCAAGCCGTAACCGTCCATGTCTGCAGACAAAACAAACGCCAGTCCCTCCCCTGAGCCGGGAAGGACTGGCGCTTTTATTATGAAACCAACGACTTATTCCTGGGAGCCCCGCTTTTCCTTGAGCCAGCGCGGCGCCCCTTTATTCTTCTGATCGGCCTTGCGGGCTACCTTACCGCCGCGGGCAGAGGATTTGGCCTCCTGCTGCCGGGTGCCGGGTGCTTTGTCCTGCCGCGGGGATGCGGCGGTACCGGAGTCACGTCCATAAGCACGACCGTCCTCGGAGCCCTGGCGGCGTCCGGCAACAGTGCGGCCACCCTTTTCCCGGTTTTCCTCACGGAGCTCCGGTGTTCTGCCGCGGGTCTCAGCCGCTCCTCTGGAACGGTCCACTACAGGCGCTCGTCCGCCACGTCCCGTCTGTCCGTTCCCCTCTTGGTGAAGGAGGCGTTTGGGCAGCTCTTGCTCACGCAAAAACCGGCCCTCAAACAGCACTCTTTTCTCAAAATCAATCCCTAGGCTCTTGGAGAACTTCTCCAGGATAAACAGCTGGTTAGGGGCACACAGGGCTACCGATACCCCCTGCCGGCCCATCCGGCCTGTCCGTCCAGAGCGGTGCACGTAATGATCGGCATCCACGGGGAGATCGAAGTGGAACACATGGGTCACCTCGGGAATGTCCAACCCCCGGGCAGCCACATCCGTAGCCAACAAAAGCTGCAGACGGCCTTCCCGGAAGTCCTTCATCACCTTGGCCCGGTCCTGCTTGCCCGCCTCACTGTACAAACCTTCGACAGAAAGCCCCGCATACTGGAGCTTGGCCAGAATTTCCCCAATGTCGTTCACCTGGTTGGTAAAGATAATTCCAGACCGGGGCACCAAGGTTTTGACCAGTCTGCGAAGGGTATCAATGCGCTCCCGGTCCGGTGTAACGACGTAGAGATGCTCCAGTGTGCTTGCGGTTTTGTGCTCGGGTTCGATCTGCACCGAAACCGGGTCCTGCATCCAGCGGTCCGCCAGATAACGGACCGGATCGGGAATAGTCGCCGAGAAGAAGCAAAGCTGCCGGTCCCGCATGGCGCTTTTGATCACCGTTTCGACCTCACGGCCCTCTCCCTGCTCGAAGATATGATCCGCTTCATCCACGATAATAGTCTTCACATGGTGCATGGACAGCTTCCGCAGCTTGATCAGCTCCAGCACCCGTCCGGGGGTACCGATCACCACCTGGGGATGCAGCCGCAGCCGGTCAATTTGCCTGCTGATAGAGGCGCCGCCGATCAACAGCTGCGCCTCCACCCCGGTGTTCAGGGCAGCCTGCTCCATCACCCGGAAGATCTGTGCTCCCAGCTCGCGGGTCGGAACCAGAATCAGCGCCTGCTGCTTCTTCAGGGCAGGGTCAATCCGTTCCAGGACGGGAAGGGCGTAAGCCAGCGTTTTGCCGGAGCCGGTCTGAGATTGGGCGATTAGGTCCCGCCCTTCCAGAATCACAGGGATCGCTTCCTTCTGAATGGGGGTCGGTTCGGTTATATTCATGCTGTGCACATTTTGAATCAAGGCCTTGCCAAGGGGAAGGGCCTCGAACGTATGAATGGTCATATAAACTCCTTTATGCTTCAAGGGTGACGCCGTCCGGCGTTTTTCCATTATAGGATGCCCCGGGACCAAAAGTCCAACCCTGCAGGCCGCCTAATGTCTGATCCGCACACCCTCCCAATTTTCCTTCAGCTTGTCCCGGACCGTTTCCCGGGCCCGGTAAAGCTTCTGGCGCACCACATTCTCGGTCGTGCCTAAAGCCGCGGCCATTTCCCGGTAGCTCAAATTGCTGTACCAGCGCATCTCAATCAGCTGGCGGTACTCGGGCTTCAGAAGATCCAGATATTTGCGGATATCCTCCTTCATCAGATTTACTTCCACCTCTTCCTCCAGAGAAGGGCGGACGATGCCCGCCGGAGTCCCGCTGATGCCGAAGATCTCGTCGGTCTCCAGCTCAGTCCGGTTGCGCTTGAGCTTCCGCAGATAATTCAGCGCAACCGAACGCGCCACCATCCGCAGCCAACCCTCGAGCCTCCGTACGTCCTGCAGCTGGTGAGACTTCTCCAGCGTACGCAAAAAAGACTCCTGGATGACATCCTCCGTTGCCGGATATTCCTTCAGAATAAAATAAATCAACGGATACACCAGTTTATAGTATTCTTTATAAATCTCCTGCTGGGTCGCCTTGGGCAGGGACATATAATCCGATGTGAACAGCATGGACAGGTATGTAGACATGGAAAAAAAACCTCCGATAAACTGCTGAACGCATATGTCGCTTTTAATCTTATATTAGGGGAAGTTGCGCCGGGAAACAATGCAAATTTATCAGCTTGACCATCTTTGTTATTTTCCAAGGTACCCGACGGAAAAAGCGCACCCCCGCTCTCCCGGAGAATGCGCTTCGTTGCCGCTTATTTTTTGTTCATGAGACGCCCCACCGGACCATCGGCCAAACGGGGAAAAAGCCGGAGAATCCGCGCTCCCGCAGCCGGAAAAAACGGAAGATCCGCTTCCTTGCGGCCCTTGGCAATCGCCTCTGCCGTTTTGCGGGCCACCTGCTCCGGACGCAGCATCATCCACCGGATATTCTCCACATAATGGCCTTCCGGATCAGCCTGGTCAAAAAAAGGAGTGTCTATAGGCCCGGGATTAATAGCCGTGACCGTAATCCCTGTTCCCGCCAACTCCTGCCGCAGGCTGTCGGTGAAACCCAATACCGCATGTTTGGAGGCGCAATAGCCGCTGCCCTTGGCTGTACCGATTTTGCCGGCGAGAGAGGCGATATTGACGATCTGCCCTTTGCCCGCCTTCTGCATATAAGGAAGAACGGCCTTAGTACAGCGGACCGTCCCCATATAATTCACGTCCATCATCGCTTCAAAATGCTCGAGTGGGGCCTCATCCGCCCTCTCGAAGATCCCAAAACCGGCATTGTTAATCCATACGTCGATACGCCCATGTCTCGACATAATCTCCGAAACGGCTGCCTGTATGCTCTCAAAAGAGGTGATATCCATGGAGGCCCAGGAGGCCCGTTCCCCCAGCTTGCCTGCCAAAAGACTAAGCCTCTCCGGAGAACGCCCTGCGAGCACAACATAAGAGCCCCGGCTGGCCAGCTCCGCCGCCAGGACGGAACCGAGCCCGCCGGAGGCGCCGGTAATGACAGCTACCGCTCCGTCCAGGGAGATTCCTTTCATGTATCAATCGTCCCTCCTGTCCGATCAGGAAATCAGCACTTGAATATCCATCTCTCCGATGCCGTTGATAATCAGCGGAATGGTAAGAGCCTTCTTGGCGGTAAACCCTGCATGGCTGGCCGATTGCAGCACCACCGGGGGCGTAATGTCCACCTTCACTCCCTGATTAAAAAGAATGGTGCTGGCATTGCCGCTGATCATATTGCCCAGCTCGGAGATGGCGCTTTTGCTCATTTCATCAATTTCCGTAATGGTAAAGCCGCCCATCATCGCCGAAACCAGCTTCAGCGCAACCGATTCATGAAGCCCAAACACGATATCCCCTTGCATTTGGCCGGTAAGCCCAATCTGTATCCATATGTAATTGTCGGCAAGCTTCACATCTTTAATGCCGAGCTCCCCCGTGGTCGGGCGCACGCATATCATCTGCTCCAGCACAATACTGGCAGATTCCAGAAATGGATTTATGTATTCCGCCTTCATTATAGGCCTCCTAACCGCTCCCAGGGATCCTGCACAAACTTATTTTTTTCATTATAAACGATAGCTTAGGACTAGTATACTACAAAAAACGCTAATTTTTTCAATTTTTCATTTCCAATAAAAGAAAAAATATCCGATCCGGAATAACTGGCGGGTCTGGAAGACGGACTAAGGGACTAAAACTAACTTTTTGGTCTATTTTGAAACCAAATTGGTTGGAGCGATATCTAATCCTTTTGTATAGACTTGCCTGTTCCAATTAAGGAGGAGCATCCCAATGGATATGGAGAAAATCGAAAAGGCCAAAAAGGGGGATCCCCAAAGCTTTTATGAACTCATAACCGAACGCAGGGGGCTTTTGTACAAAACGGCTTACCTGTATGTGAAAAATGAGCAGGACGCATTGGATATTGTCGGGGAAACCGTCTACCATGCCTTCCGTTCCATCGGGAAGCTGAAGCATGCGGAGTATTTTACTACCTGGCTGGTTAAAATCCTCATTAATCAAGCGCTGCTGATGAAAAAGAAATCCCGCTCCGGCTGGCCCCTCCTCACGGAACGGGACATCGCCGATGCGGCCGGCCTGGCTGTGGAGGACAAGCTGGATCTGTTGGAAGCTGTTGACCGGCTCAATGAACCCTACAAAACCGTCATCATTCTTAAATATCTGCATGATCTGCCGAACAGCCAGATTGCCGAGATATTGGAAACCCCGGTAGGTACGGTGAAAACCCATCTGCACCGGGCGCTGAAAAAGCTCAAAGCCTATATTGGTGGGAGGCCTAACCATGAATTCTGAGGTTCAAATCCCGGACAAGCTGGATGCTGTCATCCGCAATGCCATCGACAGAGCCCAGCGCAAAAGACGCTACCGGCCGCCCTCCACCCTGGTGGCATCCGCCGCAGCAGTATTGATTCTGGCCGTTCTGTGTGCATACCCGGCTGTCGCCGCATTTGTCAAAAGTCCCGTTATCGGGAGCGATTCGATACCTGCGGATATTTATCAGCGGCTCATCCAGTCCGTCAACCTGAAGCAAAGTAAACAAGGCCTGACCCTGACCATCCCGGAAATTACGTCCGATTCCAGGCTGCTGTATATCCCCTTCACCATCCAGACAAAACCCGGCCTGGAGCACAAGCTGGTGTTCAGGGTTTCGGACGAAAATGGAAATTTGCTGTTAGACCCTGGCGAGGCTGGGCCCGGTTACGGCACCTCCGCGACAACCTACAGCATCGAAGAAGATAAACCCGGAATATACAACGGCTATTTGCGCCTGCAGGCCGCGGAAGGGTTCTCTTATTCCGGGGAGATCAGATTGGAGGTATGGAACAAGGATAAAGCAAAGCAGGTGCGGACCTTCACCATTGCCAACACACCGTCCGAAAGCAAGGTTTACACTCATGATGCCGGGCTGAGCTTCAAGCTCCAGACAGAGGGGGGCCAATATCCTCTTCATGTTGGGACAGTCGCTCTATACCCGATGGAAACCGTATTATCGTTGACTGTACAGGACACAGATTTCGCCCCTTCCCTGGAGCGGACGTACCTGGAGGACGAAATGGGGAACCGCGCAGCTTACAAAAACACGTACACCGATGCCAATTATTCAAACAAAGCCGTATTCGAAAGCCTGTATTTCCATCACCCGCAGGAGCTGTATCTGGTCATTGAAGAGGTTGAGCCAGAGTGGCGGATTCATGAAGAACTGTGGGGGCCAAGCCCAGATAGTACAGCTCCAGTTTACCGGCTAAAGGAGCGCATCCGGTTATATTAGAACGGAGGGAACCGTTTGCCTGAGTTTGTGGGGCGCGTAAACCTTTAACGGAATTGAGAGACGCTTAAACGGCGAAATTGCCCTCCGCGGTTTTTTAACGGAGCTCTCCGGCTCTTAGAGGCATAGCAGTAGGCGAAAAGCAGACAATTGGAACTGTAAGGGCCGTTGAGTTCCGTTACGTTCCAAATCGGCCGTATTGTGCCCGTTAAGAGCCGGTGAGTTCCGTTACAGCGATGCAGCCCGCCTGTTGCCTGCCATCTGCCTGCCATCTGCCTGCCGTCTGCCTCCCGCCCGTATCGATGAGCGGTCAGCTTTTCATGCCGATCCGGTTGCCGGAGCTGTAACGGGCCAGCCCTTTATAAAACACGGTTATGGCGCTTATGCCCAACAGCGCTGTAACCAGCAGGAGACCGGTCAGAAAGCCAACCTCAGGTGTCCGCAGCAGCCCGATGGGCATATAGCTGATGAATCCGGCGGGGATCACGGTGAAGAGCAGAATTCTGCCCATCCCCTTGAAAATATCCGTCGGATAGGTGCTGAAGGTGACAAATCCGATGAAAAACTGGTAGCCCAAATTTTCGGCGTTACCGATGTAGAAGGCCAGGGATTGCGTGAGGATGTGAAAAAAGGTAAACAGCAAGGTGGAAAAAAGGGCGGCTATTGCGAACTTTCCGAATCCCGCAAGGGAGTGGTCGCCGAATATCCCGTAGCACACCAGCCCGAACAGCAGATCCCCGGCAGCCAGGAGGGACATCCGGTTAACCAGCACATTCAGCAGCACCGGCTTCGGCTGAATCAGATAAGCATCCAGGTCTCCTCCCGCCACCAGGTTGGCAATTCGCAGCGCATTCCCAAAAAGCACGTTGGAGATGCCATAGCCTGTGGTGCTTACCGCCCACACCATCATGACATCATTCAAGGACCAGCCGTTCACCAGAGGAAACCGCTGGAAGTACATGGCCCAGAAAAAAAGGAACACTGCATTGTTCAGCATCATCATCCCCGCCGTCAGGAAGAAGCTCATCCGGAACTCCATGGCGCCTGCCAGATTCAGCTTCCACGCTGTCAGAACAAAGCCGTATTTGCGCATCAAGCCTTTACCCGCCGTTGACATTGAGCCGTCTCACTCCCTTCCGGTACACCGCAAACAGGAGAGCACCGAATCCCCCGATCCATAACGCCTGAATGCCCAGCATGTGCACCATACGCAGAGCATCGAACTGGATAGCTGATTTCACGGGAAAATAAATCATGGTCTGGAAGGGCAGGAAGCGGCAGATGGTACGGAAAGGCTCCGCAAAGAGCTCCAAGGGCAGCAGCATACCCCCTATGGTAAACAGCAGCTTATCGTAAACAAACACCAGCCCCTGAATTTCCTCCACCCAAAACGCGCAAAGGGCCAGCAGCATCCGGATCATAAAGTTCAGCGTCGCTCCTCCAATCAAAACAGGCAGAAACCCCACCCATCCCCAGCCAAAATCCGGCAAGCCGAACAGGAAGATACCCAACGCCCCGCCCACCAGCAGGTTGGAGACAAGCCGCACAAGAAACTCTCCGGCGAACTCCGCATACCGGTAGCCTACATAGCTCACGGGGCGGCAGAGCATATAACCGATGCCGCCGGATTTAACCTCCTCCTCCACCGTCACATGAAGCTTAGGCATGGCCATGGTCAAGGATTCGGAGAAAATCAGATACCAGATCAGCTCATGATAACGGTAGCCGCCGATAACGGCCTCTCCCGCCCCTTCGTAGGTCACACTCCACAGTTGGGTGAACACATAGAGGATCAGGAGCAGAAAGAGGGTGCGGATAAACAGATCGGCCGCATACATGAACTGGTTCTTCACGGTGATTTTGCCGATGGCCCCGTATTTGCCCAATCCGAATTTGCCCCATTTGAACACAGACTGCACGGCTAACTCCCCCCTACAAGCGGCACGGACTCTATAGGCCGGTCCGCTACCCGTTCTGTCCGTTCATAAATCTTGGCGATGATCTCCTCCATGGGCGGATCTTCAATGGTGACGTCCCCGATTTTGCAGCACGCCACCAGTTGGCCCAGCACCTCTTCCATCCCGATTACCGATGTGTCCACATTCAGCTTCAACCCATTGGCCGTTTGCTTCAAAATCCGCACTCCCGGCAGCGGGGGCAGAGCGCAGACCTCGCGCAGCCGCAGCTCGACGGTTTTGTAGGTGAGATATTCCCGCTTCATCCGGGAAACCCGCTCATCCAGGATAATCTCCCCGTGATTGATCACGATGGCCCGTTTGCACAACTGCTCGATATCTCCGGCATCATGGGAGGTCAGGAACAAGGTGGTGCCCTCCTCCCGGTTCATCTCCAGAATCAGCTCGCGGATTTTTTGCTTGACGATCACATCCAGACCAATAGTCGGCTCATCCAAAAAGACAACCCGGGGCCGGTGCAAAAGCGCGGCCACAATTTCACAACGCATCCGCTCCCCCAGGGACAGACGGCGTACGGGTGTGTTCAGGTATGGCGTAATTTCGAAGCGCTCGGCCAGCTCGTCGCGGCGGCGGATGAAGTCGGCTTTAGGCAGCTCATAGATGCTTCCCAGGAGCTCGAAGGAATCCACCGGCGGCAGATGGTACCACAACTGGGATTTCTGGCCGAACACCGACCCCACCAGGAACCCTAACCGGCGCCGCTCCTCCCAAGGGCAAAGGCCCAGCACCTCCGCCTTACCCGACGTGGGATGGAGGATGCCCGTCAGCATCTTGATGGTGGTGGATTTGCCCGCTCCGTTGGGGCCCATAAAGGCCAGAATCTCCCCCTCCTCCACCTGGAAGCCAATGGGCTTCACCGCCAGCTTCTCCTTGTACACCGGCCGGAACAGCGCTTCTGCGCTTCCTTTTAAGCCGGCCCGCTTTTCCTTCACACGGAACGTTTTCTGCAGCCCCTCCACCCGTATTGCCGCCGCCATCCGACACACCCTCCTTTTGATATCCAACTGTCCTTCAGAAATGAAAAAAAAGACCTGGCAAGCCCGTCGAAACGGAACTTGCCGAAGGTCTTTTATTCCTACGGTGTTGCGCATATGGTATGGTACGCGCCGGCCTCGCTCGGTTCGGCGGCTGCCCGCAGCAGCCCCGGCTCCCTAGAAGCCCTTCCAATTATTGTTCCCCATGATAGCACAGGGGCAAGCCGGCTGACAAGAACAATTTACATGGTTTGTCAGGTCGCCTGCTTGCTGCTAATTGCGGATCATATAATCGAAAGCGCCCAAGGCCGCAGTAGCGCCGGAGCCCATGGAAATGATGATCTGCTTGTAGGCGCTGTTGGTGCAATCCCCGGCCGCAAATACACCGGGCATACTGGTTGCGCCATGGCGGTCCACTACAATCTCGCCGAAGCGGGTGCGCTCAACGGTATCCTCCAGCCACTCGGTGTTGGGCACCAGTCCGATCTGGACGAATACTCCCTCCAGCTCAATGTGCTGCTCCTCCCCGCTGTCGCGCATCAGGTACGTGAGCCCGTTCACCTTGTTGTCTCCGGTGATTTCCTTGGTCTGCACGTTCTTCAGCACCGTCACGTTGGGCAGGCTGTAAAGCCGCTTCTGGAGCACCTCGTCCGCCTTTAGCTCCGGCATAAACTCCAGAACCGTCACATGCTTCACAACCCCGGCCAAATCAATAGCCGCTTCAATGCCGGAGTTGCCTCCGCCGATTACAGCCACATGTTTGCCGGCAAACAGAGGTCCGTCACAGTGGGGGCAATAGGCCACACCCTTGTTCTTGAACTCGGCTTCGCCGGGGACACCGGTGTTGCGCCAGCGGGCGCCGGTGGAAAGAATGACGGTTTTGCTTTTGAGCACGGCACCGCTCTCCAGCTCTACCTCAATATAGTCCTTCTTATCCAGACGTCTGACCCGTTGGGCCTTCATCACATCAATGGGGTATTCGTTCACATGCGCCTCCAGGCTGGCAGCCAGCTTGGGGCCTTCGGTATAGGTCATGCTGATGAAATTCTCGATGCCCAGAGTGTCCAGCACCTGTCCGCCGAAGCGTTCAGCCACAATGCCGGTGCGGATGCCCTTACGGGCTGCATAGATGGCTGCGCTGGCGCCGGCGGGGCCACCGCCTACCACCAGAACATCGTAGGGCTCCTTGGCAGACAACTGGCTGGTATCCTGTCCGCTGCCCAGCTTGGCCAGGATCTCCTCCAGAGAGGTGCGTCCGCTGTTGAAGAACTCGCCGTTTAGGAACACGGCGGGCACACCCATGATTTCCTTGCTCTCCACCTCGTTCTTGAACACACCGCCGTCAATCATGGTATGGGTAATACCCGGATTGAGCACGCTCATGACGTTCAGAGCCTGTACCACGTCAGGACAGTTATGGCAGGTCAAGCTGACATAGGTTTCAAAATGGTATTCGCCCTTAATAGCTTTGATCTGCTGGATGACAGCCTCCTCCACCTTGGGGGCTCTCCCGCTTACCTGCAGGAGCGCCAACACCAGGGAGGTAAATTCATGACCCAGCGGAACGCCGGCAAATACGATCCCGCTATCCCCCGCTCCTGCGCGGTTCACGCTGAAGCTGGGGGTTCTGGCCAAGGCGGTTTTCTCCACCTTGATCCGGGGCGACATGCCGGCGATTTCCTCAACGAGGGCCAGCATCTCGGCCGAAGCAGCATCCGCTCCTGCGCTTACTTGAAGAAGGAGATCCCCTTCCAGAAGCTGCAGGTATTGGGCAAGCTGCGCTTTAATATCGGCTTCTAAGGCCATTATTCTCAGCCCCTTAAATTTTTCCTACGAGATCAAGGCTCGGCTTCAGAGTTTCGCCGCCTTCTTGCCACTTGGCAGGGCAAACTTCACCCGGGTGATTGCGCACATATTGGGCCGCCTTGATTTTGCTTACCACGATGCTTGCGTCACGGCCGATTCCGCCGGCATTAATTTCAACGGATTGGATCACGCCGTCCGGGTCGATAATGAAGGTGCCGCGGTCAGCCAGGCCGCTGGCTTCGTCCAGCACGTCGAAGTTGCGGGAGATGGTGTGGGACGGGTCACCGATCATGGTGTAGGTGATTTTGCCGATGGCATCGGAGGTATCATGCCAAGCCTTGTGGGTGAAGTGGGTGTCCGTGGAAACGGAATATACCTCCACTCCAAGTCCCTTCAGGGTTTCGTATTGATTCTGCAGATCCTCCAGTTCAGTGGGGCAAACAAAGGTAAAGTCTGCCGGATAGAAGCAAACTACACTCCATTTTCCTTTGAAATCCTCTTGGGAAACATCGACGAAATTGCCGTTGCGGAAAGCGGACGCTTGAAACGGGAGCACTTCTTTTCCAATCAGAGACATACTGTAATTCCCTCCTAAGGTTTATATTTACTTTCTTATTATAACGCTTTGTTGAAGAATTTCATGCGAACCGGGTTACATGACTAAGAATATCATTGATTTTCTTTTGAATCATGAAGGTGGGATGAAGATAGCATGAATATCGTGTGAATAAATGAAATCCGTTACCCCTGCTCCTCCAAAAAGCGTGCTCCCGCTATCCCCGGTGATGTCATCTGGTACGGATCAAGGATCTCCTCCAGCTCCTCCGGTGACAAAAGATGCTTCTCCGTAATGATCTCCTTGACAGTACGGCCGGATTTCATGGCCTCCTTCACCAACTGGGCAGCCACCTCATAACCCAGATGGGGGTTCAGGGCTGTAATAACGCCGAAGCTCTGTTCCACGTAGCGGCGGCAGCCCTCCCGGTTGGCCTCCATCCCTTCCAGGGCGAATTCCCGGAAAGCATCCAGCCCCCGTGTCATGATCTGGAGGGACTGCAGCAGATTAAAGGCAATCACCGGTCCCATGACATTCAATTCGAACTGGCCCGCCTCACAGGCCACACAGATGGTATGGTCGTTGCCCATGACCTGGAAGGCTACCTGATTCATAACCTCCGCCATTACCGGATTGACTTTCCCGGGCATGATGGAGGAGCCGGGTTGACGCGCCGGCAGCAGAAGCTCATACAGGCCCACGCGGGGCCCGGAGGCCATCAGGCGGATGTCGTTGCAGATTTTGGACAGGTTCACGGCGCAGACCTTGAGGGCTGCAGACAGCTCCGTATAGGCATCCGTATTCTGGGTGGCATCCACCAGGTCGGCTGCGGGATGAACGGGAAGCCCCAGCTGCTCGGACAGACATTCGGATACCCGGGCGATATATTCCGGCTTGGCGTTTAACCCGGTGCCAACGGCAGTGGCGCCCATATTCACAGTAAGAAGCTCGGCCCCGGCACGGCGGATGCGCTCCCGGTCCCGCTCCAGGACGGCAGCATAAGCCGCGAATTCCTGGCCCATGCGGATGGGCACCGCATCCTGTAGATGGGTGCGCCCCATTTTGATCACATCGTCAAAGGACTTGGCCTTCTCCCGGATTTCGGCTGTAGTCCGGTCCATCGCCCCCAGCAGCTCCTGGGACAGCCAATAGGAGGCAATCCGCAGGGCGGTGGGAATGACGTCATTGGTGGACTGGGACATGTTGACATGGTTATTGGGGCTGCAGTGGAAGTATTCCCCCTTCTGCTTGCCCAACAGCTCCAAGGCCCGGTTGGCCAGGACCTCGTTCATGTTCATATTGATGGAGGTGCCTGCGCCGCCTTGAATGGAATCCACAATAAATTCCCGGTCCAGCTTTCCCTCCGCCGTTTCCTCGGCCGCCTGGACAATGGCCTCGCCCACTCTGCGGTTCAGCAGATGCGCCTCCATGTTGGCGCGGGCCGCTGCCTTTTTCACCTCGGCCAATGCCTTCACCAGAGTCCGGTGCACAGGCACGCCGGTAATCGGGAAGTTCTCAACTGCCCGGATGGTCTGGATGCCGTAATAGGCTTGGGCGGGAACCTGCTTTTCTCCAAGAAAATCCTTCTCCGTACGGGTTTCCATAGGGCTGTCTCCTTTATTTCGCTGCGTTTCTTCCGCTGAACTCCTAGCGTTTGTAGCTGTCGGACAAGCCGTAGCCGGTGTAATCACAGAGGCTGCGGAATTCCGGCGGAATCCGGCGGGCCACGCCCGTATCGATAGCGGCGGTAATGACGGCGCTGCGGACTGAATCCACCACTTTTTCATTAAATATGCTGGGAATGATATAGTTCTCGTTCACTTCATCATCGGAGATAACCGAGGCGATGGCCCGGGAAGCGGCCAGCTTCATCTCTTCATTGACGAGGCGTGCCCGGCAGTCCAGCGCCCCCCGGAAGATACCGGGGAAACACAGCACGTTGTTGATCTGGTTGGGATAATCGCTCCGTCCGGTGGCCAGCACCCGCACATGGGGCTCAGCCAGCTCCGGGTCAATCTCCGGCTCAGGATTGGCCATGGCAAATACGATCCGGTCCTCCGCCATACGGACAAGATCCTCCACCTTCAGCACACCGGGACCCGATACCCCGATGAACACATCGGCGCCTTCGATTACATCGGACAAACCGCCGGTGAGCCGGTCGGGATTGGTGCGTTCGGCCAGCCAGTTCCACATCTCATTGGCATAGGTCCGGTCTGCCGTAATGGCTCCTTCTCGGTCTACGGCAACCAGGTTTTTGACGCCGGCAGCCAGCAGCATTTTGCAGCAGGATACCCCAGCCGCTCCGGCACCCACCACCACTACGCGGATAGAGCCGATGTCCTTCTCCGTAACCTTCAGGGCGTTAAGAAGACCGGCCATCATCACTACAGCGGTGCCGTGCTGATCGTCGTGGAACACGGGAATATCCAGCTCCTCGGTAAGCCTGCGTTCGATTTCGAAGCAGCGTGGAGCGCTGATATCCTCCAGATTAATGCCGCCGAAGCCGGGGGACATAGCCTTGATGGTGCGGATGATTTCCTCCGTATCCTTGGTGTCCAGACAAATGGGGAAGGCGTCCACATCCGCCAGCTGCTTAAACAGCATCGCCTTGCCCTCCATTACCGGCATGGCCGCATGGGGTCCGATATCCCCCAGCCCAAGCACGGCTGTTCCGTCAGAGACCACCGCTACCGTATTGCGTTTGATGGTCAGCGCAAAAGCCTCTCTGGGTTTGTTGTGGATTGCCATACAGACCCGGGCTACACCTGGGGTATACACCCGGGACAGGTCGTCGCGGTTTTTGATGGGCATGGTAGGTTCGATGCGGATTTTGCCGCCCAGGTGAACCAGAAAGGTCTGGTCGGACACATGCAGCACCGAAACGCCGTTCAGGTCCTCCAGGGCGTCCAGCACCTCCTGGTAAGCCGGAACCGGAATATTCACCGTAATATCCCGGGTGGATTTTTCCTTGCTGGAGCGGATGACATCAATGGCCACCAAATCCCCGCCAAACGAGCTTACTGTGGACACCACGCTGCTGAAGCCTACTCCGCTCTTTTCCATTTCAATGCGTATAATAATGCTTGTCGTTGCTGCCAAGAGAATTCATCCTCCGATTAAACCATTATATAATCGTATCCAGTATACTTCCCCTGCCCCGCCAATTCCAGCCATTGGTCAAAAAAGCTATATTACCTTAATAAAAATAATTTTAAGGTGATTTTTATCCTGTTTTAAGCTTCTTTTCAGGTTCAGGGGTTATTCTGTTCTTACTCCCTTTCTTTAAATATAATGTACTTTTTCCCCGGCATCTGGACGGGGGCTTTTTTTTGTCCGCTGAAGCTGCTCCTCTGCTTTACTCCGCATGGGTGGCTTATACCGCTAACGGCGGTGAGCGCCGCTATTTGGGCCAAAACGGCATTCCCATAAATCTAACGGAAGCAGAAGACGTTATTGGGCTAAAAAAGGGCTTGCGGCGGGACATTTAGTCCAAATAGCGGCCGTGGCCGCCGTTAGATTTTTTGAAGGGCTGTTTTTGTTAAAATAGAGGCTTCTGCCACCGTTAGAAACTCCCGTCCCATAGAGACGGAATCTGTCTCTGGCTGTCTTCGTATGCGCAAGCCCCTAACCGTATCCAACCGACTCCCTAACTCCCAAACTCTCCCCTGCTCCCCTGATACGGGTAAAAAAAGCCATAAAAAAACACCCGCCGCCCCTCAAGGCGTCCGGGTGTTGCTGTTCGTGGCAAGACATGGTACAATGATAGTTGCACCATTCTACATAAATAAAAATAAGAAAAACCAAAATTGATTTTCCTAAGCTCATTGTAGCAGAAAAAAAATAGCCCGTCAAACTTAATTTCCGGCCTCCTCTCAAAAAAAATGAAGAGCCGCAGCCCTTTTTCCGCTATCTAAACTTGATATGGAGGTACACCCATGAGCATAAACCCTGAAGCCCAAAAAGCGGAGGAAATCCGGCTAGCTCTAACTCTCCGGGAAATCGACGCTCAACTGGTCAAAAACCAGAGCATATCCGATGACCGCAGGGACGATGTAATCGATGTCCGTAAGATGATCTGGGAAGAAATGCGTTTGGACAACGCCAACTGGGCGTTTAAATTCGAGGCTGCCGGGGACGTGGTGATGAACTCCCTGGAGCTGGCCCGGATCGAACGGGGTTATCTGAGTGCCCAAGCCGCCGCCCGGAAGCTGCGGCTGATGCGCAGCACCCCTTATTTCGCCCGTATCGACTTCCAGGAGGACGGAGCCCCGGCAGGGCAGGAGCCGGAGCAAATCTACATCGGCTTGTCCTCCCTGTTGGATGACCGCACACTGGAGCCTATCGTTTTTGACTGGCGGTCACCGATTGCCAGCATGTACTACGATTATACGTTGGGCGCAGCCCGCTATCCTACTGATGAAGGCCATGTGGACGGGGAAATCCTCCTGAAGCGCCAATTCAAAATCCAGAACGGCAAGCTTCAGCTGATGTTTGATTCCGGCATCCGGATCGGGGATGACATGCTGCAGTTTATGCTGGGCAAATCCTCCGACGACAAGATGAAGAGTATTGTTACCACCATTCAAAGCGAGCAGAATCAAGCCATCCGCTACGAAGATCATCCGATCCTCATCGTCCAGGGGGCAGCGGGAAGCGGCAAAACCTCCATCGCCCTGCAGCGTGTGGCTTATCTGCTCTACAAATACCGCAAAAGCATCCAGGCGGATCAAATGATCCTCTTTTCCCCCAACCCCATGTTCAGCGACTATATCTCCAATGTACTTCCGGAACTGGGCGAGGACAATATGCGGCAGACCACCTTCCAGGACTTTGCCGAGCACCGTTTGTCCGGCTTTATCCAGCCTGAGGACCGCTACACTCAAATGGAAGCCATGCTGACGGGAAAACCGGGTGAGCCGGGATATAACGCCAAGGCGGCAGGAACCGCGTACAAGTCCTCCCAGGCTTTTCTCCAGGTCATCCGCAATTATCTCGCTCTTCTGGAGGAGGAAGGATTGGCGTTCGACGCGATTCCCTACGGCGGTCAGGTCTGGAAGAACGAAGAGGCTTTGGCAGGTCTGTTCTACGGCGACTTCCGCCACCACCGGATGGATGTGCGGCTGGAGCGTATGGGCGAGCTGCTGCTGGGTGAAATTCCCGCCCTGGAGGAACGGCAGGCCCGCAAGCTGTACAAAACCATGCTCCGCCACCCCAAATATCTGGGTACCGAAGAGGAGCTGAAGCAGCAGAGCCGTAAGCATGTCCGCACCAAAACCAACGCCATGAAATCCTTTATCCGGCGGCTTCAATTTATCAATCCGCTGCGCACCTACCGGCAGCTGTTCGCCGACCAGGAGCTGTTCTTACGGGCTGCAGCCGGTACGACGGGAATTCCTTCGCCGGAGGTTTGGAAGGATATCTGCGCCTATACATTGGAGCAGTTGGACAGCGGAACCGCTCCCCATGAGGATGTGCCGCCGCTGCTTTATTTGCTGGAGAGCGTCACCGGATGGAACAGCTTCAACAGCATCCGTCATGTAATTCTGGACGAAGCCCAGGATTATTCGCCTTTTCAATATGAAATTATCCGCCGCCTGTTCCCGCGCAGCAAGATGACCCTGCTGGGCGACTTGAACCAGGCCATAACGCCGAACATGCGGATCGAGTCCTACGGCTATGTGGAGGAGTTGTACGGCAAGGAGCAAACCGGGATTCTCCGGCTCTCCAAAAGCTACCGCTCCACGTCGGAGATTGTGGAATTCACCAAGGCACTGCTGCCCGGCGGCGAAGCCATTGAGGCCTTCAGCAGGAGCGGGGAAAAGCCCCAGCTGGTGAAGCTGGCGGCGGAGCCGCAAACCAAGGCCCGGCAGGTGGCTGGGCTGATCGGTAAGCTGCGGGACGGCGGTTCCCCTTCCGTTGCCGTAATCTGCCGGACAGCGGCGGAGAGCCAGGCCGCTTACGAAGCGCTTCAGGCCGCAGGCGCTCCTGCCCACCTGCACCTGGTGACGCGGGAGGAAACCAGCTTCCGCAATACGCTGGTGGTGATCCCCGTTTATCTGGCCAAGGGGCTGGAATTCGATTCCGTTATCGTTTGGGATGCAGGCGCTTCGGTTTATAGCCGTGAGGAGGAGCGGAAGCTGTTCTATACCGCCTGCACCCGGGCCATGAATACTCTGTATGTGGGCTACACCGGGGAGAAAAACCGCTTCCTGGAGCCGGTGGACCGGTCCTTATATGAGGAGCAGGCGGCTCCGGGCTTCGTTGGAGAATCCGCCGGTGCAGGCACTCCTGCAGGAGGTTGAGAGGCATGCCGGGATTTATTATTGATTTGGACGGAACCATGTACGCCGGACGGAATCCCATTCTCTATGCGGATGAATTCATCGGAGCTCTGCGGAGCGAAGGCTGGCCTTATCTGTTTCTGACCAATAACTCCACGGTGCATCCCGTTGAGGTGGCGGCGCTTCTGGAAGAGCTTACCGGAATTCCGGTGGCCCCCGAGGAGGTGCTTACCTCCGGGATGGCGGCAGCCCGCTATATCGGCTTGCACGGACAAGGCAATCGGGTGCTGTGCATCGGGGAACAGGCGCTTCAGGAAACCTTAACGGCAGCGGGATTTGTGCTTACGGCAGAGGCGCCGGACTACGTGGTTCAGGGCATCGACCGGGAATTCACCTATGCCAAGCTGACCCAGGCAGTGAATGCTATCCGCGGCGGGGCCATGTATATCCAGACGAACCCCGACCATCTTCTCCCGAAGGAAAATGGGCCCATTCCCGGCTCAGGAGCCATCGGCGCCGCCATCCGAACGGCTTCCGAAACGGAGCCGGTGGTGATCGGCAAACCGTCTCCCATTATCAGCCGGTACGGCATCGAGCTGCTGGGCCTGCCGCCGGAGGACATCTGGATGGTAGGCGACAACCTCCGCACCGATATCGCTGCAGGTGCGGCGGCAGGCACCCGCACCGCGCTGGTGCTGACCGGGCTGGCTGGGCCACATAATTATGAGGCGCTGATTGAGAGCACCGGCATCAGGCCGGATGTCAGCATCCGTCATCTGATGGACTTTTACCGGTGGCTGAAGGCTTAAACTCTATTAGCCTATACCCACAGCTCCATAAGCGAAGCCCCTTCCTGCGCGGGAGGGGCTTATGCTAGGGCGTGTTTGCAAACACACCCTAAGATATTCTTAAGATTTGCCCGTATGCCCTGTTAAGATCTTGCCGATAAAATGAAACCAAAAGTATGTGCGTATCCGAAGGAGTGAATCCCATGCCCTCCGAAACGATCCTTGTGGTGGATGACGAAAAGGACATCCTTGATCTGTTGGAGATTTATTTGACTAACGACGGTTATAACATTCTGAAAGCCTCCGACGGCCTGGAGGCCCTGGACGTGGTGTCCAAGCAGGTGGTGGATCTGGTGATTCTTGACGTGATGATGCCCAAGCTGGACGGGATCCAAACCTGCCTGAAAATCCGCGAGCAGCGCAATATGCCCATCATCATGCTGTCCGCCAAAAGCCAGGACATGGACAAAATTATGGGCCTCTCTACCGGAGCCGACGACTATATGTCCAAACCCTTTAACCCTCTGGAGCTGATGGCCCGGGTGAAATCCCAGCTCCGCCGGTACACCCGGTTGAATGTGCCCAACGCCCGGAAGGAAAACGAAATCGAGATCGACGATCTCATTATCAATACCACTACCCATGAGGTGAAGGTGGATGGCCGCGACGTGAAGCTGACCCCGCGGGAATTCGCTATTCTGGATCTGTTGGCCCGCAACCGCGGCATGGTATTCAGCATTGAACGTATTTATGAATCGGTGTGGGGCGAAGCCTTCTTCGAATCCGACAACACCGTGATGGTCCATATCCGCAAGATCCGTGAAAAAACCGAGGAGAACCCGCGCCAGCCCAAATATATCAAAACCGTTTGGGGGGTCGGCTACAAAATTGAAGCTTAAACCGGGGATACGCAGGCTTCTATTCTGGAACCGCCTCCAGCGGCTGGGGAGCGTCTGCCGCAGAGCGGCGGAGACTACCCGTCTCAGCATTATCCGCAGCATCCGGCTTCAGCTGATGTTTACCTTTGTGCTGTGTCTGTCTGCCGCAGCTCTTGTGTATGTGGTGGTGAACGTTTTCTTCGGGGAGCTGAACCGTTCCCCTGTTCTGGATTACCAATACGGCATCGAAAAAATCGACGACCAGGCACGGGCCATCGCCTCTTATATTAAAACTCCCGATGTCAGCTACCAGGGGATTACCGACTATATTACCCGCAATGCGGGTTTTTCGGGCAACAAGGCGCTTTTGACGGACCTGGAGGGAAAGGTTTTTTTCAAAACGCCTGATGCCACCGAAACCCAAGTGGACATCCATAGCATCATTTCCAAGGCTATGGAACGGCGTTACACCAGCACCCCGGTTCAGGAATTCACCAGCTTCTACCCCGTTGATCTGAAGGACCAGCCTGCTTATCTGATTGTCAGCGGCGTTCCCCAGCCCAGCATTTCCTACAAAAGAGGCTCCAGCCCCTTCACCCTGATGACAGCTATTGCGGCCTTTATCTTTTTGTTCTACTGGCTGACCAAGCGGAAGATGGACTATATCGAAGAGCTCGCCAGCGGCCTGCAGGAAATCTCCAAGGGCAATCTCCAATTCCGCGTGCCGCTGCGTTCGAAGGATGAGCTGGCCTCCCTGGCTTCCACCATCAACCGGATGACCGCCGCCCTGCAGACCACCATGGAAGAGGAGCGCCGGGCGGAACGGACCAAAAATGAGCTGATCACCAATGTCTCTCACGATCTGCGGACTCCGCTAACCCTCATAATGGGGTATCTGCGGCTTTTGAAGGACCGCCACTTCGAGGATGAGGCACAAGCCCATAATTACGCCCAAATTGCCTACAGCAAGTCGGAAAAGCTGAAGGTGCTGATCGACGATCTGTTCGAGTACACCAAGCTGTCCAATCAAATTGTGAGCATGAATCTGGAACGGGTCTGCGTTAATGAGCTATTGGAGCAGCTGACGGAGGAGCTGGTCACCTACGCGGAGGAAAATTCCCTGGTACTGGTGAAGGATATTCTCCCCGAACGGCTCTACGCCATGATCGATGCCGCCCAGATGATCCGGGTCGCCGAAAATCTCCTGGTCAATGCGGTGAAATACAGCCACAAACCCGGTGTCGTCACCGTCAAAATGGACCGGGATAATGGGTATGCCCGGGTCTGTATTATTAACCAGGGCGATCCGATTTCGGAGGATGAGCTTCGCCGGGTATTCGACCGGTTCTACCGGGTGGATACCGCCCGCACCTCTGCCGGGGGCGGGTCAGGCCTGGGTCTGGCCATTGCCAAAAGCATCGTGGAAGCCCACGCGGGGAAGATTTGGGCCGAATGCGAGGGCAATGAAATCCGCTTCTGCGTGCTGATCCCGTTGGATCCGCCTGCGGGTCAGGAATTGGGGCCCGGCTCCAAACGCAGCCGCACATAATTCCATTGAACTGTAACTGCCCTCCCCGGAGGGCTTTTTGGGCTGGCCGTCCCTCTCCAAAAAATATGCCGAAAGTTATAATTGCTTCCAGAGTTTGAATCGCATATAATAGGAACATTGAGAAATTTATTTTATATACGTGATTATTTCCATAAATTAAATCTATATTTTTTTATTTCGGTCAACCGCCGGAATGCTGCAGCCGTAGTCCAGGAGGGCCCAATCAAATGAATATGAATCAATTGGAAACCTTTATTACGATCTCCAAAACCATGAGCTTCCGCAAGGCGGGAGAGATTCTCAACCTTACCCAACCCGCAGTATCCGCCCAGATCAAGAGTCTGGAGGACGAATACCAAAGCGTGCTGATTGACCGGAACCAGCCTGTTACCCTAACGGACAGCGGCCGGGTTTTTCTGGAGCATGCCATGAAAATTGTCCGTACTGTAGAAGAGCTCAAGCAGCGCCTGGCCGACTTAGAGAATACTCCCCAGGGCCATATCCATCTGGGGACCACCACCTCCATCGCCATGCAGACGCTGCCGAGGGTTCTTTCGTATTTTCAGAACCAGTTTCCCCTGATTAAAATCACTATTCACTCCATGCCTTCCTCCCAGATTATGGCCAGTGTGGAAAACGGCAGCGTGGACATTGGAATTGCGTATCTGTTCGAGAAAAATCCGTATCTGGAATCGTCTATCCTGTATTACGATACCTTCGAGCTTGTGGTAGCCCCGGATCATCCGCTGGCATCACAGGAATTTGCCACTATTGAGGAATTGCGCCACATTCCCCTGGTGATGCTCTCCCAGGATACGGCGGGACGCCGGTTTGTGGACCAGTTATTCAAGAAGCTGGACATTGTGCCGCAGACGGTGATGGAGCTTTCCAGCAGCGAAGAAGTAAAACGGATGGTGGAGCTGAATATGGGCGCCGCCATTATCTCCAGATTGTCCATTGCCAAGGAACTGCGTTTGGGCACCCTTAAAATGATTCAGGTCAATGAATTGGAGATTAGCCACCCGGTTGGGGTAGTATATAAATCAGGGCGTTACCTCAGTTCCGCTATGCAGCAATTCCTGAGCGACTTGAAGGGAATGCCGCAAAACCAGTTTCTCGGTTCGGAATAAGGCGCCGACAACGCAGACGTTTTAAAGGAGAACAACCATGAAATTCGATTTGCATACCCATCACAGCCGTTGCGGCCACGCCCGCGGCCAAATCCGCGATTACGTTGAAGCGGCGCTCCGCGGGGGATTGCAGGTCATCGGCATCTCGGATCATTCCCCCTATTTCGGCGAAAAATCCGACCATGCGCAGCCGCGCATCGCCATGGCCAAAAGCGAATTTCCCCGTTACGTGGAGGAAGTGCTGGCCCTAAAAGAGGAGTACCGGGGACGGATTGAGGTGCTGCTTGGAGTGGAATCGGACTTTTTTCCTGAGCATGTTGGGGCGTACCGGGCGATCTATGACAAGTACCCCTTTGATTACATCATCGGGTCGGTTCACCAATCCGGTGGGGTCAGCATTTTCAATAAAAGACGCTTCAAGGGTTTGTCGGAACCGGAGAAAATCCGTGAGAAAGAGCAGTATTACGAACTGATCCTCCAGTCAGCCAAAAGCGGCATGTTCCAAATTCTCGGGCACATTGATGCCATGAAGGGCTTTTACCCCGCTTTTTCGGATATCCGCACGGAAGCGGTGGAGAAGACACTTCAGATCATTGGAGAAGCAGGGATGGCCATAGAGGTGAACACCTCCGGGAAAACCAAGGATGTGGGGGGCTGGTATCCTTCGGACGAGATTTTGGAGATGGCGCTGCGTTACGGCGTTTCCGTAACCTTCGGCTCAGACGCCCATGACCCGGAACGGGTGGGCGATGATTGGGAGCTGGTGGCCCGCCGCCTGAAGGATATCGGCTACGCGGAATGGGTATATTTCAGCGCCAAGAAGCGTATTGCCGTTCCCCTCTGATCGGCCACAAACAATCATATGATTTCGCAGGAACCGGAGCCGGACTCCGGTTTTTTGTTGTAAATAAAAAAGTGACCCTCGCCGGTAGCGGCAGGGCCGAATCCATCATATATGAAAAAAGGGGGTCTTGCTGTTATCATAGCCCGGACTTGTTAGAGAAGGGTAACGCCTGTATTTCATTTGTGTTACAAGTTGGACAACAAGCATGGATTGTCCCCCATCTGGAGCAATTTTCATTATCAGGATCCATAAAATGCTCATTTGCCACGGATTTCCACTATTACGTATACTACAGATATCAACTTCAAAAGGAGGGCGGGCATCTTGTTTCAGGACTTCCACCATCAGCTGCATGTGAAGCAGCAAACGGCATCCAAACGCACACTGTGGATTACCCTATGGATCACCGTGTTTTTTACGCTTGTGGAGATTGTCGGCGGGCTGGTGTCCAATTCCCTGGCTTTGCTTTCAGATTCGGCCCACATGATCTCCGATGTAATCGCTCTTGCCCTGAGTATGGTGGCCATCTATCTCGCATCCCGGCCGCCGACTCCGCGGTTTACCTTCGGCTTCCTCCGTTTTGAAATTATCGCAGCCTTTCTGAACGGGCTGGCCTTGGCGGCAATTTCCATCGGTATTATGATTGAAGGCATCCGGCGCCTCATTGATCCGCCCGCAGTGAATTATCCGGTAATGCTGGCCATCTCCTCCATCGGCCTTATTGTCAACATCGTGCTTACCGTTGTTCTCAGCAGAAGCATGAAGGAAGAGGATAACCTCAATGTAAAAAGTGCCTTATGGCATTTTATCGGAGATCTGTTAAGCTCCATCGGGGTAATCGCCTCCGCGCTGCTGATCCTCGCTACAGGCTGGCATTGGCTGGATGCTTTCATCAGTATTGCCATCGGCGGGATTATCTTAACCGGTGGCGTACGCATTCTGCGGGAGTCCTGTATGGTGCTGATGGAGTCTGTACCTGAAACATACGACCTTCAGCAGATCCAGCAAGACATTCTGTCTATCCCTGGAGTAGAGGATGTACATGAAATGCATCTGTGGGCCATCTCCAGCGGGCACTATTCCCTGACCGCCCACGTTTTCGTTAACAAGGATATGCAGCCGCTGTGTGTGATCCTGGCGATTAACGAGATGCTAAAGGAAAAATACGGAATTGTCCATGCCACCATTCAAACGGAACATGCCCAAATCCATCCCCATGGTGAATACGGCCGCCGTTTTCTGGCGGAACGGGGGAGAGAGGATGAGGATCCCGGGTTTTCCTGCCCGGTGTGAAGAAGCGTTAAGTAAATTCAGAAACGCCGGTCCCTCCCGATGAGGGCGCCGGCGTTTTTTTGTTCATATTAAGGCTCCGCTTAGTGCTTCCCGCGGTCAAGTTCTGCTTACAATTGAGGCTTATTCGTACCAATAGCCTTTGTGGCCTTTTTCCAGGCGCATCAAGGCTTCCAGGTAGTAGTAGTCGCCCCAGATCATGAAGTCGTCGGGGCTGTGGCCCAGACGCACGGCATAGGAGCCATGCTCGATAAAGCCTTCGGCGTCCGGCTGGTTGATGGTGGAATATTGCTTCACCAGGCCCTCCATGGTCTTCTGCACACCTTCCTCGAGATAAGCGCGGTCAGGGTCATTTTCAGGCAGATGCTTCAAAAGCTCCAGGATACCGCAGGCCGTGATGGCCGATGCGGAGCTGTCACGTTTGGTTTCCGGTGTGATTTCCACGTCGAAGTCCCAATAGACCACATTATCTTCCGGCAGACGCTCCAGGAAGTACTTAGCCATTCTTTTGGAGGTATCGAGATACCGGTCATCCTTGGTGTAATGGTAGCCCAGGGCAAAGCCGTAGACACCCCAGGATTGGCCGCGGGTCCAGGTGGAGCCGTCGGTGTTGCCTTGGTGGGTACCGCCGCGGACAGGCTCGCCATTCTCCGGATTAAACCAGAAGGTATGATAGGAGGAGTCGTCGCCGCGCACCAGGAACCGGCGGGATTTTTCGGTATGCAGGATCGCCTTGTTCTTGTAATCCTCGTTGCCGGTTTGTTCGTAAGCCCAATACAGAAGCGGCAGATTCATCAGGCAGTCGATGATAATCCGTCCGCCGTTCTCGGCATCCCCTTCTCTGCCCCAGGCCTGGATCAACCCGGCCTTGGGACGCCAGCGGCGCAGCAGCACATCGGCGGCAGCGATAGTCAGCTCACGTGCAGCTTCATCCTTTTCGATCATCCATTGAGCCTTGGAAGAAAGGGAATACAGAAAGCCGATATCATGGTGGTCCAGACTCTTCATGGTATTCAGGCGGTCGCGGAAGTTCCCTACTGTTTTTACGGCAGCCTCCCGGATGGCTTCATCCTTGCTGTATTCATAGGCGAGCCAGAGAATGCCGGACCAGAAGCCGTCCGTCCAATCGGTATTGTCGTTTAACAGGTACTTGCCGTTTTCACTGACATGGGGGAACTGGTCTCCAAAACGCGCGATATTCGCTCTTGTTTTTTGAACCGCATCTTCAATTGCCTGTTTCCAAAGACTCAATCTGCTCATCTCCTATTTTGGGGTACATGTATAAAAGTGCGTCTTCAAGCCGGAATAGGTTATTCGGTGGACATCCGGGGAATCAGCCGCATGGGAATATGAATCTCATGGGCCGGACTGCCGGTTGGTTTCACCGTTTCAAAACGCTCCAGAGAAATATTCCGCAGCGCCGCACCTTCCTCCAAATGCTGAAGCAGCATACATACCGCATGGGAAACCTGATTGTCCAGATCGATATCCAGACTGGTGATGGAGGGCCAGTTATGCTGGGCTACGGATTGATTATTGATGCCCACAACCTTGATCTGACCGGGAATATCGTAGCCGCGGGCCTGCAACCGGGAGATCAGCATAAACGCGTCGCCGTCGTCAAAGGCGAGAATACCCAAAGGTTCACCTTGTTTCACTACGTCTTCAATAGATTCGAAAATCTCGTCCTCATACATGCCTTGAGTTGGAATGATCCGATGTGGAATTCCGCAGCCCTCCACACCACGCTGAAAGCCGATAAGCCGCTGCTGGTTGGTAGTCCGGGCTCTTACGCGGCTGATATAGAACAATTGCCTGCAGCCTCTCTCCGCCAGATGCAGCACCGCCTTCTCCGCCCCTCCGGCAAAATCCAGATTAACGGCACCCAGCGCCACGTTCTCCGGCCAGTTATAAGCGTTAAACAGCACCATCGGTGTGCCTTCGCCGACAAACTTGCGGGTGGTCTCCGGATTCATGGCCAAGCCGTGGCAAAACAGTCCGTCGACCCGGCGGCGCAGAAGTGTTTCCATATGCCGCTTCTCCAGCTCCGGTTTCCCGGTGGAGGAGTATACGGACAGATGGTAGCCGAATTGATGGACCACATCCTGCATGGCATGGGCAAAATCCGCAAAATAACCGTTAAAATGGGGCAAAACCAGGCCCAGCTCATAGGTTTTTTTGCGGCTGAGGCTGGCCGCCATCTCATTGCGGCGGTAGCCAAGCAGCTGCACCGCGTCCTCCACCTTGCGGATGGTTTCCTCCGCCAGGGGCACATTCCGCCGGTTCAGCACATTGGAAACAGTGGCGATGGAGACACCAGCGGCCCTAGCCACGTCGATGATCGTAATCTGTTTGTTTTTCAGGGCCGTGCACCTCCGGTTATCGGGTTACAGCTTGAATACGTTTACTTGATTAGTTGAAACGTTTAAATAATGCTTCGAGTTTATTTTAGCCTAATTAAGAGTTGGCGTCAATGATAGACCTGGCTGGATTTCCATCAAACGGTTGCGCCACCTCTCCATTTGTGATATTCTTACAGTTCCGCTTTATCGGCCTAAAATATAAGGTAAAACCTTAGCTTATGCTTACGATGCCGGTTTATACTGGCGTAAATACCTTAGGAGGTAACTGAATATGGATACCGACATTCAAAGTGCCTATCAAGAAGAGCTCCTCCGGTTGGAGGAGGCCGGACGGATCATCAGCCGGCAACTGGATGAATTAAACGCCATGTCCCGCTATAACGGGAGTGATTTTACCGAGCAGGTTCTGGAGGGACTCCGGGAAGAAACCCGGCGCAAGCTGGCAGTCGCCCTGCCGGAGCCCTACTTCGGAAGACTGGACTTTCAGGAGGCCGGACATAGCGCCCCGACTCCCCTCTACATCGGCAAGGCGGGAGTAGAGGACCGGATCGGCGGCCATCCGCTGGTCATAGACTGGCGGGCTCCTGTAGCCAGTCTTTTCTATTCCTTCACAGGCGGCGACGGGCCGGCGGAATACGATTCCCCGGACGGGCTGGTGGAGGGGCTGGTTTACCTGAAACGGAACCTGGTCATCCGCAAGCAGATTCTCCAGCGGGTGACGGACAGTTACCTGCGGGGCAGCAGCCAAGGTGCAGTGACGGATGAGTTCCTCCTGTACCGTCTGGGAGAGAACAAGGATAACAAGCTCCGGGATATCGTCTCCACCATCCAGGCGGAGCAGGACAAAATCATCCGGGCCGCCAAAAACAAAGCCCTGATTATCCAAGGGGTTGCGGGCAGCGGCAAAACCACCGTGGCCCTGCACCTGCTGGCCTTCCTGCTTTATCAGTACCGGGATCAGGTGAAGGCGGAGCGGATGATTATTTTTGCCCCTAACCGGATGTTCCTGGATTATATCTCCGGGGTACTTCCGGAGCTGGGGGTGGGAGACATCGCCCAAACCACCTTTGCCGATTGGGCGCTGGAACGGCTGGACGACAACCTCAAGCTGGGCAGCGAGGCCCAGGATCTGGAGAAGCGGTTTGCGGTTGCACCGCACCGAGATACCACCGGGAACCCTGCAGAATCAGAAGAGCCGATTCCCTCTGGCAGATGGAAAGGTTCCGAGGAGCTGGCAGAACGTCTCAGCCGGGAGCTGGACGTATACGAAAAGGAATACTGCATCCTGCAGGATTTCACTCCCTGGGAAGGAACCCGTCAGCTGCCAGGCAAAACCATTCGTCATTGGTTCTATGTAGAGACTGTCCATGAACCCATCGGTAAACGGCGGCAGCGGGTGGAAGCCCGGATCAGACGTTGGCTGGAGATGGAGCTGGAAGCCACACGAGACCCTAAGATCCGTAAGGACCGCAAAAAGCTGGCTGGCGCCAGACTGAAGGCTTATCTGAAAAGCTGGAGCCCTCCCTCGGCACTGGATTTCTACCGGAGACTGTTCGAGCCGGAAACCCGGCCACAGTGGGTTCCGGAGCAGCGGGCAGAGGAATCCAGGAAACGTCTGGCCAAACGCGAGGTGCTTCAGGAGGATTTAGCCGCCCTGTTATATATTCATAACCGCTTCTACGGCATTCACGGCAATGACCGGTTCGACCATATTGTAATCGACGAAGCCCAGGATTTTTCCCCGCTCCAGGTATTGGTCCTGAAGCAGCACAGCAAAAATCATTCCTTCACCATACTGGGCGACCTGGCCCAGGGTATCCATGATTACAAGGGTGTCCATAGCTGGGAAGAGTTCGCCGGACTGTTCGATGGGGAGGAAACGGAAACCTTCCAGTTGAACCGAAGCTACCGCTCTACTATGGAGATCATCCAGTTTGCCAATGGAGTTATCGCCCACAGCGGAGTAGCGGTCAGCCCGGCTGTCCCTGTTTTCCGCAGCGGCGAGCAGGTCCGGGTGGAGCAGACCGCCAAACGGATGCCCGCTATTGTGCAGGCTGTCCGCGAGCTGTCGGAGGAGGCACACGGCACCATCGCCGTTATTGGTCGCACTGAAAAGGAATGCGCCGCCATCCACAAAGAGCTGGTCAATGCAGGCTTTTCCCCTGCATTGCTTACTGCCTCCCAGCAATCCTATGGCGGCGGACTTTCCGTGCTTCCTGTCTATCTGTCTAAAGGCTTCGAGTTCGATGCCGTGCTGGTGACGGATGTGGATGAAACCCGCTACAAGGCTTCCCCCCGGGATGCCAAGCTATTGTATGTGGCCTGTACCCGGGCGCTGCATGATCTGCGGCTCCAGTATACGGGTCAACCATCACCGCTGCTGCTTGATGAAGAGGCAACACACTCATAAAACCGAAAAACCTCGCTTTCCCAACGGGATATTCCCATGGAAAGCGAGGTTTTATTTATGGCTCTGTGCGGACTGGCGCGGCAAGCTCCGTTTCACCAAGTGTCTTCCGCAGCCTGCCGCCGGCAACGGCCACCGCCAGATATAGCACTAGAAACAGAAGCATAATTCCTGCGGAAAACCGGTACATCACCGCATAGCTGGTGGCCGCAGCCACCACTCCCAGGCCCATGGAGCCCACGGCAACCCCCAGATCAATGCTGTTGTAAAACAGGCTGTTGATCAACCCATGGCTGGACCGGGGGGATCCGCCCAGCATCCAAGCTTGGACGGTGGGTTGGACGGCGCCATAGCCCAATCCGAACAGGAGAGCGGAGGCCAAAAGCATCACCATGGAGTGGGTATAGGACAGCAGTCCGAGGCTTACCACCAGAACCATAGCGGCTGGAACCAAAACCACGCCCTGTCCCCGCGTATCATAAAGCCAGCCGGAAACCGGACGGACGGCCAGCACCGTGAGGGCATTAAACAGGAAAAACAGGCCGATATTGGCCAACCCGATGTCCCGCCCGTACAATGCCAGAAAGCTCAGAATGCCTCCATAGCAGGCGGACAGCAGCGTATTCAGCGTTAACGGCAGCCACAGCCTGCCGGCCAGCCCTGTAGAAGGCGGCTCCTCCCTCTGCCGGACACCGCCGGAAGCATTGCCGGCTGCCCGTTGAGCTTCCACAGCGCTTCTTTTGCTTGATTCAGCCTGGGAAGATACTCCCGCCGCCCGCGTAATGGCCAATAGAGGAATAACCGCCGCTGCCGCAACCGCTCCCCACACGGTCAACACGCCGAAGCCGAAGCCGTCCAGAAGCGCCAGGCCGATCATTGGCCCAAAGGACATGGCCAAGCTGGTGGACAGGCCAAAATAACCGATGCCCTCCCCCATCCGGCGGGTGGGGATAATCCGGCTCACCAAGGTGGGCATCACCGTGCTGCCCATGCCGAAGCCGATCCCGAATAACATACGTAAAGCCAGCAGCGAACCCAAGGAATCTGCCAGCGGATAAGCCAGCGTAGCCGCTACGGAAATCCCAAGACTGGTATAAAGCAGCCCTGTTTTGCTGATCCGCTTCATCAAGGCGGCTGTGGCGAAGCGGGCCGCAATAGCCGTCAGCGCAAACAGGCTGGTGACCAGGCTGAGCGCCACATCCCCCGGGGCGAACCGGTCCTTCACGTAGGACGGAAACGGGGACAGCAGCATTTGGAGACACATGAACATCAGGAAATAGCTAATGGTCAGAACAATAAAGGAGCGGGTCCATAATGGCTCGTCACCGCCCGGCTGGGACAAAGGTTTGCCGCTCATTCCTTGCCCCCCTGTTCCTTCTCCAGGAGGGCATCGGCGAAACGGATAATCTCCTTCAACCGGGCTAACAGTGCGTCATACGCCTCTTTCCCTAAACTATCCGCCAGCTCCCTGTTTACTCCACGCTCCAGCGGCTCTGTGTTCTGTGCCAACTCCCTGCCCTTACCGGTAGGATACAGACGGAAGGATCTCCGGTCCTGTTCCCCCGGCTTCCGGGAAATCAGCCCCTTCTCCTCCAGCACATCCAGAATCCGGGTCACTGTCGGTTTATCCTTACAGGAACGTTCGGCAATCTCCTTCTGGATCAGACCCTCCTGCCCGGCAATCAAATGAAGCACCGACCATTGTTCGGGACTAATCCCATACTCCTTCAGACGCTGCCCAAAAAGCTGGGACATCCGCCGGGAAGCGATACCTAATGCAAAGCCTAGCGATTGGTTCAGCTCCCACTTCACATCATCCAATGATTCCTTCAATTCAATCCCTCTTCCAAAATAGTTGTTTAAACAATTATATGTAAAACAACTATTGTGGGTCAATACCAGAAAAGCAGCCTTCCTCCCCGTTAGGGAAAAAGGCCGCCATTAGGCAAGGCTTGAAGGTTAACGGTTTCCTGAGGGCATGGGCATGTTGATCGGGGGCTCCCCCAAAAGTATTCGGACTAGGCTACAGAACTTCGCTTCACTTTTGGGGGCATGTTGATTGGGGAACCGCTTTACATCCCCAGCCACTTTTTGAACAGACGTTTGGTGGTATCCGCATTCATGGCGCCGATGGAGGTGGTCAGCGGAATACCCTTCGGGCAGGAGCGCACGCAGTTCTGGGAATTGCCGCAGCCCTCGATGCCGCCGTCGGTCATCAGAGCGTCCAGGCGTTCCTCCTTGTTCATTTCCCCGGTGGGATGGGCATTGAACAGACGCACCTGGGAAATAGCGGCAGGCCCGATAAAGTCCGTTTTGTCGTTGACATTGGGACAGGCCTCCAGACAAACGCCGCAGGTCATACATTTGGACAGCTCATAGGCCCACTGGCGTTTGGATTCCGCCATCCGCGGTCCAGGCCCGAGATCATAGGTGCCGTCAATGGGAATCCACGCCTTCACCTTCTTCAGCGCCTTGAACATCCGCCCCCGGTCAATAACCAGGTCCCGGACCACCGGGAAGGTGGACATAGGCGCAACCCGGATCGGCTCCTCCAGGTGATCCACCAAGGCGGTGCACGCCTGCCGGGGTTTGCCGTTAATGACCATGGAGCAGGCGCCGCAGACCTCCTCCAGACAGTTGGACTCCCAACAAACGGCAGAGGTTGAACCTCCTTCCGCGTTTACGGGATTCCGCTGGATTTCCATAAGCGCCGTAATCACATTCATATTGGGTCGGTACGGAATCTGGAACTCCTCCGTATACGGCTTGCTGTCCGAGCTGTCCTGCCGGGTGACGATGAATTTGATGGAGCGTTTTGCCGCTGCTTCAGCCATAGTCATTGCGCCCCCTTCTTTTTCTTGTCGGTGGTATAGTCCCGCTTCCGCGGTGTAATCAGCGAGGTGTCCACAGCCTCATAGGTGATCTTCGGCCCGTCGGGATGATGGGTGGCGATGGTGGTTTTCAGGAATTGCTCGTCGTTACGGTCCGGAAAATCAGGCTTGTAATGGGCGCCGCGGCTTTCATCCCGGAGCAGCGCTCCCAGCGTCATGGCATCCGCCAGCTCCAGCATATTCCACAGCTGCCTTGTGAAGGCCACCCCCTGGTTGCTCCAGCGGGAGGTATCGTTCACATTGACCCGGGCATAACGCTCCTTCAGTTCCTTGATCTTAACGATGGTTTCCTCCAGGCGTTTGTTCACTCGCACCACCGTCATATTGTTGGTCATCCAGTCCCCCAGCTCCTTGTGCAGGACATAGGGATTTTCATTGCCGTCCTTCTTGAGCAGGCCCTCATATTGGTCTACCCGCTTCCGGGCCTCCCGCTCAAATACGGTGGAAGAAATATCCTCCGCATGCTTGTCAAGCCCGCGGACGTATTCAATGGCCTTCGGCCCCGCCACCATCCCGCCAAAAATCGAGGACAGGAGGGAATTGGCTCCCAGCCGGTTGGCGCCGTGGTACTGGTATTCACATTCCCCTGCGGCGAACAGCCCGGGGATATTGGTCATTTGATTATAATCGCACCACAGTCCGCCCATGGAATAGTGGACAGCAGGGAAGATTTTCATGGGAATCTTCCGCGGATCCTCACCCATAAATTTCTCATAGATTTCGATAATGCCGCCCAGCTTGATGTCCAGCTCCCGGGGATTCTTGTGGGACAGGTCCAGATAAACCATATTCTCCCCGTTGATCCCCAGCTTCAAATCCACACAAACGTGGAATATCTCACGGGTGGCAATATCCCGGGGCACCAGATTGCCGTAGGCGGGATATTTTTCCTCCAGGAAGTACCAGGGTTTGCCGTCCTTGTAGGTCCAGATCCGGCCGCCTTCGCCCCGGGCGGATTCACTCATCAGCCGAAGTTTGTCATCCCCGGGAATAGCCGTGGGGTGAATCTGGATAAATTCGCCGTTGGCAAAATGGACCCCTTGCTGGTAAACAGCTGAGGCGGCCGTGCCGGTGTTAATCACCGAATTGGTGGTTTTCCCGAACACGATACCTGGTCCGCCTGTAGCCAGGATGACGGCATCCGCCTTGAACACCTCAATCTCCATGCTGCGCAGGTTCTGGGCCGTTATGCCACGGCACACTCCTTCATCGTCAAGAACAGCGGACAGGAACTCCCAATGCTCGTATTTGGTTACAAGCCCCGCTTCCTCCTGGCGCCGGGCCTGCTCATCCAAGGCATACAGCAGCTGCTGGCCGGTAGTCGCTCCCGCAAAGGCAGTGCGGTGGTACTTGGTGCCGCCGAAACGCCGGAAATCGAGAAAACCCTCCGGAGTCCGGTTAAACATAACCCCCATCCGGTCCATCAGATGGATAATGCCCGGTGCCGCCTCGCACATGGCTTTGACCGGAGGCTGGTTGGCCAGGAAGTCCCCGCCGTACACCGTATCGTCAAAATGCTCCCACGGGGAATCCCCTTCCCCCTTGGTATTGACGGCCCCGTTAATCCCCCCTTGAGCACACACCGAATGGGAGCGCTTAACGGGAACCAGGGAAAACAGATCTACATGAACGCCGGCTTCCGCGGCTTTAATCGTTGCCATCAGACCGGCCAAACCGCCGCCGACCACAATAATGTTCGAAGTCGCCATATCCGTCCCCTCCTAAAGGTTTTCTGGAAGAAAACCTGCATCGTAAGCATAAGCTGGGGCTTTCCGTTAGGAAAGCCTGAGATATTTAAAATAATCAGGTTACAGAAGCGCCGTCACGGGCCGCTGGCTGAAGTCCATACCGGCGAATGCCGTCAGCGCCAGAATAAACATCACGGACATCACCACGAATACGCCCATCCACACATAGCCGGAAATCCGCTGGGAACGCGGACCGATGGTAATGCCCCAGCTGACCAGGAAGGACCACATGCCGTTGGCGAAGTGGAACGAAACCGACACCACCGCGATCACATAAATCACGAATGCCCAGGGCTGGCTGATGATCTCATGCATCCGCACGCCTAATTGGTCATGGGCCACATTACCCAACGCCACCTGAACCCGGGTTTCGAACACATGCCAGACAATAAACAGAAGCGTAATCACTCCCGTCACCCGCTGCAGAGTAAACATCCAGTTGCGGAAGTAGCCGTACTGCTTGGGGTTGTTGCGGGCGGTATAGGCCACGTACAAGCCGTACACACCATGGTACAGGATGGGCAGCCAGATGCCGAAGAGCTCCATAAAGAACACCAGCGGAAGGCTGTTCAGCCACTCCACCTTGGCAAGAAAGCCCTCATGCCCCTCGTGATACGCTGCGTAGTTGGTATAAAGATGCTCCACAAGAAATGCGCCCACCGGAATGACGCCCAGCAGGGAATGCAGCTTACGGTAGAAATAAGAATTCCCCTTCATACGCAAAAACCCCTCTCAGCAGCGTTGTCACAAACCGTTCACAAAACTCATATTACCATTTTCCCTATTATTTCTCATGTAAACGCTGCATTTCTAAATGTGAACATTCTGTGTCTCCTCTTATGTTAACGCTTTATGGCTTAATAGGGAAGTGCATTTTTATTATAATGGGTTATGTATGTTCGCTATATGAGAGAAAAGAGGATAACCCCCGTGCAGAAAAATCTGGATATATTCGCTGTTGTTGTGGAGCAGGAAAGTCTGAATAAAGCCTCCCGGGTACTGAATCTGTCCCAACCCGCATTGTCCCGGAAAATCATGCACCTGGAGGAAGAGATGGGCGTCGCCCTCTTCGAGCGCAGGGGCAAACGCCTGGAGCTGACCCGGGCAGGCCGCATTTGCTATGATTATGCGCTGCGCATGCGGGAAATGACCGCCGAGTTCGAAACCCGGCTGCGGCCCTTCATCTCCCCCGAGATGCCGTCGAGCATTACCATCGGGGCCAGTCTCACCACTCTGCAATCCAGCCTCCCGGAGATCATTTCCCTGTTCAATAAGGACCACCCGCAAACCGACATTCAAGCCATTACCGGCAAAACCCATGAAATCGTCGACCTGGTTCGGGAAAATAAAGCCGATTTCGGACTGGTAGCCTCGGTGATCGACCATCCCCGACTGGAATGTTACCCCTTGTTCGATGACCACCTGTCTCTGGTGCTGCCTGCAGGGCATCCGTACCTGAGCCGGACGGATCTGACCATGAAGGATCTGCATCAGCTGCCGATGATCCTTTTTTCCAAAGGAACCTGGTACCGTGTTCTCATGGACGAGCTGTTCGAGCAGCATGATGCTTATCCTAATGTGAAAATGGAGATCGACTCCTTCGAAGCTATTCTCCGTTTAGGCTCCGTATTGGGCTGTGCAACGCTCTTGCCCGCCTCCTACCTGGAGCGGACCCTTGGCGGAGGGAGTTCGGAGATGAAGGCCGTTCAACTGCCTGAGCTGTTGGCTGCCATCCGCACCACCTCCCTGATTTTGAATACCGAGGGAAGCGTACAAACCGCCGTACACGCCTTTGTGGCGCGGGCCCAGGAGTTTTACCGGGAGGAAGGGAGCCGCAGGCCGGCAAAGTAAAAAAGAAAAGCCTGCCCCCGTAAACCGGAGTGCAGGCCATCACTTTAATGCAGCTTTCTCATAATATTTTTGTGGACCCGCTTCGGGGTCATAAACGGAGAGCCGGCGTTAATCCGCGGAATCTCCATCCAGTTGGTTTTGCGGCTGACAATCCCCGGCTGGACGGTAAAGGCATAGCGGAAGCCGCCTTCCTGGAGAAGTCCGGGAACCTTCGCGTTGAACATACCATACGGATAGGCATAAGCATCGGCCTTGGACCGGAAACGCCTCAGCTCCGTTGAGCAGGACAGGGTATCCTGCCGGATGCGGCTGGTGTACTCCTCATCCGTTTCCGGTTTACCTCCGTGTTCGAGCTTTCCGGACAGATAGGATTCCTTCGGATTCACCTGCTTGTGCAGGGCGTTGGAATGGCATTGCAGCTCGGCGCTTCCGTTGTCTGCCAGCTCCGTCATTTCCGCGGCGCTTAGGGAAGGGATCGTGCTTCTCTCCGGATGCGCGATAAATTCCGTCACAATAAAGTTGACGGCCTGCACCTGATTCCGGGACAGCACCGGAACCGCATGGGTATAAAAGCTTTTGTATCCGTCGTCAAAGGTAACCAGCACCGCATTACGCGGCACCTCACCGCCCTGGGTAAAGCGGCGGAAATCCTCCATGGTAATAAAGTGGTAGCCCCGCCGCTTCATATCCTTCAGCTGGCGGTCCAGAAGCCCGGGTGTAATGGTCACCGAGCCCAAATCCTCATCCGCCACGTGATGATAAACCAGCACCGCCACCTTATCCTTATAATAAGGGCGGGAATGGTTGTTGTCGGCAACGGCAAGGCACAGCATGGTTAACAGCACAACAACGGACAAATAGCGGACAAGCGACGGAAGTGCAAAATAACGGTGTTGCGGCAAACGAATAAACCCCTCTCGACAATATAAGAAACCGTATCCATTGTACGGCAAACCGCGGTAGAAAAAAAGGGAAAGAATAGGACAGGCGGATTCCCTCTTAAAAAAAGCCCGGCAAAGCTGCGTAAGCACACAAGTGTTATTGGGGGCTTACGTTTGTTGTTGGGGAAGCGGATGGCCCCGGACAGCTGGAGCGTCCAAGCCAGGTTAGGCGGGCCGGCCGGGACGACCACTGAGCTGGAGCGATCGGTTAGCTTGCGGGGACGGACACCGGAGAGGGGTGGCAGGTTAGCTTGCGGGGACGGGCCGGCCGGGACAAAACTGGTGTTTGGCTTGAACAGAAGAGACTTCCCGGCGGGATGCCCATCTAACGGCGGCCAGAGCCTCTATTTGGCTCAAAAAGCCTGCGGCAATTTTCTAACGGAAGCCAGCGCCGTTATTGACTCCAGACAGGCCTGTTTCTGACCATTTCGCACCATATAGCGTCTCTCACCGCCGTTAGAAAAAAATCAGCGCCAAAATCGCGTAAATAGCGTCTCTCACCGCCGTTAGCCGCTCACTCCCCCTCTCACGGGCAAACGCAAAAAAACACCCTCACCTTGCCGGACCGGCAGGATGAGGGTGTTTGGGGTTAGCAGGGACGGTTATGGAGCCGCGACGGGAGATGGCTTCTCTAGGGCGCTGCATTCGTAACCCGTTCCCTGGTTTTGACGATAATCTTGCGGATGCTGTCCTCAGACAGATGATACATCTGGATCAGCTCGAAGATGGTGGAGCCGCTTTTGTAGCGGCCATAAATTTCACGGTTGCGTTTTTCAATGATCAGCCGGGTGCCGTTGTTTTCGCCCCAACCGGCACGCTTCTGTTCTTTTTTGGGAATATAAATGATCTCCCCCTGGATGTAATCCTGAAGCTGCTTAAGCAAGCTAGGGGGAAGAACGTCCTTTCCGTTTTTGTAACTCATACAGTACCTCCTGGTTATTTGTCATTACGATGATAGAGCGGACATGGGTTCCGGTAAGCTGATTAAACAGCACTCCTGCAACTTGCTTCATCATTTGACACACCTCCTTAATTTGGTATTTTTTCAATATTTTTCCGCAATGGGGAATAAAAAAAACACGATAACCACATCGTGCCACAACATGCGCGTACGCATACGTATTGTTGGTCCGGGGGATGGTTATAGTCCTGCGTTTATTCAGTTGGCAAGCACCTCATTATTCATTCCAAACCCAACAGTAAACAGCTTTTTCATTGTCGCCATCTCCCTTCGCATCGAGTTTACCGGCTATACCGCCGATAACGTTACCATTATATAACACATGCCTTATGTACATCAAGCAAAAAATTTCTAATCTGAGAAACCTCTCCAGCGCTGCTGTCCTGAAATAACACGGTCCATGCCGCAGGCCGGATGTGTTATGGAAGCCACGAAATCGGTGAAGCCGATTTGAGGCGGGAATCGCAGCAGAAGCGATTATCAACTAAAAGAGGGACCTTGCGGTCCCTCCCCTTTCTACAGCTGACTTCCGCTAATTAGGCGGAAATCACCTCGTGGAAAGTAATCATGTCGATCACACTCCTTTCTTAAAGGATTCGCCGGCTCCTTTATTAAACCCCATAGGAAGCCACGTCCTCAAGGGAAGAAATGAATATATCGAATCTCTCCTGATTCTCTCCCGCAAGCTCCTGCACGGATCAGCCCATTGGCGGGCAAACCCGGATGCCGTTCTCCTCTAGCTCCAGACGGATACGCCGGGCAAATTCCGCTGCTCCTGGATGATCCCCATGGATGCATATGGTCTCTGCTGCCAAGGCCACCCGGCTGCCGTCCGAGGCGGCAACCCCGCCGTTGCGCACCATCTCCAGCACCCGGGCGATGGCCTGGCTGCCGTCATGAATAACGGCTCCCTGCTCCTCCCGTGGCATGAGGCTGCCGTCCGGCCGGTAGCCCCGGTCCGCAAAAACCTCGGAAACCGTAGACAGCCCCGCCTCTTGTCCGGCCCGGATCAGGCAACTTCCTGCAAGGCCGTATAGCAGAAGCGATGGGCAAAAATCCCGGACGGCCTCCGCCACGGACCGGGCCAATCCCCCGTCAGCTGCCGCCATGTTGTAGAGGGCGCCATGGGGCTTCACATGATGCAGACGTTCCCCGTAAGGGCGCAAAAAGGCCTCCAAGGCTCCCAACTGGTACAGCACCGCCCCGTAAACCTCCTCCGGAGACAAACGCAGCTCGCGCCTGCCGAAGCCCTGAAGATCCGGCAGGCCTGGATGGGCGCCGATTCTGACCCCATGCTTCATGCACAGCCGGACGGTACGGGCCATTACCGCAGGGTCTCCCGCATGGAAGCCGCAGGCGATATTGGCGGAGGTCACATAAGGCAAAACAGCGGCATCGTCCCCCATCCGGTAAGGGCCGAAGCTCTCTCCCAAATCGCAATTCAGATCCACGGCGGGTAGGCCGCCGGCACCTTCCGTCATGAGACCTTCCCCTCCTTTTTTAGCGCAAACATCGTTTACTCTTCACCAAGCCAATGCAACAATGCGGCCTCGAAGCGGGCCAGTGCTATACGCCGCTCCAGATACAGTCCCTCCGCTTCCGCAAGTCCGATCTCCCGGAAGCAAAGCTGCACGCCGGGACGCAGCTGGCCCAGCAGCGGCAGGTCCACCGACGCCACCTGGGCGATGCGGGGGTACCCTCCCGTGGTGCCGCAGTCCGGCAGCAGCACAATGGGCTGGCCGTCCGGAGGCACCTGGACGGCTCCCGGAGCCACCGCTTCCGATACCATGGAAGCGGCGGTCCCTGCGGGCGTGCCCTGCAGGCGCACGCCCATGCGGTCGGCTTCGGGCCGCACCGTGTACGGCCCGGCGAAGAAGCGCCGGAGCACCTCCGGCGCGAACAGGGCGGCCTCCGGCCCTCGCAGCGCGCGGACCGTACAGGCCGCCTGCCCTGGCAGCGGCGCCGGCGTAGCCAGCCC
>JAEWMH010000097.1 GCA_023393235.1 Bacillota bacterium | reverse complement strand
CATACGTAGGGGAGTCAAGGGTCAGCGCCGGATTGGGTACGGCATACCGCTCATTTTCATAGCCGATCAGCTTGCTATTACGGGCCAGCGCCGTGTCTTTGGAGGGTTTATCCATATGGTACTGCTCGTCCCGGTTGGGGAAGGTGTCCCGGTACGGCTTGACCTCCCGGTAGTCCAGATCCTTGTCCAGGGGAACCGTAAACTCACCCTCCACCTTGTAATGCCGCCCTTCCACACCCTTCACCAGCACGTTGACCATAGGCGGTTCCATCAGCTTGTCCAGAAATCCGAGAATCTGCCGGAGCTCCTGCTCGGTTTTGACGGCGCTTCTTGGGAAAACCAGCATACCCGCATTGCCGCCTTCGCCGGGTACGCGGACACCACCGGGCCCCTCCAGCGGAGCGCTGTCCACCCGGGCGGTGGGATTCAGCTTCTCCAGCTGGTTTTGGATCGTCTGGGCATTGCCCCCGGTTAATCGAAAGGCGGCCTTGCCGGATTCATAGGCCCTGTCAATGGTAGAGGCGTCTACCACGGCGAAGTCCGGGTTGATCAGCTTCTCCGCATAAAGCCGCCGGAACAGCTTCAGAGTATCCAGATAATCCGGAGCCGCGAATTCAGGGATAAAGTTCCCCCCCTGGTCTACTCCCCATTTGTTGGGAGCTCCTTGGGCCACCGCTAACCGGCTCAAAGTGGAGGCAGTGCCCTGGTTGTAGTTTTTGTCCAGCATCATACCGTAGGTATCCTGCTTGCCGTTGCCGTCAGGATCACCCAGCGTGCCAGCCCGGATCACCCGGTACCAATCCTCCAAGGTTACCGGCAGCGTCCAGCCTTGGGCCTCCAGCCAATCCTTGCGGTACACAAGGGAAACCCGGCCCATGTTACGGAAGAGAGGAATGCCGTACAGCTTGCCCTCCACCGCTACATTGTCGAAGAAAGCCCGAGGTTGTGCGGAGAAATTCCTGTACTCCTGCAGATAAGTGCCGATTTCCCAGAATAGCCCTGCCTTCAGTGAGCTGATAACCATCGGAGTATAATTCACCTTCAGGAGCTTAGGCAGCTCCCGGGAGGCGATCATCACATTGATCTTGTCGTCGTAAGCAGTGGAGGGTACCCATCCAATCTTCAGCCGGACACCGGTATATGCCTGAATGGCCTGTTCGACGGGATTGCCCTCCTGGGGAATTTCCCCAACCTGGTTGGTCACCATGCTGAGTATCACCACCGGCTCCTCTCCAGCTCGGCTTCCGGCTCCGACGCCATTTCCTCTCAACCCATATGCAGCCACAGCCGTCACAAAGACTGTTGCAATAGCCGCTGCAGACAACATGGCCAGCCTTTGCCTCATGGCTCCTCCCCCCCTTCCGCCCCATCATCCGCGATACTGCCGCCGCCCTTGTCCGCATGCTCCCGGTACTGCCCCGGAGTAATCCCGTGCACCTTGCGGAAGCTGCGGATAAACGCGCTGTTATTCTTATATTGAAGCTTGGCGCCGATCTCCGCGATCTTCAGATCGGTGGTTTCCAGCAGGATTTTGGCCATATTCATCCGGTACTCCGACACATAATCGCTAAAGGCGATACCCATTTCCTTTTTGAACACCCGGCTCAGGTAAAAGGGGTGAAAATGCATCATCGCCGCGCAGGATTCCAGCGACAGCTCCTTGTCGTAATGGCTATGGATGATGTCGGCCATTTGCTGGGCGATATTGGTATACTGGCGCTCATTGCGTTCAGCCAGCAGCTGAATCAGCGGGGCAAACAGCCTGGTCTGGAACCATTGCAGCAGTTCCTCCCGGGTCTGCAGCCGCAAAAACCGCTGGATCTCCTTTTCCCCCTCCAGAACCTGATGGACGGGAACCCCCTGCTCCTGGACAATCTCCAATAGCCGCATGGCCAGCTGCAGGAGCGGAATATGATACTCCCCCCGGTCGCTGCTTTCATCCAGAAGCATACCCATATACTCCCGCAGCTCCTCCTCCGCCTTGCCTGGCTTCAGCTCCCGGACGGATTGGGCCAGCTGCTCTTCCACCAGCTTCAGCCGGGAATAAACAGCAGCCCCGGATCCTTTCCGGATGACCGAATCGTCATAATGCACAATAATATCCGTGCCGAGATTAATCCGTGCCTTTAGTGCAGCCAGACTTTCCCCGTAGGCGCTGACGGTACCTGACAGATGGGTGAAGGGCCGGCTCAGCCCAATGCTGACCTGGAAATTCAGGTAGTGGGCTACGTGGGAGCGGATGGTTTCGGCGAAGCTGTAGAGCATGGCTTTCCCCGTTTCCTGGTCATCCGTCTCCAGAGCCAGGAGGGTTACCTGAGAGTCATTCAGGACAATGGGGCTGAAACGGGAATGGTCAGGCAGGAGTTCCTCCACCATATTGTTCACTGCGAACAAAAGCAGCTCCCTGTCCTCCTCCTGAAACCGGCTGTCCGGCATCAGATCAATTTGCAGAGCCAGCACCCCAAGGCTCCTCCATTCGGCTGGAAAGCCATAGAGGGCGGATTTGCGCATATATTCATCATCCGACATCTGGCCGGTAAACAGCTTCAGCATATAAAATTCCCTCAAGTGGGAGGTTTGCGCCTTCATCTCCTTGTCCAGGCGGTTGCGGGAGGAGGAGAGAAATTGCAGGCGCTCCCGGATTTGCTCCAGCTCGTTTTGGCCTGTCCGGTCCAAACCATCCCCGGGCGCAACCCCCTTGGAGAATTCCAGTAAGCGGCGGATTGGGCGGTACATGTGGCGGGTGCCTAAAAGAGACAGCAGCAAAACAACAGTGAGAATCAGCAGACAGGCCAATATAGTGGCCCAGGCAATTTTGGAGCTTTCCCGGGTGATGTCGGCAACGGAAACCGCCGAAACATAGGTCCAGCCGTTCAGACTGGAGGTCCGGTACGTAATTCCCGCCTTGCGGCCGTTCAACTCCGAATAGAAAAACCCGGTCACCTGTTCAAACCCTGCCGCCCCCTCCTCGGAAAGCCGGCTCACCTGGCTGGAGATGCGGAGATTGATGGCTTCGTAATGGCGCATTTCCTCCACCGGGGAAAGGAAAGCGCCGCCACTTCGGTCCAGAATATATTGGGTGCCCAGGGCATTATCCGGAGTCAGCAGACTTTTGATATCCGTGGCGGAGATTTGCAGCACCAGCAATCCCTTCGGCGTGGTGCTGCCGGGTATCATGGGGATTTTCTGAACCAGCCGGATCATATCTGCGGGCTTTTGCGGAACATTCTCCTCTTCCTCACCTGGCGTTCTGCCGATGCTGTCCGAACTGCCCGAGGACCAGAAAAAATCCCGGCTATTGCGTTTATAGGAGAGGAATACGGCACTTTCCGGGTGGTCCAGCAGCGTCTCCAGCGCCTGATGATTAATCATCCAGTTATGCTCCAGATTCACCAAGTATGCCTGGTTGATGATGGTTTGCGTCTGCAATTGGAACAGCTCGGTCATGAGACTGCGCACATCCTTAAAATCCTCTGCCGTCATCGGCTTGTCCATGGCAGCCTTGACCAGGCTGGAATTGGCGAACTGCATGGCGGACATCTCCATAGAGCGCAGAGTCTGCTCCACTCTGAGCTGGGTCTGGGCCAGCAGCTGCTCATTGGCTTCGTTGACCTTATTTTTAATATCATGGGCAGCAATGTAATAAGAGATAACTCCGATCAAAATCGCAGGCAGTGCTCCCAGAAGCAGACTGTACATCAATAAGCGGGTCAGATATTTATGCATGGTCGGCCCCCCTTCTCTGTAGCATGCGCCTCTTCGAACAGTCTGGCTATAGGAAAAGCAGCCCTGCCGCAAAAAATGGCCGGCAGGGCTGCAAACTGGACACGTGCTACTTGTCGTCCAAAGGCAAATATTCGAAATAGTCGAAGTCGGCGTAATTGCTGCTGCCGGTTCCATGGGAGGTGGCATACAGGCCCATCACGGAGCCTGTAAAGCCTCCTGCCACATCAGAGCTGAGGAGGGTGCCGTCTGCGTTCTCGACCAGCGGCTGCCATTCCTCGGACCGAGTGGCGTAATGGAAGCTGTAGCTTTGGCCAACCGCCTCTACCTTCAGATAGATCCGGCTGTGCGTCTCCTGAAGCGGTTGAGCGGCCAGCACCTCGTCGTTGCCTGCCGTTCTGCGGATCAGGCGGACCAACTTTTTACCACCGGCCAGTGCTACTTCCATCCGGTACTGGTACTCCGTATTCTGCAGCAGCACCACACCTGCGGCCTCATGCTCAGTTTTCGGCTGGAACTCCAATGCTGTGCGTGCGGCGAAGCTCATATGCTCCTGGCGCCGTCCAACGAAGGCCGGATTGGCCTCCTGCATCAATGTGTCCGACTTCAGCCGCAGTCTCAGATAGCCGGGACGTTCCTCCAAGGACCAGAAATCCCCCCGCGGCGTACGAATGAACATCCAGGTGCAGGCGAGACGGTTATGGTCAAAATGATCGCAGGCCGGAAGCGGCGAGAACCGCTGCTGCGGAAGATTAGGACGCTCCATCTCTATCTCCACCATACCTTTGCCGGCATTCACCACCGGCCAGCCGTCCTCCCATTCCACCGGCACCAGGAAGGACTCCCGGCCCAGATTGCGGTAGTAGCCGCCATAAGGACGGGAGCCCAGGCAGACCATCCACCAGTCTCCATTCTGGGTTTCGACCAGATCGCCATGTCCCACATTGGAGATGGGGTGGCGTTTGCCCAGATGACGATGAGTCAGAATGGGGTTCGACTTGCAACCCTCGTAAGGACCGGTCAGGTTCTGGCTGCGGGCAACCGTTATGGAATGAGTATGCCCGGTGCCTCCTTCGGCAATCAGGAGAATGTACCAGCCGTCCACCTTATACAGATGGGGTCCCTCTTGGGCATGGATGAATTTCAACGCCCCGTCCCAAAGGCTGTACTTTTCGCCCACCAGCTTGCCTTGGGCCAGGTCCAGCTCCTGCAGATAAATCTCCATATGCTTGGGATACTGCTGCCCGCCGGGAGGCTGGCGGTTCGCCATAATATAGGCCTTGCCGTCATCATCAAAGAACAGGGAGGAATCGATGCCGGGAGCCTCCGGCAGCCAAACCGGATCGGACCAGGGACCGCTTGGGTTCTCTGCCGTCACGTAGAAATTCCGTCTGGCTCCGGTGACACTCTCCACGAAGGTGGTAATCATATAGAAGATGCCTTCATGGTGCCGGATGGTAGCAGCATAAATTCCCTTGGAGCAAGGGGTGCCGTCCAGATCCAACTGGGATGGCCGGTCCAGCACATGGCCGATCTGGCGCCAATGCACCAGGTCCTTGCTGTGGAAGATCGGCACACCCGGGAAATATTCGAAGGTGGAAACCACCAGATAATAATCATCGCCTACCCGGCAGACGGACGGGTCCGGATTGAAGCCGGGGATAATCGGGTTACGAAATGTCGCCATATGGTTTTATACGCTCCTTTGTCCGCTTACGCCTTCAAGAGATCGAAGCGGAGCCAATCCACATCGGCATAACCGCTTACGGCGCCGGCGGTTGGTTTCAGGGCGAACAGTCCTACCTTGGCTCCAACCCAGCCTCCAGGTACAGCCGTAAAGGCTTCGCCAAACGGGATATAGGTTTCATTGTCCAGGCTGTAGGAGAAGGTGAAGACCGCTTCCAATCTGCATTCCGTCCGGAGGTACAGAGTTTTGGTGCCGATTGGCAGGTCGATCTCCGCTTTTCTGCTTTCGGCGGGAGCCGTTTCCTTGTCCTTATTGCCGAAGCTGTCCACATAAACAAGCTTCAGACCGTTTTCGGTTGCTTCCGCCGCTACATAAGCATAATCATGTCCGAAGGCAGTCAGCCCGGCCGATTCGCCATGGGCCAGATTCAGCTCCAGCTTGGCGGTTGCCGCAAACTCAGGTGCCGGAAGCTTCTGGCAGAGAACATGGGGAGCATGATAAAGAATGCTGCCTCCTTCAGGAAGCGCCTGTGCGTACAGCCGCAGATGTCCCGGATTGGCTTCGAGGGAGTACCATTCTTCCTTGCGGTTGCTTTGCCATTGCCATTGCAGGCCCAACACGGTTGCGTTGAAGTCATCGCTGGTTTCCGGAACTGCAGCCGGATAATCTTTGCCCACATTGGGCTTCTTGTACACCAGCACAGGTTCTCCGATCCCGTCGTTGTTGATATCCACGCCCATAACCGGCCAATCATTCTCCCAGCTCATAGGCTGAAGATGGACGATCCGGCCATAAGCCTCTCTGTCCTGGAAGTGGACAAACCAGCTTTCACCGGAATCCAGATCCACGTAGCCGCCTTGGTGGGGCCCGTTCACCGGAGTTTCCCCTTGATGCAGCACAATTTTATCCTCATAGGGGCCGTAAACGGATTTGGAGCGCAGAATGGTCTGCCAGCCCGTGGGTACGCCGCCAGCCGGAGCAAAGATATAGTAGTAGCCGTTACGCTTGTACATCTTGGGGCCTTCCATGGTTGGATGGTCGATTTCCCCGTCAAAAATTACTTCGCCGTCGTCCAGCAGAGCAGTGCCGTCCGGCTTCATTCCGCACATCTTCAGCCGGTGCTTGATGCCGCAGCGGCTTCTGGCGAAGGCATGGACCAGGTAGGCTTTTCCGTCATCATCCCAGAACGGGCACGGGTCGATCCAGCCCTTGACCTCTTTGACCATATGAAGAGGTGTCCAGGGTCCTGCCGGATTCTCGGCGGTGGTCATATAGATGCCTTCGTCGGGTGCGCTGAAATAAATCCAGAACTTGCCGTCATGGTAACGGATGGCAGGTGCCCATACACCGTCGCCATGGCGAACGCAGCCATCGTAGCCCCCCGGCATACGGTCCACCGCATGTCCGATAATGGTCCAGTTGACCAGATCCTTGGAATGAAGAATCGGCAGCCCCGGCGAGCTGACGAAGCTGGAAGCCGTCATATAGAAATCGTCGCCTACGCGCACAATGTCCGGATCGGAATAATCCGCATACAAAATCGGGTTCTGGAAACGTCCGTCTCCCAAATCCGCCTGCCATACAGGGGTAAAGCCTTGCTCAGTTATCATCTGTGGTTATGCTCCTTTCACAAAAGAACGCCTTGTAATGGGTGTTTGATCTCAATAGTTTAACATAGATGCATAAAAAATCTTTGAATTCAGTTGATTACTTTCTCATTTATTATACATATTTGTTTGTTCATTAAACAAATTAACTTCGCAATTTTTTGTGGCGCTGCGTTTTTGGCAAGGAACGCCTTTTTTCTGGATTATTTTCTATTCTCCACCTGAGGCCCCTTCCTAGTTTAGACTTTTCCCGCCAGAAAAACCGGAAATTTTACTTCATCCACCCAATAAATTTCCTTTTCCATTTCTCTCTTATCTCATATACTTATTATGGAATCTAATTAAATCGTTGAGAAAGCAGGTAGATCCATGTCATTGTTGAAACCCCGATGGAGATCCAAGTGGACGGCGCTTTTGGTGGCCGGCGCGCTGCTGACCTCTATCCTTTCCCCAGCTTTGCCCGCGGTCCAAGCGGAGGAAGCCGCAGCAGCGGCGCGGACCGCCCAGTATTCGGATTTAGCCTCCAGCTATGCGGCGGAGGAAATTGCCTCGCTGACGGCCTCCGGCATTCTAGACGGCTTCGACGACGGTACCTTCCGTCCCGCGGAACCGGTCACCCGGGCCCAATTCGCCAAGGTCATCGCCAGCATCCTGAAGCTGAAAGCTGAGCCGGAAATTGCCGGCCGCTTCCATGACGTGCCTGCCACTGCCTGGTATGCCGGCTATACAGGAGCGCTTGTGAAGGAGGGCATTACCGACGGCGTAAGCGAACATGAATTTGCCCCGGATCAGCTGGTCACCCGGGAAGAGCTGGCCGCCTTCTTCATGCGGGCGCTCAAGCTCAGCAAGTCCGCCCAATCCTTGCCTTTGGACTCCTCCATATTTGCCGATTTCAACGACATTTCCCCCTGGGCCCAGCAATATGTTTCCTTTGCCTATAAGATCGGGCTCCTCCAGGGCTCCCAGGACGAAAACAACAGCCTCGTATACCGCCCCAAGGCGCAAGCCGACCGGCAGGCGCTGGCCCGACTGGCATTTGAGCTCCTGAAGAACAAGGATACATATCTGGACAAAGCGGCTGGCCTCACCACTCCGGCCGCTTCCATCAGCCCCGCTCCTTCCCCGTCTCCGTCCACCGGTTTTATGGGCGGGGGCGGCGGTGGTGGATTTGGCGGCGGTGGTGGCGGGGGACCCACTCCTACACGAACACCTACTGCAACGCCTACTGCAACACCTACCGCAACGCCTACTGCAATACCTACCGCAACACCTACCGCAACACCTACATCTCCGGCAGATGGCAGCACGCTGACCGACCTGCCTGCCGGCTCCTACACAGGGAGCTATATGGTTGCGGCAGATTCAACTACGTTCGGGCCTGAAACGGGAACAGCGGCTATTTCAGGTACGCTAACGGTGAATCCGGGACAATCCGGCGAAGTAACATTGCGTAACATACAAGCAGCTAACCTGCAGGTACTCTCCGGTTCAGATCACTCCATCATTCTCCAAGGTGTGAAAGTATCCGGCACTTTGACCGTCAATACCGGCAGCCAGGATACGCCAGTGCGTATTCTCTCCCAAGCAGGCACGTCCATTGCCCAAACCTTACTGGAATCGGGGGCTATCTTGGAAATATCCGAGGGTTCTGCAGGGGATATAACCATAGGGGATTCTGCCGGAGGAAAAACCATTGAGCTTCGCGGCAATATCAACGGAACCGTCCGCAGCACCGCACCCGGCGTGAATATTCTCGTACGGGACAGCGCCTCTATACATAGTTTGATCATGGAAGCCAACGGCCGCCTTCAAGCGGATGGAAATGTCAGCGGTTACGGCATTCTGAATCCTGAAGTGCAGGTGGAACTGAGCGGCGTCAAATTACCTGTACTTAAGGAAAATACAGGATCAGCGGCAAAGGCATCTATTCAAGCATTAGGAGAGGCCTCCAACCTTACTCTTGAGCATATGAAGAAGGTCTTGGAAGCCCGGAGCCAATATAATGCACTAAAAGTAATGGGCTTAGCCGATGCGTTCCCAGTCCCATTGAAGCAACGGCTGGAAGCCGCCCAAGCCCAAATGAAGGCCCTTACCAAAGCTGGGGCGGAGAAGATGCTGGGTGAGTTGCCTGCATATGAGAATTTCAACTGGTCGGACAGAGCCAGTCTGGAACCGCAACTAGTTGCTGTCCAGCAGGCTGTAGATATCGCCGTTTCGTGGGGAAATGTAGACGGGGAATTGACCGGCTATCAAAACTGGCGCTATTTGAAGGAGCTTTTTTCCTTCAGCTACTTCTCCTTAAGCATTCAAATGATAGAGGGGAATATAGCCGTGGCAGGAACCTCCGTTCCTCGTACACTGGTTTCTTTGGACAAAATCGTCGAATCCCCCGAAATCAAGGTGATCCATCTGGGTGAGACACTAACGGATGACGACGGAAATTTCTTGTATATGGATAATTTCCATTTCCCTCTTAAGGTGGGGGAGATAATTAGCTTCACCGTCAGCAATCCGGAGACTGGATATTCCACCCAAAGGATTTACACAGTCTCAGCTTCTTCATTTAAAACTGAATTGCCTCCTGTCAAAAAGACTTACTATGAAGGTGATCCGCTGGAATTCGACTATGGATTAATTTTTGCCGATTATCAATATTTGTTGGTTTTAAACCAAAATAAAAAAGTGTTGTATAGTGGAATGGCGTTGGGTTATAACAAGCTTTCTCTTTATTTCGATGGGCTGGTAAAACCTGTTCCTGGCGAAACATTAACTGTTTATGCCCAAGGCCAATATCCGCACAGAACGGTCAGCGACCCAGTGCGGGTGAAAGTCCTGGCCAACTCGGGAGATTCCCAACAACCGGTTTTATCTGAGACTTATGATGGGGACTTCATGATTACCCTACCCGCTCCCGAAGGCGCTAATGTTACGGTGGAACGTAATGGCCAAATCCTTAGACCTTTTAGTAATTACAATGGAATCGTGTTATTTCAGCTCACACAAGAACCGCTAAAGCAGGGGGAACAAATTACCATCATTTCAAAAGAGCCCGGCAAATCCCCCAGTACCCCGGTTACGAAGCAAGTGCTGCCTACTACCGGCAAATCTATGCAGCCTGCTGCCACCCTGACAGAAGGGGATGGTACGGTTACAATATTCGGCAAGTTCCCCAGCGATTCGTCGCTTCTGATCCGATGGGGCGACAGCAGCACCTCTCCGGCTATGGTTTTCCCATTGGGATCGTCACCAGACGGCACCTTTAATTTTCACATGAATTTCTCTACAGATTACATGTATGATAAATCGGTCTATCTGTTTCTGAAGAGCCCTGGTAAAGGAATTAGCACTGCCCAGAAGCTTGTTTTTACCCCAAAAACAAAATTGCTATCCTCCGGGGGCACCCTCTTTACAGACAGTGTAAATCTGAAGGTTACTGCTGAGCCTGAGTCTCTTGTATCCCTAAAGAAACAGGACGGGACCATCGTTTACGAAAAGCGGGGAACTGCAGACAGCAAAGTGATCCTTCTGGACAGTATGCATTTGAAGCAAACTCTGCGGGACGGTGAAGCTGTTCAACTTACAGCTACCGCTCCAGGCAAAAAACCGAGCAAACCGGAAACCCTCTATGTTGCATCCAATCAACAAAAAACTGCAATTCCTGTAGTGGCCGGAACTCTCGTGCGTGGAATGGAAAAGCCGGTACTCTCCATTCTTTCGCAAGCCTATAAATTTGAAGCATTTATTGAAACGCCTGAAGGAGTGGAAGTCAGCGTAGATGAATTGTCTCCAAGGACAGAATTCGGCCTGGACAAACAATTCACTCTGGATCCGCAGCTGATAAAGGGCGCAACCAAGCTGCTGGTTTCCATTAAGGAGCATGGCAAGGAGAAAAGTGACCCTGTCGAGGTCCCCATTTATGATGCTCCCCAAGGTACTTTTTTGCAGACTGTCACCCAAACCGTTTATCAAAGCACCAATGCTTCAGAATTCATAAATGGCTATGCGGACCCGTTTTCAACTGTTATTGTGCAGACTGCCGATGGACAAACCATTGCACAGGGAGAGGCCACTATACTGGGCAGCTTCCACTTGAATGTGCCTTATAGTAATCTTGTGCCGGATACCCTGCTTCATTTGACGGCAAAAGCACCCGGTTTACCTGACAGCAATACTGTTACCCTCGCTGTATATGCAGCCCAAGGTGAAACCCCGAAGCCTATTGCTGCGGATTCTGTGGAAAGCGGGGGAACCATGATCAAGCTGGATTTGGAGGCCCCTGCCGGTTCTTTTGTTACCATCTACAATCACGACGGGACATTGCTCGACAGCGGATATTGGAAAGGTGCAGCAGGCAGCGGCATGGTAAAAAGCACCATCTATTTTGATGTCGGGCAATTGGATCAAACCTTGAGAATCACTGCACAATTACCCGGTCGCAATGTAAGTGAAAATACCTGGGTGCATGTCAGAACTAGTGAGGTGCCCGAAAACATGTTTTTTCCTGCGATTACGAAGACGCAATATGATTATCCTTCGGGCATGACAAAAATCTCAGGATATACGCAAGAACCCTTTACCCTTATCCGAGGGGGCGTTGTCAAAACAATTTCCGATGCAAACGGCAATTTCGAACTTTACGTCCGCACAATCCCGTTGATTGTAAAATCGATTGAATTCCAAGCGCCTGGCAAAAAGTCCGTCACCTATCCTATTTACATGTTGCCGGAAACCCCCTATATGTATGAGCAAAATGATAGTGGCAGTAATGTTGGTGGCGGGGGTGGAGGCAGTATTGGGATAGGTCCAAGCCCTGTCAGTCCTGGCGGGGGTTCAGAAGTAACCAATCCATAACTTTTGTTACTGGAAAAAACACAGAGTTCTTTCAAAATAAATAGTGAGTACCAGCCGACTTTACCGCTTGTTGCTTGCCATCCGGCAGCTGACAAGCGGTTTTTTGTTATATGGATGGAATTACAAGCTGGATAAAGGTTCTTCGAGTGGATTATAGGCCTTATCCCAAGTAGAACCGGCCAGATGGCTTTTATTCGGTCTCCTGGCCTCTAACGGAACTACGCGACGCTTAGAAGCGGAAAATAGCGGTTTTCAAAAAATAACGGAACTGAGAGACTCTTAGCGGGGGCAAGTTGCTGATATTACCTACTCCAGCAGCCCTAAGAGTCTTTTAGTTCCGTTACAATTTAACAACCAGGCATATTCGTGTTTAAGAGCTTCTCAGTTCCGTAAGCACAAATGCCTACGTTTCATCCTTTAGCGTTTGTTCCCGGAGTGCGACACAGCTATCCGATCCTACAGCCACATGAAGCGTCATGTTCCCGCTTGCGCCTACTGCGGACCTTCCCTGTGCGGGGAAGGTCAATCTTTGCCCTTGCCGCCGCGCCCGCCGGGCTTTACGGCGCTCACCAGCCG
>JAEWMH010000060.1 GCA_023393235.1 Bacillota bacterium | reverse complement strand
ACGCCACGATGCGGGCGCGGGGGCGGAGGCCGTGCCGCGCGACGGCCGCGGCGCCCGCGACGACGACCGCGGAGGCGCCGTCGTTGAGCGTCGTGGCGTTTCCGGCGGTGACGACCGTGCCGCCGGGGACGGCGGGGCGGAGTCCGGCAAGGGCTTCGAGCGTGGTGCCGCGCCGCGGCCCCTCGTCCACCTCGACGAGGCCTCCGCGGGTCTCGACCGGGACGCTCTCCGGGGCGAACCGGCCGGCGTCGATCGCCGCGACGGCTCGCTCGTGGCTGCGCAGGGCGAAGGCGTCGGCATCCTCGCGGCTGATCCCGTCGACGCGGGCGACCTCCTCGGCCGTCTCGGGCATCGAGAACGTGGCCTTGTCGCGGGCGCGGAGTGCGGGGTTGGTGAAGCGCCAGCCGATCGAGGTGTCGAAGGCCTCGCCGGGCTTCGCCCAGGCGCGGTCGGGCTTGGCCTGCACCCAGGGCGCGCGGGTCATCGACTCCACGCCGCCCGCGACGTAGAGGTCGCCGTCTCCGGCCCGCACCGCCTGCGCGGCGAGGGCGACCGCCGACATCCCGGAGGCGCACAGCCGGTTCACCGTGAAGCCGGGGATGTCGTCGGGCAGGCCCGCCAGCAGCGTCGCAAGCCGCGCGACGTTGCGGTTGTCCTCGCCCGCCTGATTCGCCGCGCCGAAGATCACCTCGTCGATCGCATCGGCCGGGACACCCGACCGTGCCACCGCCTCGCGCAGGACGAGTGCGGCCAGGTCATCGGGCCGCTCGGACGCGAGCGCGCCGCCGTACCGGCCGACGGGGGTGCGGACACCTCCCACGAGGTAGGCCTCGGGCATCGTCATCCTTCCTCTGCCACGTCGCATCGGGATCATCGCGTCTTTGCAGAACGATCGGTCAGTAATAGTGTCAGACGCACGCCGCCGCGGCAAGGGTCCGACGGTCGGCGGAGGGGAGTGGCGGATGCCGGAGGAGCTGTGGCGGATCGAGCCGGGCGCGCTCGACGAGAAGCTGGGGATCGAGGTGCTGGAGCAGTCGCCCGAGCGGGTCGTCGCGACGATGCCGGTCCAGGGGAACACCCAGTCGCTCGGGCGCCTGCACGGCGGCGCGAGCGCGGCGCTCGCCGAGGCGATCGGCTCGTGGGCGGCGATGATCCACGCCAGCACGCTCGGGATGGTGTGCGTCGGCGTCGACCTCAACATCACCCACCACCGCGGGGCGCGCGAGGGGATGATCACCGGCTCGGCGACGGCCCTGCACCGCGGCCGCCGCGTCGCGACCTACGACATCCGGATCGAGGACGAGGGCGGTGCGCTGCTGGCCACCGGTCGGATCAGCAACCTCCTCGTGCCGCCGGACTGAGCGGGCGCACTACCCGCGCGAGGCGGCCTCCGATATATTCCTCACCGATCGGTCAGGAATTCCCGATCGCCCGCCCACCGAACAACGGAGTTCACCATGGCGTCAACCACGCAGGCCCCCGCCCGCCGCACCTCCATCAGCAGGGAGGAACGGAAGGTCCTCGCCGGCACCCTCGTCGGCACATCGATCGGGTGGTACGACTTCTTCATCTACGCGCAGGCCGCGGGGCTCGTCCTCGCGCCGCTGTTCCTCGCACCGCTCGCCGAGTCCAATCCGGGGCTCGCCCAGGTGCTGTCGTTCGCGACGATCGGCATCTCGTTCCTCTTCCGGCCCCTCGGCGCGGTCATCGCCGGGCACCTCGGCGACCGCCTCGGCCGCAAGAAGATGCTCGTGCTCACCCTCATCCTCATGGGCGTGTCCACCTCGCTGATCGGCATCCTGCCGACGTACGCCGCGGTCGGCATCGCGGCGCCGATCCTCCTCATCCTGCTGCGCATCCTGCAAGGCTTCTCCGCCGGCGGGGAGTGGGGCGGCGCGGCGCTCATGTCCGTCGAGCACGCCCCGGTCGGCCGCCGCGGCTACTTCGGCGCGTACCCGCAGATCGGCGTGCCGATCGGCATGATCCTCGCTACCGCCACCCTCTGGGTGCTCACCTCCTCGATGTCACCGGAGGCGTTCCTCGAGTGGGGCTGGCGCATCCCGTTCCTGTTCTCGATCGTGCTCATCGCCATCGGCTACGTCATCCGTCGCGCCGTCGAGGAGAGCCCCGTCTTCGAGGACCTGCTGCGTCGCCGCAAGGAGTCCTCGGCGCCCCTCGGCCAGCTCTTCCGCGGGAACTGGCGACAGGTGGTGCTCACGGCGCTCGTGTTCATCGCGAACAACGCCGCGGGGTACCTCCTCATCGCGTTCTTCGCGACGTATGCGGTCTCAGCGCTCGGCATGGACCGGCCGACGGTGCTGCTGGCGACGACGCTCACCTCGTTCGGCTGGCTCATCTTCACCCTCTGGGGTGGGATGGTCTCCGACAAGCTCGGCCGGGTGCGCACCTTCCAGATCGGGTACGGGTTCCTGGCGCTGTGGGCGGTGCCGATGTGGTTCCTGATCGACACCGCGAACATCTTCTGGTACTTCGTCGCGCTGTTCGTCCTGACGTTCGGGCTCGGCCTGTCGTACGGCCCGCAGGCGGCGCTGTACGCCGAGATGTTCCCGGCGAATGTGCGCTACTCGGGCGTCTCCATCGGGTACGCCCTCGGCGCGATCCTCGGCGGCGCGTTCGCGCCGATGATCGCCGAGGCGCTCATGAATGCGACCGGGATGTCGTTGACGATCGGCCTCTACATCGCCGTCGCCGCGGTGGTCTCGCTCGTCGCCGTCTCGATGATCAAGGAGCCGAAGGGCGTCGACCTGCACGCCGGACCTGCTGTGCCGCCGGCCCGGGGGCGCTGCGGCGGCGCCGGGCCGGTGTGGTGTGCCCGGCGTACACTTCGGGGCATGACTCCGGAGGGGCGTGCCGATGACTGTGGATGACTACCACCACTCGTTCCGAGTCAGGTGGAGGGTCCTGTTCTCGCCGCTCCGACTGGCGCTCTTCATCGGCTCCGTCGTCTGGGGGGTCGTGCTCAATGCGATCTTCATGGCGAATTTGGGTTCGCCTGCGTGGGCCGGACCCGTGTCCGTCATCCCCATCATGTCGTGGCTCGCGTGGATGCTGGTCACGGATGCGCGCCGGCGGCGCGAGGCGAAGCGGCGTGTGCGGCCAGGGCGGTAGCCGTCGAGAGATCGCGCAGTCAGCTGCCCCGCGGAGGGAGTGGCGGATGCCGGAGGAGCTGTGGCGGATCGAGCCGGGTGCGCTCGACGAGAAGCTGGGGACCCAGGTGCTTAGGCAGTCGCCCGAGCGGGCCGTCGCGACGATGCCGGTGATGCAGGCGACTCCGGCGGGCCGTTGAGCCGGGCTTGCGTTTGAGAGTTTAGGTAACTTTATTCGCCGCGCATAAAGCCCGCTAAACCTGCTCATGTGCCGGTGTGGAGGCGCTAACGAACCCGTACACCCCGAATGCCGGTGCAGAACCCCAGGCCGTGGTTGGGCGCGATGACCAGCTCGGGTCGTTCGACCTGCTGCTTGCGCGGATCGAACGCGGACGCACCGAGCAGTCGATGATTATCACTGGCTTGCGGGGCGTGGGTAAAACTGTTCTCCTTGGGCAGTTTCGCGCGAAGGCGCTTGCAAAGCACTGGGTCGTGGTCGAACTTGAAGTGAGTAAGAACGACGAGCGCGCCTTCCGGCATGTGCTCGCTTCGAAGCTCCGGACCGCATTGTTTGAGCTTTCCCCGAAGGCGAGGTGGAC
>JAEWMH010000055.1 GCA_023393235.1 Bacillota bacterium | reverse complement strand
ACGTGGTGTATGGCAAGAAAACCGGTAACACTCCGGACGGACGCCGTGCCGGCGAACCGTTCGCACCTGGCGCCAACCCGATGCACGGCCGCGACGAGAAGGGCGCATTGGCTTCCTTGTCCTCCGTGTCCAAGATCCCGTACCAATATTCCGTGGACGGCATCTCCAACACCTTCTCCATCGTGCCGCATGCACTGGGCAAGGATGACAAGAGCCAAATCAAGAACCTGGTTGCCATCCTGGACGGTTATGCCTCCAAACATGGTCACCACTTGAACATCAACGTGTTCAACCGCGAAACTTTGATGGACGCTATGGAGCATCCGGAGAAATATCCGCAGCTGACCATCCGGGTATCCGGCTATGCCGTTAACTTCATCAAGCTGACCCGCGAGCAACAAGCAGACGTTATCCACCGGACCTTCCACGCTACTATGTAAGGCAGGATGCCTGCCAGCAATACCTATACAGATAGAAGCCTGCGCATACGCAGGCTTTTGCCTGTTTTAGATTGTGACTATTTTCACAAGAGAAAAGTAAAGGAAGATGCCGGTTGACAAAGCAAATCTCGGTTTGTATCGGAAGCTCCTGCCACCTGAAAGGCGCGTACCGTCTGATTGAAGAGCTGCGCCAGCTGATCGCCAGCCGCGGCCTGTTGGAGCAAGTGGAATTGAAAGCGAATTTTTGCGCTGGCCGCTGCCAGCATGCCGTGTCCGTCCAGGTGGACGGCAAACCCTGCATTCAGGTCAATGAAGAAGGCATCGGGCAATTCCTGAAGGAAGTGCTGGAGGAGAGAATATAACCATGGGACTGCTTCATTTCCAGGCCGCCAACTGCAAGAATTGTTACCGGTGCATCCGCACCTGCCCGGTCAAAGCCATTGAATTCAAAGATAACCAGGCCCGCATTGTGGCCGAGGAATGTATTTTTTGCTGCAGATGTATGAAGGAATGCCCGCAGAACGCCAAAACGGTGGAATCCGACGCCGGCAAGGTGCTGCGGATGCTCCAGTCCGGTGCGGAGGTAATTGTCAGTCTGGCGCCTTCCTTCGCCGGCTTTACCCCGGACCCCCATGGCTATATCCGGCGGCTGTACCGGGCCGGCTTCTCCCAAGTGAGGGAAACCGCGGAGGCCGCAGAGGAAATTTCCCGCTGTTATGAGGAGGAATTCCAGCGCAAAGGGCGGCTTATCACCACAGCTTGCCCGGTGGTAGTGGAATATATCGAGAAGTACAGCCCCCAGTGGGTTCCCTATCTGGCCGAGGCGGATTCCCCGTTGATGGCCCACGCCAAGTGGATCAAGGAGCGGTATCCCCAAGCCAAGGTGGTGTTTGTAGGACCATGTTATGCCAAAAAAACGGAAGCGGACCAACAGCCCGGTTATGTGGATGCCGTGCTGACCTTCGAGGAGGTGGAGTGGCTCCCGCTGCTGGCGGTGGAGGAGGAAGGGACTGCAGAAGCCGCAACCTCCATCGCTGCTACAGAAACCGCCGCCGCTGCCCAGACTCCTTTAATGGAAGCGCGGCTGTACCCCATTGATGGCGGTGTTGTGGAAACCACCTTCAAATCCGGCAACGGTCATCCCGCCTCCACCCGCCTCAGAGCCGTGTCCGGCATCGAGAACTGCCGCAAGCTCCTGTCCTCCCTGAAGGAGCTGCCGGAGGGGTATTTCCTGGAGATGAACGCCTGCGAGGGCGGCTGCATCAACGGTCCAGCCGCGGGCAGCCATATCCATCCCCTGCTGAAGCAGGACCGGATTCTTGCCTACCGGCAGAACCCGGTGCCCCAGGGGCCTGCTTTGCCTATGGCAAATAAAGAAATGATCCGCCGCACCTTCCGCGACCGCAGTAAAGCGCCAGTCCGTTATTCCAAGGAGGCGATCCGCGACATTCTCCGCAAGCTGGGCAAGGAGCGGCGGGAGGATGAGCTGAATTGCGGCGCCTGCGGCTACGATACCTGCAAGGATAAGGCGGAGGCGGTTCTGGCCGGCAAGGCGGAGCTGTACATGTGTATGCCCTATGCCCAAACCAAAGCGGAGTCCTTCGCCCATGTCCTGCTGGAGAAAACACCCAACGCAGTAATTGCCGTGACGGACCAGCATCTGATCAAGGAAGTGAACGCGGCCGTCGGCGTATTTTTCCAGACTGATCCCCAGGAGCTGCTGGGCCTTCCCCTGGAGTACCTGATTCCGGCTGAAGAAATAACCTTGTCGCCTCATGAACAGGCACGGAAGAAGCTGTATTTTCCCGAGCTGCGCAAAACCGCTATTGTTTCGGCCGCCTATATACCGGAGCAGCAGCTGTACCTGGTAATCCTTCATGATCTGACCGAGCAAGTGCAGGAGCAGGAGAAGCTGCGGGTGCTGAAGCAGGAAACGGTGGAGATGGCCCAACGGGTGATTGAGAACCAGATGCGGGTAGCCCAGGAGATCGCCGGCCTCTTAGGGGAAACCACAGCCGAAACCAAGGTAACGCTGACCAAAATGAAGCGGCTTTTGCTGGAGGATTGAGACCATGTCGATGATGGAGCATCGCATCTTTGCCGATGTGGGATTTAGCAGTCTGAATAAGGCCGGGGAGGAGCTGTGCGGCGACAAGGTCCATATTACCCGGACGCCGGATTCGGCGGTAATCGTGCTGGCGGACGGTCTGGGCAGCGGCGTAAAAGCCAATATCCTGGCCACCCTCACCTCCAAAATTGCCGGGGATATGCTGCGCATGGGGAGCGATATCGAGGATGTGGTGGATACCCTGACCCAGACGCTGCCGGTATGCAAGGTCCGCGGTGTGGCCTATTCCACCTTCACCATCTTTCAGGTCTTCGCTGACGGGCGTGCGTACCTGGTGGAATATGATAATCCCTCCACCTTCTTCTTCCGGCAGGGGAAGCTGGAGGAGCTGTATTATCTGGAGCGGACGGTAAATGGAAAAATGATCAAGGAATCCCGCTTCCGCGTCACCGAGGAGGATACGGTGGTGCTGATCAGCGACGGAGCCGTCCATGCCGGTGTTGGACAGATTCTGAATTTGGGCTGGCAGTGGAGCCATATCGCCGAGCACTTGGGCAAAATCGTGCCGGAAACCGCCTCCACCCGGGCGGTAGCCCGGCAGCTGGCGGAGGCCTGCGAGGCGTTGTACTGCGGCAAACCCGGCGACGACACCACGGCGGTGGCCGTGCGCTTCCGTATGGCCAGCCCCGTGACGCTGCTGGTGGGGCCGCCCAGCAACCCGGAGCTGGACAGCCGGATTGTGCGGGAATGGTTTACCCGTCCCGGCAAAAAGGTGGTGTGCGGCGGAACCTCCGCCACCATCGCCTCCCGGGAGCTGGGTGAGGAGCTGGAGGTGGATTGGTCCTCCGCCTCCGACCCGGATATTCCTCCGGCAGGTAAGCTGCCCGGCGTGGATCTGGTGACGGAAGGGGTGCTGACCCTCCGCAAGGTGCTGGAATATCTGCAGGCTTATAAGGCCGGGGGCACCCTGGACCGGAAAAGCAACGGCGCATCCCGGCTGGCCAGACTGCTGCTTCGGGAAGCCACGGAAATCCATTTTATTGTGGGCACGGCCATTAACCCGGCCCATCAGAATCCCAACTTTCCCCAGGATCTCAATATCAAGCTGCGGATTGTCAACGATATGATCCGCACGCTGCGGGAATTGGACAAACCCACCTCCATCACCCTATACTAAGATGCCAGGGCGTGTGCAAACCCGCCCATCGTGTCCGGCAACGCCGGAACGGACAATGATACGGTGAGGATAATAAGCGTGGATACGAATACATTGTATATCTTTGCATGCAGGGAAGAGGAGCTGGACCTGTGCCGCTTGGAGCAGCGTGCGCTGTTCGGCGCTGAAATGGAGGCCGCTGCTTCCCCGGGAGGCTGGTTGGCCTCCTCCTGTTTGATTGAGCCGGGCCGGAGCCCCTTTATCCGGCACCGGCTTTTGGTGCGGAGAGCCGCCTCCTCCTTAGAGGAGCTTATCGCATGTGCAGAGGGCTGGAGCATGGAGGGCAAAACCTTCAAGATCCGCTATGTGCCCACGGCGGACACCGGCTTTGACTATGACGCCTGCCGGGGCATAGAGCGCCGGGTGGGGGCGGTGATCCGCGGCAAGGCGGAGATGCGCCAGCCTGAGGTGGTGCTGGGCGTTACCTATACCGGCCGTGCCGAAGGCGGTTGGCTCCTGGGGGAGCTGGCGGATAATCCGGCCGTTTGGCTGGCCCACCAGAATAAACCTCAAAGCTACTCCACCGCTCTCAGCACCCGGGTGGCCCGGCCTTTGGTGAACATCGCCCTTCCTTATCCCGAAAGGGAGCTGGCGGGCCGCACCCTGCTGGATCCCTGCTGCGGAATGGGCACGGTGCTTATTGAGGCTTTGTCCATGGGCGTGTCCGCCTCCGGCTCTGATATGAACCCGTTGGCGGTCCAAGGCGCCCGGGTTAATCTCGCTTATTACGGGTATTCCGATGCGGTGAAGATATGTGACATTGCCCATGTGCAGGGCGCATATGATGCAGTAATCGCCGATCTCCCTTATAATCTGTGCTCGAAGAGCCCACGGGAGGAGCTGTTGGCGATTCTCCGTCATGCGGCAAGGCTCTCGGAGCGGGTTGTGCTGGTCACCACGGAAGCCGAGGAACTGGATGGGCTTGTTCACGAAGCATGTCTTCTGGTGGAGGACAGCTGCCGGATTCCCAAAGGGAAGCTGGTTCGCCGGGTTCTGCTGTGCCGCCCGTCCCATAATCACAAGCCCAAAATTTCGTAAAATTCGGTAAACTCTCCTCCCCCGCCTGCATATTTATTAAATACATTCCTAACGCATCCCCAAAATGAAGCGCAGTGTATGTTCCTTTTGAAAAATGCGGAATGGGTACACACGGTCATGTCAGCTAACCTTCAAGAAAGTGTCAGGATGCTGCCAAGAGATGCATGAGTGATCGGGAGGAGGGTTACCATGAGTATTTTTAAGAAGATTTCGGATTACCGGGCGGAGAATGAACGCCTTGCGTGGAAAGGGAACTTTGCAGAGTATTACGAACTGGTGAGGAAAAACCCGAAGCTGGCGATGACGGCGCATTCCAGGGTGTTCAACATGATCGCCTCCAAGGGAACCGAGGAGCGGAACGGCCAGATCCGCTACAAGTTTTTTGACAATGATATTTTCGGTTTGGACCGGGCTCTGGAGAAGCTGGTTGAGGAGTATTTCCATTCCTCCGCCAGACGTCTGGATGTCCGGAAGCGGATCCTGCTCCTGATGGGGCCTGTCAGCGGCGGCAAATCCACACTGGTCACCATGCTCAAAAAAGGCCTGGAGGAATACTCACGCACCGACGACGGCGCGGTGTACGCCATATCCGGCTGCCCCATGCACGAGGACCCGCTGCATTTGATCCCGGGTGAACTGCGGGCCGATGTGGAGAAGGAGCTGGGCGTCAAGATTGAGGGCAATTTGTGCCCCTCCTGCCAGATGCGGCTGAAAACCGAATATGCGGGACGCATCGAGGATGTGGTCATCGAGCGGGTGTTCATCTCCGAGGTTGACCGGGTGGGCATTGGCACCTTCAGTCCCTCCGACCCCAAGTCCCAGGATATTGCCGATCTGACCGGCAGCATCGATTTTTCCACCATAACCGAATACGGCTCGGAATCGGACCCCCGCGCATACCGTTTTGACGGAGAATTGAACAAGGCCAACCGGGGGCTTATGGAGTTCCAGGAAATGCTCAAGTGCGACGAGAAATTCCTGTGGAACCTGCTCTCCCTGACCCAAGAAGGCAACTTCAAGGCGGGACGTTTCGCCTTGATCAGCGCGGATGAGCTCATTGTGGCCCACACCAACGAATCCGAGTATAAGGCGTTTATCGCCAACAAAAAGAATGAAGCGCTGCAGTCGCGGATGATCGTGATGCAGATTCCTTATAATCTGAAGGTATCCGAGGAAGAGAAAATCTACGCCAAGCTCATCAAACAATCGGACATGAATCATGTCCACATTGCACCGCACGCCCTGCGCGCCGCCGCCATCTTCTCCATCCTGACCCGGCTGAAGGAAACCAAGAAGCAGGGCATGGACCTGGTGAAAAAGATGCGCATGTACGACGGAGAATCCATTGAGGGCTACAAGGAAGCGGACCTCAAGGAAATGCAGAACGAGTATGCCGAGGAGGGCATGACGGGCATCGACCCCCGCTATGTCATCAACCGGATATCCAGCGCCCTGATCCGCAAGGATGTGCAGTGCATCAACGCCCTTGATGTGCTCCGGGCCCTGAAAGACGGTCTGGACCAGCATCCCTCCATCACCAAGGATGAACAGGAGCGGTATCTGAACTTCATCTCTGTGGCCCGCAAGGAATATGACGAGCTGGCGAAGAAGGAGATCCAGAAGGCCTTCGTCTATTCCTTCGAGGAGTCAGCCAAAACCCTGTTCAACAACTACCTGGATAATATTGAAGCGTTCTGCAACTGGCAAAAGATCAAGGACCCCCTTACCGGGGAAAATGTGGATCCGGACGAACGCCTGATGCGCTCTATCGAGGAGCAGATCGGCATCAGCGAAAATGCCAAAAAGGCCTTCCGGGAGGAAATCCTCATCCGCATGTCCTCCTACCAGCGCAAAGGAAAAAAGTTCGAATACAACACCCATGAGCGTCTGCGGGAAGCCATCGAGAAGAAGCTGTTCACCGACCTGAAGGATATCGTGAAGATCACCACCTCCTCCAAAACGCCGGATGAGCAGCAGCTGAAGCGGATTAATGAAGTGACGGCGCGGCTGATCGAGGATAATCATTATTGCCCGGTATGCGCCAACGAGCTCCTGCGGTATGTGGGCAGTCTATTAAACCGGTAATCACAAGCCGGCTGGAATACAAAAGAAACGGCAGTGCCTCCTTTCTGGGTCGGAAAGAGGCGCTGCCGTTTTTTTACTATTCATTGGCTTTCATTTTGGTCGTGCCGTTTTTTTGCGGTGCCGGATGGTCTGAATGAATGCATCCGCCAGCTCCCGCTCTTCGTCTGTCCAATGATCGGCAGCGGTGTAACGAGCCCGTCCCTCACTGATGTAATGATCTCTGCCCAGAATGTAATCAATCGTTACTTCAAAATAATCCGCAATACGCCGGACCAATTCCAGGGATGGCTCGCGCTGGTCGCGCTCGTACATGCCGATGGCACTTTCACTCAACTGAAACAGCTTGCCGCATTCCTTCTGTGTGAGTCCCCGCGCCAGGCGGAGGCTGCGAAGTCGTTGACCGAATGTCATGGCATCATCACCTACCGGAATCATAGCATATCATGTGAGCCAAAAAGAGAGTGCGTACAAAATGTGTTGACTATGCACGGAATGTAACGCTATCATGAAGATTGAACTTATAGGGAAAGTTGTCACAGCGGGAAGATTCGGGCTAATTCGAGACAATTCGAGATGATTTGGGGGTACCCATGAGAAATAGATTCTATAGTAAAACTCCTAACCAATGGATGGCTGACCAGCGGGACAAGCTTATCCAGGAGGGGGATCTTTATAGGACGGCGGAGGGAAGCTGCAGGCTAACCATTCAAGGGGAGGAGCGAATTCTGGAGCTTTTGATGGGCCTGGCCGGAAACCCGGGCAGCCTGTTGCTGCTGGAGCAATGGTATGCCGAAAGGCTGGAGACGGAAGGGCCATTTTCCAATATTCCTAAAAATAATGCTCTTCCTGGGGAAGGATAATGTAGAAATATGTCGAATTAGTGGAGAAATAAAGTATGTTATGGAGGAGGTATACCACGTGCCCGCAATTCTACGCAACATGAGCTTGAGACTGAAGCTGATCCTGTCCTTTGCCATCATCCTGTCTGTTCCTGGCTTAATCATTGGGTATATTTCTTATGAAACAGCGAAATCCCGGCTGGCCGCCCAATTGATCCGCAGTGCGGACGAGAATGTGGCGCTGCTCAACCAGGTGATCGAAAGTGAAATTTCCGCCCGGATCAAGGACATGGATTATCTGTCCGGTCTGGTGGACAAGGAGGATTTGCAAGGCAGCGGCCAAGAGGCCAGAGCCTTTTTGGAGGAATATATCAAGCTCCATCCCGAAATTAACACGATTTTTATCGGCACGCCCAACAAACAGTTCATGAACGCCCCTAAGGTGGATTTGGGTGCGGATTTTGATCCTACTGCCCGCCCCTGGTACCAGGCGGCAGCCAAGGACACCGCCAAGGTTGCCATCGCCGCACCTTACGTGTCCAAAACCACCGGAGATTTCGTAATCTCTCTTTCCAAGGTGCTGCGGGACGGCTCAGGCACCATTGGCGCTGAAATTAAGCTGGCCAACCTGGAAGCCATTACGAAGCAGGTCGCCATTGGCCAGCGGGGCTTCGCCGTGCTGATGGACCAGCAGCGCAAGGCCATTGTCCATGCCGAGTTTGAGGCCGGTGGGGATTTGACGGGCACTTGGGTGGACCAGGTATTCGGCACCGACAGTGGAGAGACGGAGTATGATGACGGATCCGGCTTGAAGCGGCTCCGTTATGCCACCAATGCCTTGACCGGCTGGAAAATCGGCGGAGTGATCGAGCAGGCGGAGGAAGCCGAGCAGGCCGCTCCCATACTGAACAAGATGCTGATCGTGCTGGCTGTGGCTTTCCTGGTCTTCGGCGCATTGGCCATGACCATTGTCTGGTTGATTATTAAGCCTGTCCGGGAGCTGGGGGCGGCTGCTGCGCGTATTAGCGAAGGGGACTTGACCCACCGGGCGGAGATCCACGGCAAGGACGAAATCGGCCGGCTGGGCAACAGCTTCAACGCCATGGCGGATTCGCTGCGCCATCTGCTCACCGAGGTACAGGACGTATCCATGCAGGTGGCCGCTTCCTCCCAGGAGCTGACGGCCAGCGCCGAGCAGACCTCCAAGGCGACAGAGCAGATTGCGGAGTCCATCCAGGAGGTAGCCGAAGGCGCAACCCGCCAGGTGGAGAATGTGGGCCAAGGTGCCGACTCCATCCGGATGATGGATCAGGGCATCCACCGGATCGCCGAAGGGGCGGAGGCCGTTTCCCAATCTGCGGGAGAAGCCTCTATGCACTCTAATGAAGGTTTGACCGTCATGGAGGAAGCCATCCGCCAGATGAAGCGGGTGGAGCAGGAGGTCAACGGCCTGAAGCAGGTGATGGGCCAGTTGGGTGAACGTTCAGCGGCCATCGGTGAGATTGCGGCTGTGATGACGGATATTGCCCAGCAAACCAATATCCTATCTATTAACGCTTCTATTGAAGCGGCCCGTGCCGGCGAGCATGGCCGGGGCTTCGCCGTAGTGGCGCAGGAAGTGAAGAAGCTGGCCGATCAATCCCGCAAGTCCGCAGAGGAAATCGCCGAGAAGATCGGCACGGTCCGTAAGGATACGGACACTGCGGTGCAGGCGACGGGAGCTGTGGTGGAGGGGGTAAGCCGAGGCGCCGAATCCATCCGCCATGCCGGCGAGCTGTTCGAAACCATCCGCGGCATGCTGGGGCAGGTGGCGGAGCAGTCCACCACCATGAACGAAACGGTAGGCATGATCGCCGAGGAATCGGCCAGTGCGGTGGAGGCGATGGCGCAAATCTCCGAAACCACAGCGGCGACTGCGGATAACACTCACGATGTGTCATCCGCCACGCAGGAGCAGCTGGCGTCCATGGAGGAGATCGCCTCCTCCTCCAGCGCGTTGTCCAAGCTTGCGGAGGATATGCAGGAATTGATGAGCCGGTTCAAGATTTAACGGGATTAGCCCGGGAGACCAACAGTTGTTGTTGGCGCCCGGGCTTTTTTTGTGACACTGATGACTCTGCAAACTAACGGACTCAGGAGCCGCTATTAGGGGAAAAAACGGTGTTTTTTCTTCTATGCGGACCCAGGAGCCGTTATATGCCACAAAAGGGCCGAGTTGGGTGGCTGCCGCAGGAAATAACGTACCGTGGGTCCGCGAGATCATCAAAAGTGTGCATTCCGGGGAAATAACGTCTTCTGTGTCCGTATAAAGTGGGAATCATAACCTGGTATGCAGCTGCTGAGCATCTGGCGGCGGGACAGCCGCAGCCGGAGCGTTACGGCCCTACCTGCAGCGGACCCGAGATGCTGGTGAGGGTAAGCGTCCGTTTGCTCTCTCCGGTGCTGCCGGAGCACTGCTTGAGCATCAGGATGCTGCTTGACGAAGCCCCCTCGAAGCCGCATTTGACAGAGCCGCTGACGGAATTGAGCTCATAATCGAAGGGGAGCTTGGCATCCGCAGTCAGATTCACACTGCCGGACACGGTGTTGACGGAGCCGGAGCTTTCCCAGGTGGTGCCAGATATCTGAACGCTGCCGGAAACGGATTCCACATCGAAGTCCCCGCTTAGGCTGCTTACACTGATTTTGCCGGACACATTGTTCAGATTGTGTTTCTTGCCCTTTAATCCCGCCAGATCGATGCTCCCCGAAACAGAGGCTCCGTTGAATTCGCCGACCTGGAGAGAAGGGGCTTTTACCGAACCGGATACAGTGGTCACATCCAGCTTCTCCAACGGGGCCTCCGGCAGAAGGATGCGGAGTGTGGTCTTTCGGCCTGACGGCATCTGATTTTTCTTGGCTTCGACAAATCTGACATACACCGTGTAAGTGCCGCCGGAGCTGTCTGCTCCAAAATCGTAATAGTCCGTCCAATCCTCACCCTCCCGGACCGTCATTTTACCCTCCAGCAGCACTCGGGGCTTCGTATCCTTGACCGTCTCGATCACCACCTCGGTGTCTACTGCTTCAATCCGTAGCGAGCTGATGGTGTCGGCGGCCTTGCGTTCCTCGTTAATGATGACCGTTCCACCGGGTTTTTTAACCAATGGGCTGTTGGGGGGAGTGGCGGAAGGCGCCGTGCTGGAGCCGGCGGAATACGCTTTTAACGCTTCCTTCAATTGGTCCGCCGTGACGGCGGGACTGGGCGAAGGCGGCGGGGCGGCATCGGAGGGAACCATCCGGATTCCCACAAACGCCCAGACCAGCCCGATAAACAAGACGGCGGTGAGCACCAGTATTCCGGCCGTCCTCCACCAGGGTTCGGGTTTCACCTGTTTGGCAGTTTCAGCAGGAGCAGCAGCCCCGCCGGCCCGGTACTCCGACAGAATATCCGCGGCCAAGGCCTCAACGGATCCCAGATCGTCTGCGATCTCTTCCAATGTTTTTCCCTCGGCCTGTGCCAGCCGGAAGTGCTCCAGGTAGTCCTGCAGGATTTCCTGCCGCTCCTCATGGGGAATTTCCTGAAGAAGCTGATCCAATTTGACTATATACGGGTTGCTCACGAGCGGTCCTCTCCTTTGAAAAATGTCTCCATAATCCGGTTTACACCATTGGTAAAACTGACCCATTCGGTTACCAGCGTGTCTCTGTACGCCTTACCCTGCTCCGTCAGCCGGTAATACTTCCGCGGCGGGCCTTCGTTGGACTCCATCAGGTAGGTGGAGAAATACCCCTCCTGGGTAAGACGCCGCAGAAGCGGGTAAATCGTTCCTTCCGAAATCTGGATGTTGTCCGAGATCATATTCACCAGCTCGTATCCGTAGTAGTCCTTTTGCCCGGCCATCACCAGCACGCACAGCTCGAGAACGCCTTTTTTAAACTGCGTATTCATTGGACGCTCCCCTATCTCCTAATATTTTCATGTCACTATTATATAAAAAGGTATTGTGCATTGCAAGGTACCGTGCAAACAATAATTGAAGGGCATCTCTGTTTCTTGAAAATCTGCCTTAACAGGGTCGCCGAATGGGAGCATCGGGTTTATAATGGACAGGAATGCGGCACTACCTATACATATGTCTAGAAAGAAGGACAAAAACATGCTTATCCATAAAGGAAGCAAGCTCTTGATGATCGGGGATTCGGTCACGGATGCGGAACGCAAACGTCCGGTAGGGGAAGGCCGGGGAGAGGATATCGGCAAAAGCTATGTGGCCATTGTAAATGCTCTCCTGAATAGCGCCTGCCCGGAAGAGCAAATCCGTGTCATCAATATGGGGGTTTCCGGGAATACCTCCCGTGATTTGCTCCAGCGGTTTCAGACGGATGTGCTGGATCTGAACCCGGATTGGCTGACCATCATGATCGGCATTAACGACATCTGGCGGCAATTCGATGCTCCGCTCCGCCCGGAAGTCCATGTTTACCCCGAAGAATATGAAGCTAACCTCAACCACATGCTGGAGCTGGTCAAGGGCAAGGTGAAACAAACCGTCCTCATGACACCGGTCTTCATGGAGCGCAACCGTCAGGATGAAATGCGGGCAACCCTGGACACCTACATCGCCATTATGAAAAAAACCGCAGAGCGCCATAACGCCATGTTCATCGACGTACAATCCGCCTACGAGCAGGTGCTGGAGCATATGCATCCCATGAACATCGCCTGGGACCGGGTACACCCCAATATGACCGGCCATATGATTATTGCCCGGTCCTTCCTCAAAGCCGTCGGCTTCCAGTGGTAGGTATTAGCATGGAGAGAGCATGAACCGGAGAACCTTGGGAATATCCAAGGTTCTTTCATTTGCCGCGGTTTTGCGAAAAATGGTACAAAATAAAGCATCTTTTTAAAGATATTACATGTACGTTGTTCAGGGGAGCAGGTATTCTCTTCTTATATGGTGGATTCTATTATATCGAGAGGATATGAAAAAAATGAACCATAAGTGTGATGAAAGGCGGAAGGACAATAAACCTGTAAGCGCCATCATCGTAGGTGCGGGGCACCGCAGTCTGCTGTATGCTTCATATGCGGCAGAGCATCCGGAGGAGCTGCAGATTGTTGGTATGGTGGAGCCCGATCTGGACCGCAGGAGGCTGGCTGGCAAGCGGTTTGGACTGGAGGATAGACATTGCTTTGAAACGGTGGAGCAGCTTGTGAACGGACCGGTTTTTGCCGAGGCAGTTATTAACGGGACCATGGATGACCTCCATGTGCAAACCACCCTTCCGCTGTTGAAGGCCGGTTATAATGTGCTTCTGGAAAAGCCCATCGCCACATCGGAGCAGGAGATGCTGCAATTGTATCAGGCGGTTAATGAATCCAGACGGATGGTAATGGTCTGTCATGTTCTGCGGTATGCACCCTTCTACAGTGCTATCCGTCAACGGATTGCCTCCGGTGAAATCGGCGATATAGTTAACATCCAAACGTCTGAGCATGTCAGCTACCATCATATGGCGGTATCCTATATCCGGGGCAAATGGAACTCCGCGGAAAGCTGCAAATCCTCCATGCTGATGGCCAAGTGCTGTCATGATCTGGACATGATCTCCTGGATGGTGGGGGATAAACCGAAGAAGGTGAGCAGCTTCGGCAGCCTGATGCAGTTTAAGCCGGAGCATGCGCCGCCCGGTGCCGGGAAACGCTGCTTAGCGGATTGCCCGATTGAAGAAAGCTGCGTGTATTCCGCGCGAAAGCATTACATCGACCAGGGACGCTGGGGGTTCTACGTGTGGGATAACTCGTATCTTGGGCGGGAGTTAACCGTGGAGGAGAAGCTGGAGGCTTTGCGCACGGACAATCCGTATGGCCGGTGTGTTTGGCATTGCGATAACGATGTGGTGGATCACCAGTCGGTAATTATCGAATTCGGGAACGGATGCACGGCAAGCCACAATATGGTGGGAGCAACCTCCCGGCCCTGCCGCACCATCCACATCATCGGCACCAAAGGGGAAATCACCGGCATCCTGGAGGATGGCAGCTTCGTTGTCCGGCATCCCGACCCGCGCCAGGGACATGAGTATACCGAGGAGCGTTTCCAGGTCCAGGTGACCAATGACAGCCACGGCGGGGGAGACTTATTGCTGGTTGCCGATTTTGTGCGGGTACTGCGTGGACAAGAGCCGTCCATTTCCTGTACGTCTCTGGAGAAGTCCATCTATGGGCATCAGATCGGCTTTGCCGGGGAGCAATCCCGTCTGGAGGGCAGAACGATTCAAATCGGGGAACTGTAAAAAATTACATAAGGCAGAGACTGCTGCGAAACTCTCCTCTAGGGTAAATCGTATTAAATAAAAACACTCCATAGAGGTGGCTACAATGAATCAAGAAAACTTAATTTGTAAGGTTTGTGGAAGTAATACATTTGCACAAGGTGAAGTAAGCAACGGGTACGCCAATGTAATGCCTGCCGGGAAAATTCTCTCCACAGGATCACCAATTATATACACATTCTGTAAAAACTGCGGAGAGGTAGTCTCCATAAAAATTGCAAAGCCCTATAAATTTTGAGCCCACAGGGGCTTGCTTATCCCCAAACCCCAGCTGCCTAAAAAGCAGCGGGGGTTTGTTCGGTTTCTACAGCAGTTTTTCAAGGTAAGGAAAGTATGATGGATTTGCAACAATCTGAATTCTGCTGCGTCAAGATATCGATTCCTAAATTCTAAGGGAATGACGGCTTTGAAAAAGTTCGTAGTTGGACTCATTTGCGGTGCAGCCTTATCCATGACGACAGTGGCTTTTGCCTCCGATACCATTCAGGCGATTTTGTTTCCCAGCAAGATTACATTTGAGATGAAAGGGAATCAGGTTGTATTGGACACCAACGAGAATCCGGTGCTCAATTATAATAACAAAACTTATATCCCCTTGCGTGCCTTTGCGGAAGCCATGGGCGCTAGCGTGGATTTTGTGGCGGGGTCGGAAACGACGGGCAACTTACATCTCATTTCGGTGGCATCCAATGAGTATAAGCTGACCCGGTATGGTCCCGAGGATAATCTATCGCCGGCAGACAACGCTTTTTACCCGCTGACAGTAGGGTTGTCGCTTCCTGATGGGTACCGGCCGGATTCCAAGCAATTGTCCATTGAAAATACCACCAATCTAACGTTTTCGGTAATGAACCGGTCGAATGATAACCTTGTTATGTACCCTGGGACCAATTTGGCTATAGAGGTATTGAACCGGGTTCATATAACATCCGGCTTGTCACCCCGGAAAAGCTGGAGTACCAGGTTGAGGGCAGCGGCACAACACAATCCGTCATCGGATATCCGGGAATGAAATATGGCCTCCACAGTTATCCGGTGGAGTATAAATAAGCAGAAGAATGAGCTTTTTTAGCTGGGAAAGATAATGGTGGCTATGGCTGTGGTGGTAATGCTTGCTGCGGCTGGACAGCTAAGTGAGGAAGGGCAGCTAACGGAACTGAGAGCCTCTTACACGGCTAAAATGCGGTTTTTGGCGAGCTAACGGAACTGAGACGACCTTAGACTTCTAAATCCGGCCGATGTGACTCCACATTCCCCGCTAAGGGTCGCTCAGTTCCGTTATCCATGGAAAAAGCCGCTTTCGCGGCTCTAAGGGTCTGTGAGTTCCGTTAGCCCACCGGTGTAACGGATTCCCCGAAATAACATCAGATCTCCAAAGAAGAATTCGACACCTTCGAAGTCTGGAGCCAGGAGTTTATCATGGAACTCAAACAAATGTATGTGATCATCAACCGCCTGTTATCTGCAGCGGCTACCTGGGGAAGGAATATTTAAATCATTCGCTGCTTCAGGATTTGTAGAGGATGTCCTCCACCGACTCGGTTCCCCGGCACAGCTCCTCGAAGCTGTCCGCGATCCGCGCAGCATCGTCGTAGCCCAGATTGCCGGAATGGGCCGCCAGTATAGGATATTCGCCGTTCCCGCGAGGGGAGCGCATGTCCCAGATATAGTGGTGGCCGCTGCCGTCCATAGCGAAAGGAACCCCGCCGGACATATATTGGGGAAACTCATAAGCCAGCATCATGGCGCGCAGATCATCCGTCCCGAAAAACTGGAAGAAACGTTCCACTTTTCCGAACTCGCCGCCATTGGAGTAACTCAGGAAATCCAAGTAAAGCGCGGGCAGCGGCAGCGCAGGCAGCGTCCATAGTCCCGGATCAAAGGGGCGGTACAGGCTGTGCAGCGGATCGGTCACGGGGAAGGGATTACGCTGCCGCCCGGTAATATCCGCTTTTTCCTCCGGCGACAGCGGCTTGTTCCACTCCCCGGCGAACCGCATAAGCTCCTCAGCCCCCGCACCCCGATGTTTCCGGTAACACACCTCAAACACGGACTCCCAATTCATGCCCCGCTCTCCCTCCCTGTTGACTCTATTACTGCCATCCAAGCCTCCAGCACGGAGATAGGCGCTTTGCTGCTGGTTTCCCCGCCGCCCTCCCGGGTCCACAAAGGCGGATAATAAGCGAAAATCTCACCAGCCGCCAGCTGCGTCATGTCCTTGCGCCAATCCTGCCAGCGGAACGTACCGTAAAACTGCTCCAGATCCCCCTCGGCCAGCCAGTTGAGAAAACCCGAATACCGCAGCTCCGTAGATTCCCACTCCAGGCTGTCCGGAGCCCAATAATGGATCACGCCATGGCCTCCGAATTTGCCCGTATCCAAAGCAAAGAATCCGCCTGCTACATCATAGGCCACCACCAGCATTCCCTCCAGAGTGGGAAGCGGGTTTGCCTCCGGGCCGTTCCAGCCGGCCAAGCTGCCGCACACATCGGGATGACCGGCGCCTAGAAGAACCACCCAGCCATTGTCCCAAAGAATCGCACCGGCCTCCCAAGCGACTGCCCCCAGATAAGACCTTGTGCTGACTTGCAAAAGATACAGGGTTTTCTCTCCGGCCTCCCTGGAGGCCTTCAGCACAACGGGCGCGTTGGAGCTGCCTTCCAAGAGCCCGAGTATTTCCTCCCATGCGTGATGCTCGTAATCGATCAGGTCAGAAGCACTTCGTTTGTTCATCGGGTCCCTCCTTTTTGCATCTGCAGCACCTGTCGGGCTGTTGTACGTTTAGTGTAACATGAAACCGTACAAGAGGCAGAAAAAGCCGGTCACCCTCCGCAGGCCGCAGACCGTGTTGGTTAACATAGGAAGAAGTAGGGTAATATCCCCAGGAGGTATCCATTTTGCGGACAAGCTGTACATACATTCATATTGGGAGGGAATAAAATGAGCGAGGAAGAAGTGGAGGCAGCCGGTTGGGATGCCATTGAGGAGCAGATGAGGAGATTGTACGGACCCCAGGAGCCGAAGCATTATGCTGCTCTCTTGCCCTATATGCTGGGAGGCAAGGATCCGCTGAACGGGATCAGTGCCTATAAAGCAAAGCTGCCCTATCCCCATTGGCATTTTGTCACCTTCGGGTTCTCGGAATTGTATGAAAAGGAGTCCGACGACCCGGAATACAGCGGGTACGGCTTCGAGCTGACCTTCCGGCTGGTCCGTTCGGCGGACGAGCAGGAGCCTCCGGCCTGGGCTATGAGCCTGCTGCAGAATATGGCCAGATATGTATTCTCCAGCGGGAACTTCTTTGCCTCCGGCCATCATCTGGATGCCAACGGGCCTATCTGCCTGGGAGCGGATACCCAACTGACGTCCTTGGCCTTTACCGATGATCCTGAGCTGCCGGCGATTGATACGCCTAATGGGCGGGTGGAATTTCTGCAGATGGTGGGGATTACAGCGGATGAGCTGGAGGCCATGATGTCCTGGAACACCAATGCATTCCTCCAGGCTGCTCATGAGGCGCTTCCCAGTTATATTACGGATTTGTCCAGGGATTCACTCTTGCGGAAGCCCGGCATCGCCGAGGCGGTGCAGGAGGGGATTGAGCGGGACGGGTCCAATACGGGTTTCTTCTACGTGGACCAGCTGGAGTGGGAGCCGGGCAAAAACCGGTTATTAAGCAAGGCTCCGGCAGTCCTGATCATGGGGGCGAAGCAGGCTGGAACGGTGGCCAAGCTGCTGCGGGGGCGCCTGCTGAAGAGCAAGGAGCTGACCCTCAACAGCCAGAATCTGGCGGTGATCCTCCAGCTGGGCCAGGAAACCGGCTATGAGGAGGGGGAGAAAGCCGTCCGGATCAGCCTAAGCGAGGCTGCCGTGCAGGAGCTGTCCAATACCCTACGCCCTGTGGAAGGCGACTACAAGCTGTTTACCGCGAAGAATCTGATCGTGCGTGTAAGAAAAACATACATCAAGGACCAGGACGGGAATGTGGTGGAAACCATCGGTTAAACGCTTGACCCTCGAAGCGCCTGTCTCCGGCTATTCATCTGTGCGGCCATAATAACTCCAGTGGTGGAGGAGGCTGTCCGGTGATCGCAGCTGGAGGCGGCGCTTTTCCATGTGATAAATCTTCCAATTCACCATTTTCAATTCAGCTTTTATAGTATATAATTGTAATGTATAAAAATCCCAGAAGTGTTTGAAATAGTTTTATAGATTGGATCGATAAGAACGAGTCCGTTTCAGAGGTGATCAATGGGGATGCAGCTTTCCTTGGAAACCAGCAGCAAGCTTTACTCCAAAATTTCAGAGGAACTGAACAGACGCGGCCAGACCCTAAGCAGCTTGGCCTATCAAATTCCGGTGAACCTGCATGTGCTTGAAGAAAGCATCAACCGCATGTCCAAGCCGGCTCCCCTGACGCTGTTGGATTCCATCACTCGCATCCTCGGCCAACCCGAGGGGTGGCTGTATCCGGAGTACATGAACGACTTTCTGTGTAACGGCAAAATGCAATGGCGCCGCATCAAGCCTTTTTTGCTGCGCTGCATGGATATCAACCGGACGGATTTAGTGCGCCGGGTTTTAAATGGTTTGATGGATGAGCCGCAGCACCTGCCGGCTGTGTTCAAGCTGGCGGAGGAGCTGTTCGAAAGCGGCCGTAAAATCGACGCGATCCCGCTGTACCGGTATGTGATTGAAACGGAGATCAAGCAGCATTCCGAACGGTTTGCCGTCAGCCACTACAGATGGTTCCGCGCCGAAATCAGCCAAGGCTTCGATCTGGACCGGTACCGTGAAGCGGCCATCCGCTTCGCACCCCACCGCAGCCGTTTGCCGGAGCATGTCCAGCTGGATGCGCTGCTTCATTTGGCTAATACCTATTTTATTATCCAGCGGTGGGATAAGGTTAACGAAATGGCGGAGGAAATGCTGTCGCTTACCCTTCTGTGTGTGCATCTGGAATCCGAACGGAAGGAACGGGGGGCTCGAGGGGAAAGGTTATTTCCGGCTGAGCGGCCTCTTGTGGTGTATTACGGCCAGAGCTACCTGTTAAGGGGAAACGCTCTGGAGAAGCAGGGACGATATGAGGAGGCCTTTGCTTATTTGGGCCAATACCGCGACCTGAGCTGGTTTGACGATCTGGATGAGACGGGCAGGGCGGAGGTGCAGCGGCTGGCTGTTTTTGCCGAAGCCAACCGGTTGAATTTACATATCCTCATGGGGAGATTCGAGTATCTGCTGGATTATGTAGAGTTTCTGAATGGACATGCTGACGAGAAAATTCCCGGTTTGCTTACGATCATTGAAGCGGCCATCCGATACGGTGAAAATGTGGATGATGTGTTTCCTTTTTTTAAGGAGGATGTACTGGCGTTGATGGAGGATTCTCCGGACAAGGAGAGCCGCGGGTACTACTCGCTTTCGTTCCGGCTGAACCGCCGCATCCAACTCCTGTACGGGTTGGGCGTGTACCACTTCCAGCAAGGGCTGATAGCGGAGGGAGTGGATTATTTGCTATGGGCGTTACGCCAAGCTTTGGCTTCCCATAATGAGCATCTGGCTATGGCCTGCGCCGCCTGGTTCGAGAAATACCGCAGCATGGCCCATGATGTGCAGAAAGAAGAATTTGAATCCATTATGAAAGGAGTGATCCCCGATGCGAAAATGGATTTCCGTATTTCTTCTGGTACTGGTAGCAGTAAGCGCAGCAAGTGAGCTTTCGCTGGTTGACCGCATCGCCCCGACCAAACCCGGCGTCATCCAACCGCTGTCCCATGGAGAAGGCGGCTGATCGGGTAAGGCAGAGGACGCATCCGCACAAGGATGCGTCTTTTTTGTGCTGTGGCTGCGCGGGGGGAGGGGGAGGCGGCTGACGGATGGAACCTGGGGTGGCTGAGCAGGTGAGCTGCGGTAACGGAACTAAGAAGACCTTAGCGATCAATAATGCGGAGGGGGCGGGAGCTGCTAACTGCGTGGGCGTAACGGCTAACGGAACTCAGGAGACCTTAGCGTTCGAAAAGGCAGGTTTTGAAATTCTAGCGGAACTGAGAAGCTCTTAGCCGGAGCTTTCAGCCTATTTGGACACCGAAATCCCCGCTAAGAGCGGATTAGTTCCGTTAGCCGGGAAAAAGGTTAGTTTTTGGCTTCTAAGAGCTTCTGAGTTCCGTTAGCCGCCGCAGTTGCTGTCCATCATCACCTTATCCACTTGGGAACCATCCTCCGTCTGCCCGCTTCCTAATTTCCTCATGTCTGCCCGCTCTCCACATCCAGATCATCGCGTCCTCCAGCTCCCCATCTCCGTTCACCCTCCGACCGGAGAGGCACCGCATGGCGAAATAACGCGGGAATGCGCTTTTTCTGCCAGCCAAAGTAAATTCTCCGCCCCAAGATGGGTATGCTATAATGGCTGTAAACGATTGCAGTCAACGGGGGGAGAACGGTGTTCCGGATATTGCTAGTGGACGATGAGCAGATTGAACGGGACGGAGTGGCCCGGCTCCTGCGGAAGTACCAGTTTCCGTTTGAAATAGTGGAAGCGGAAAACGGGGAAGAGGCGCTGGCGCTGATGGAGCAGGAGCCGGTGGATATTTTGTTCACCGACATCAAGATGCCCTTTATGGACGGGCTGGAGCTGAGCCGCCAGGCCCGGGAGCGCTACGGCAGCCTGAAGATTATCATCTATAGCGCCTACGGGGAATTCGCTTATGCCCAGCAGGCCATTGGATATAATATCTTCGCGTATTTGCTGAAGCCAGTAGAGGTGGAGGAGTTCCTGCGGGTGTTCACCAATGTGAGCAAGCTCTGCCAGGAGGAGAAGGACCGGCAGGCGCAGGAGCAGCAGCTTCGTCTGGGCTACCAGAAGGGCATGGAATATGAGCGGGAGCGGATGCTTCTGGAGCTGGTGGGCGACGCTTTGCCGCGGGAGGGGGACGGGGCAGCCGGATTTTCCCTGGAGGGGCGGCAGGTGCAGCTGGTGCTGGTGGACTTCGGGCAGCGCTTCTTTGACCGTCACGGCCAGTTGTTCCCCGAGGTGATTAAACAGTGGGTGGGCCACGAGTTTGAATATATCAACTTGAACGAGAACCAAAGCCTGCTGTTTATTCTGCTCCCTGCCGGCAGCCAGCCGGACGGACAGCTGGGACCGCGGCTGAAGCAGGGCATCACAGACAGCTACGGGGAACGGGTAGTCCTGGTGATTGGCCGCTGCCTGACGGAGCCCGGACAAGTGAAGGATGAATACCGGCAGATGGAGGAGCTTCTGTCCAACCGGTTTTTCTATAAGGAAAGTGTTGTGTTCTACACCGACAGCGGCCAAGGGGGCAGCCATTCCGATACCTCCAGCGTCAGCGCCCTGATGGAGCCCTTGTATTGGCACTTGAACGCCAAGGATTATTACAGCTTCCGCAAGGGGATGGAGCATTTTTTTCAGGTGATGGCGGACGGTCACGACCATTCTGCCGTCTACATCAAATATATGTGCATCGAGCTGACCAAAAAGCTGCTGGAGACCTGCGGCAAGGAGAGCCAAATCGACTTCCGGGCTTATGTGGAGGGAATTTTCGCCAGCCGTTCCTTAAGCGATATGCGGGTTTTAGCGGAGGGCGTGTTTACCAAACTGGGCATCGGTGAGGAAAGCGGCGGCCAGGAGTATACCAAGAAGGTCATCAAGGATATCCTCCAGCTCATTGAGGAGCATTATATGACCGATATCAGCCTGCAATGGATCGCTGACCAGGTGTTCCTGACCCAGACCTATGTGAGCCATCTGTTCAGCAAGGAGATGGGGCAGACGCTGGTGAAATATTTGACCGCAGTAAGAATGAGGAAGGCCGGAGAGGCTCTGCTGCGCACCAATCATACGATCGCCCATATCAGCGGGATGGTAGGATATCCGAATGATTCGTACTTCGGTAAAATCTTCAAGAACCATTTTGGCGTCAGTCCCGCCAAATACCGCGAGCAGTACGGCTGACCCATGAAAAAACCAAACCGGCTGATCCACTATTTCCAGAATCTCCGTTTCCGGCAAAAGCTCATTGTGTCTTATCTGACCGTCAGCATTATCCCGCTGATTATGCTGGGCGCCTTCTCCTACATGCAGGCCAATGGTCTGCTGCTGAAGCAGGCGCGTCAGAATCTGGACAACTCCGTGCGGCAGGCTGCGGAGTCCATCAGCTACCGGACCCGGCAATATGAGGCGATTATTAATTCGGTCACGCAGAATATTGTGTTCAAGCAAATTTTTAATGCGACCAGCGGAGATTTTACAGGCTTGTACCGGGATTATGTGGACCCGTTCTTCGGGAATATTCTCGATTTCAACCCGGATATTCTGCAGATTTCGGTGTTTACCAACCGGACGGAGCTTCTGCGCGGGGAATATATTCTTCCGCTTCAATTGTCGGACACCCTGCCTTGGGCACGGACAGCCGGTCAAGGGGAGCCGGACAAAACACAATGGAGCGCCAACAACGGCAAGTTTTTCGCCACACGGACCTTTACAGACACAGATAACAGACGGCCTGAGGGCCAATCCGCTGCCATCCTTTTTTTGAGTCTCGACGGGGACAGTCTGTTCAAGGGGCTGGAGGATGTGCAGGCGTCCTCCTACGGGGTGCTGATTGTGAACCGGGAGGGGCAGCCGGTACTGGCCAGGAATGTAGGGATGGAGGCACTCCCGGGACAGGATGGACAGCTGCTTCCGGAATTAACCGGCAGCAACGGGTTCCTCAAGTACGGACAAACCGAATACATGTATGTCCAGGGGGAAATTGCCGAAACCGGCTGGAGGGTATTCTATTTCACCCCCCGCAGCGGCTTGTCTGTGGATGTCCGCAGTATTGTCAAAGCGGCGGCGCTGATCATTGGCCTGTGTCTGCTTATCCTGCTGTTCATCATTTCCCTGTTTTCCAGCACCTTCGTCAGACGGATCACCCACCTGAATAAAACCATGATGATGGTCGAAAACGGCAACCTCAAGGTGTCCGTGGCCAGCTCCTCCACCGACGAAATCGGCCAGCTGACCAACCGGTTCAACCGGATGCTGGGTAACATCAATACCCTGATCGAAGAGGTGTACCAGAGCAAGATTATCCAGAAGGAAGCGGAGCTGAAGGCGCTGCAAACCCAGATCAACCCGCATTTCCTCTATAATACCCTGTCCATCATCAACTGGAAGGCTCTGGAGATCGATGCCATGGAGATCAGCCGCATCACCACAACTGTCTCCAAGTTTTACCGGACGGTGCTCAACAAGGGCAAGAATGTGATTGCCGTCAGCCAGGAGCTGGAGAATGCCAACGCCTACATGCAGATCCAGCTGATCATGCATAATAACAGCTTCGATTTTGACTGCCAGGTGGAGGAGGAGCTGCTGCATTATGATATGATTCATCTGATCTTCCAGCCGCTGCTGGAGAATGCCCTGGAGCACGGCATTGACCGGCTTCTAAAAAATCCCACACGGGGCCGGGTGTCCCTGACTGGTCACATAACTGGGGAGGGGCTGCTGCAATTTGTCATTGCGGACAACGGTCCCGGTATGGATGCGGAAACCCTGGAGCAGCTTCTGGCTCCCCATGCCCGGGGATACGGGCTGAAGAATGTCCATGACCGGATCCAGATTCTGTTCGGACCGGCGTATGGTCTGGAGATTACCAGCGACCCGGACCAAGGCACACAGGTTACCGTCACCTTCCCCAAATTTTTGGCCGGCCCAAGTGGCACCGCCTCTTCTCTCTAAAAAGCCTTCCCTGCATTCGGCAGCGGGAGGCTTTTTTTGCGATTCATCCGAAGGCTTATCAATTTTTGTAAGCGGATTCAACACCACAAAAAAGTGATGCTTATCGAAAAAATGTTGGATTTTTGGCCGGGAAACGAAATGTTACACTTTGGTTACAGCAAACAAGACAACGCAAAAGAGAAAGGAGAGCAACCTGCATGCATCAGAAAAAAACGCCGCTGCTCAAGCTCATCCGCCGGGATAAGCTGCTGATACTGATGTTTTTGCCCGTATTCCTGTATTATTTCATCTTCTGCTATCTGCCGATGCCGGGTGTGATCATGGCCTTCAAGAATTTCACCCCCGGGAATGGCATCCTTGGCGGAGATTGGGTGGGCATGAAATGGTTCGTCCAGTTTGTGGAGTCCCGCTACTTCTGGCGGCTGATCCGTAACACGTTCCTGCTGGCCTTTTACCCGCTGGTGTTTGGCTTCTGGGTACCGATTGTGTTCGCGCTCTGTGTGGTGGAGATTAAGAATACCGCTCTGAAGAAATTCGCCCAGACCATTACGTATCTGCCGCATTTTATTTCGACGGTGGTGATTGCGGGGATGATTATCAACTTCCTGTCACCTGCCGACGGCATCGTCAACACCCTTTTGGTCAAAATGGGGATGGAAAAAATTAACTTTATGATGGCGCCGGAATGGTTCCGCACCATCTTTACCGCCTCGGGCATCTGGCAGGGCTTCGGCTTTAGCTCGATTATCTACATCGCCGCCATTATGGGCATTGACCAGGAGATGTACGATTCCGGCAAAATCGACGGTGTAAACAAGTTTCAGGAGGTATGGCATCTGACCCTGCCGAGCCTTAAACCGACCATTGTGATTCTGCTGCTGCTGGCTATTGGGGGCATTATGAGCGTCAATTTCGAGAAGGTGTACCTGCTGTACAACGGAGCCACGTACGAAACCGCAGACGTGATCTCCACCTACGTGTACCGTCAGGGCATCGAATCACAAAACTTCGGCTTTGCTACTGCTGTGGGCCTGTTCAACTCCGTGGTGGGCTTCGTGCTGGTGTTCCTGGCGAATACAGCCAGCCGCAAGTTCAACGATATGTCCCTATGGTAAAACCGAGGAGATGGGGAGGACACCATGAAAAAGCCTTTAGTCGATAAAGCCTACTATACGCTGGTTTATCTGATTGTGTTCATTGCGATTATTGTCACGCTGTATCCGTTTATCTATCTGGTCAGCATCTCCATGAGCTCGGTCCAGGCTATAGATAACAAGCTGGTGACCCTGTTTCCCGTTGACCTGAGCTTCGACGGCTACCGGATGGTTCTGGGGTACAAGGAGCTGTGGACCTCGTATTACAACACCCTGTGGTACACGGTGGTAGGGACGGTGCTGAACCTGGTTTTTACCTGTTTGGCCGCTTACCCCTTGTCGAAGCGGGAATTCTTCCTGCGGCGGAAGCTCAACTTCTTCATCGCCTTCACCATGTATTTTTCCGGGGGACTGATTCCCATCTACATGGTCATTACCGAACTGGGCCTGTACAACACCCGTTGGGCCATGGTGCTGCCGGTGCTGATCAACACCTTCAATGTGATGATTCTGCGTGCGGCCTTTGAATCCATTCCCAATGAGATTTTTGAAAGCGCCAGTATGGACGGAGCTAAGGAGTTTACCCTGCTGTTCCGGATGGCCGTGCCGCTGGTCAAACCGACTCTGGCCGTGCTGACCCTCTATTATGCCGTTGCCCACTGGAATGATTTCTTCAGTGCCCTGCTGTATCTGAGCAAACAGGAGCTGCAGCCGCTTACGATTTTCCTCCGGCGGGTTCTGATTATGGCCTCTCCTGAGGTTATGCAAAAAATGGGCGGTCAAACCTCTGCCAACGCGCTGGCGGTTTCCACCCTGCAGGTCCGTTATGTTTCCATCGTAGTCAGTATTGTTCCCATTGTTCTATTCTATCCCTTCATCCAGAAATATTTCGTGAAGGGCGTTACCCTGGGGGCAGTAAAAGGATAACCCATCCTTGACTGTATAGATGCTCTGATTTTATTTTAACCATTATAGGGAGGTTCACATCAGATGAAAAGACAAACAAAACGCGCCGTTAACGCTTCTCTGGCCGCTTCATTGGTGATCGTATTGGCCGCCGGCTGCTCGTCCAAGGAAGAGACTGCGCCCAGCCCTGCAGTAAGTGCCAGTCCGGGTGCCAGTGCAGCACCGGCCTTCCAGTATACCGGGGCCGCTCCGGTAACGAATAACGGCGGCAGCTTGAGTATTCTGGCCACCAACGCGTGGAGCAACAACGTGGATTTGAACAAGGCCTCCATTGTCCAGGAGCTGGTGAAACGCACAGGCGTCAACGTCAAGTGGGAACTGCTTTCGCCGGGCACCTACAATGATGCCATCAGCCCCCGTTTGGCCGCCGGGAAGGACCTGCCGGACATCATCTACACCCTGGATCCGGATCAGAACATGAAGAACATTCAGGGCGGCCTGTTCAAACCCTTGAATGAATATCTGGACAAATCCGGTGTTAACCTGAAGAAGCTGTTCGAAAAATATCCCGAGCTGAAGGCCAGTCTGACCACGCCGGACGGCAAAATCTATTATGTGCCCCAGCTGGCGGTCACCAAAAACTATCAGCCTCTCTTTATGATCAACACCCGCTGGCTGGAGAAGCTGCAATTGAAGGAGCCCACCACCCTGGACGAATTTACCGAGGTGCTGCGCAAGTTCAAAACCAGCGATCCCAACGGAAACGGCAAGCAGGACGAAATCCCCATGTCTATGGAGTCCAAAATGGTGACTCAAGCCTTCGGGCCCTCCTTCGGTCTGGACCTGGCCAACAACTACTACGCCGACAAAAACGGCAAGGTGCATTATTCCTACTATGAGCCGGCCTACAAGGAATACCTGGCTTACCTGAACGGCTTGTACAAGGAAGGGCTGCTGGAGGCGGACTTCGCCAGCACCACCGCCGACCAGGTAACCTCCAAAATTTCGCAGAACCTGACCGGCATCACCTACAATTTCAGCTATCATTCTTCCATGGTGTATAGCAAGCTGTTTAAGGATTACGATCCCAATGTGCCTCTGATTAAGGGCATTGCACCGCTTAAGGGACCTCACGGCGACCAGTTCTATGTAGGCCGCAACCCGGTTACCGGTATCTTCGGCATCTCCAAGAATGCCAAGGATCCCGAGCTGGCTTTCCGATTCCTGGATTATGCCAGCAGCGAGGAAGCCAAGGAGCTGTACGCTTGGGGCATCAAGGGCGACACCTATGATGTAGTCAACGGCAAGAAGGAGTACACAGAGAAGGGCAAGGACAATGATTATATCCAAAAATCCGGCATCAACCCGGTAAACCTGCCCATCGAGCAATCAGTTGAAGCGGTGGATACCCTGGTGGCACCGTGGCATGCCAAGATTGACAAGGAGATGGAGAAATATATCAAGGCTCCGTTCCCCTTCGTATATGCCCTGTCGTCTGAAGCCAGCACCGAAAGCACGATTATGCCCGACATCACCACCTATGTGAATGAAATGCATATCAAGTTCATTACCGGCAGCGAAAGCCTCGACAAGTTCGACAGCTACATCAAGGCCCTGAAGGGTATGGGCATCGAGGATGTTATCAAGGGCAAACAAGCCCAATACGACCGCTATGTGGCGGCCAGCAAAAAATAGCACGTGACGTACAGCGGCCGTTTCAGGAGGGCCGCTGTTTTTTTGTAGGGGGCCGGGGCGGACCGTGTTGCGCTGGCTGTCAGCAGGCTGCGTTTCTTTAAGGGGCTGGTTTTGGATATAATGAAGACAACAGGCAAACAGCATAGAGCGCGTTAATTGCAGACAGGAGGAATGCAGATGAGGAAGGCCGTATGGGTACCGGTGGTGCTGGCGTTGGCAGCCGGAGCTGCCGCAGCTGTGATGGTTATGGTCCGGCCCGGTGCTCCTCGCGAGCCCGTTATTTCCGGCAATGAGCAAGCTGTGCCGGGGCAGCAGCCGGTTACGCTGAAGCTCCTGTTCCCGCTGGACGAACCCAAGGATCAGGCCCAGGTGACCAAGGCGGTGGAGGAGAAGCTGGCCGAGGATGGCCTGCCGCTGAAGCTGGAGTTTACCTTTGTCCCGTTTGACCAATATTGGAACCGGGTGTGGGTGAATGCAGCCAGCGGGGAAGATTACGATCTGGCCCTGACCTCCTATTCCAATCTGTCGGATATGGTTTCGAAGAAGGTGCTGGCCCCGCTGGACAGTGCGCTTAAGACATACGGTCCGGATATTCTCGCCCATACTCCCGATTACGCCCTGCAAGGGGTGACCATCAACGGGCATATTTATGCCATCCCCCGGGTGATGCCCATTGCCGAGCATGAAAGCTTTGTTCAGATCCGGGGGGATCTGCGGAAGAAATACGGGCTGCCGGAAATCAGAAGTGTAGCGGATATGGACCGGTATCTGGAGGCCATCGCGGTGAATGAGCCGGAGATGGTTCCGTACTTTTATGATACGGGACGGTTTCTGCTGCGGGAGTATGGGGATGTGGCGTTCCTGGCGGGGAATTATCTGAATGCCCCGGTTTATATCGATCCGGCCGACCCTCAGCTGGAGGTCAAAAACACATATGAATCAGTGTTTTTCCGGCAGATTATGGAGAAGCTCCATGAATGGCAGCGCAAGGGCTACATTCCTTACGGCCCGGAGGGGACGCCGGAGATTCCCGATCCGGAGAAGGCGCTGTATGAAGGGAAAATCGCCGCCACGTGGAGTGTGGTTCTGAAGCAGGCGGAGCGGATCGATTCCTTCAAGGAAAAGCTGCCTCTGGCCGAGCTGGAGAATGTGTACCTCCATCCCGAACGGCCCAAATATATGTTCACGGCAGCGGACAATATGCTGTCCGTCTTCTCCACCAGCCGCCATGTCAATGAAGCGGTGGCGCTGATCAACTGGGTGCGGAAAAACCAGGACAACTACGATTTGTTCACCTATGGGGTAAAAAATGTGAATTACAAGCTGGTGGGGGACGCCATCTCCTATGACGAGGTGCATCCGACCAAACGGTATATGTCCATTCATTGGGCCTGGAACGACATCCGCTATTTCCGGTTCAGCAAGTATCTGTCCGAGCCCTACAAGAAGGAGCTGCGCAGCTGGAACCAGGATGCGGTGGCTTCGCCCACCTTGGGCTTCATGCCCGATCTGACGCCCATCAAGTCGGAGATGGCCCAGGTGAACGTGATCGTGTCGGAGTATCTGGCGCTGCTCTACGACGAGAAGGTGGACTGGGACGCCACCATGTCCCGGTTCCAGGCCAAGCTCAAAAACGCCGGGTTGGAGCATGTGAAGGCGGAGATCCAGCGCCAGTTCGACGAGTTTCGGAGCCGGAACGGGCGGTGAGGGGGAAGGACGGGGGCGTGGGATGGTCGGTGGGAGAGCGAGGAGTGCGGGATGGATGGAGCGGGAACAGTCGGTGAGCGGGAATGGTCTGTGAGAGAGTGGGAACGGTCTGTGAGCGGAGGGGGCAGTCAATTTTGGAAACCCGCATTCGCTTGCTGTTTGCTGGAAGAGATGGGCTTTACTAATATGTGTTAATAATTGATTGATACTAACTAATTTTGGGTTCTTCATAAGGGGAACTAGGTGTTGAAGAGCTGCAGAAAGAACATTGGGCATGTTATGGTGCATCCTATAGGGCAAAAGCAGGGCTGGATCGACGACTGATGGCAGCTCATACTCGGCTGATGGACGTTCCATGCTGGCCCAGATGCGCTTACGGAACTGAGCGACTCTTAGAGTTCCAAAATGCAGCTTTTGAGATTGTAACGGAACTCAGACGACCTTAGACGGCTAATCCGCGGATTGATGCCCCTATTTCACCTTGTAAGAGCTTCTCAGTTCCGTTAGCCGCGACAACTCCCGAAAATTCACCGCTAAGAGCTCCACAGTTCCGTTAGCTGTCGCCTTACCGCGGCTTCAACATGTCCCTCCAATCCTTTGAGCAGGAACACCATTTTCTCGAAATATCCTCGGTCAGACCAAACCTCAACTGCTCCATCATTAAAGCTATGGTATAATGATCAGGGTATAAACACGGGTGGAGAAATGGAGAACACGGAAATGAAAATAAGAATAGGGTTATTGGTCATTCTGAGCTTGATGCTAATAGCCGGATGCAGTACCCGTACATCACATCAGTCTGCTTTGAGTACCGTCTTGAATGAACTCAACGATAAGCAAATGATTGCAAAAGCTGAAGTTAAAGATGGAATTGTAATCTTTATGAAGGATGACCGTAACAACCTTCACTCAGGCCTGGTTTTTGGCCCCTCGTATAGCACCTACTGTGGTGGTGGCAGTTTGTCCCTGACAGAAAACTCTCAAATTTCGTCCATGTATAATGATTGCAATGATGCAGATGGGAAAAAGTCAAATTACGTTTCCCTTTTTACGGGAACTTTGAACAACGACGTGATTAATAGCCTTGAAATAAAATATAGGGCTGGTAAAAAGGAATATAAACAAAAGGCGGAAATCCTTAAAACCAAGGATGGTATGCGAGTGTGGTTCGTAAAGCCGGAAAAAACAAAGAAGGACCATTTAACGTTGAATTCCATAACGGGATATTCAGATGAGGGAAAGGTCATTTATAGTCAATAATGGATAGGAATAAATGATTAGTCAAAATGGAAGAGGCAGCGTTGCATTGGTGTACCTAAGCATACTGTCTCTTTTGTTTAGGCACTCTATTCCTCCCACTTATGCACTTCATGTTTTACCCGTGCAGTTCTGCAGCGGATTTAGCACCACGTTTTTGCAACCATTGAACCACATCGCCGTTCGGGTTTCGTCTTGCTGCATCTAAGGGGGTTAGCCCGTCCCATACGGAAATCCAGTTTAGTAAAGCTCCGCGCTCTAACAAATACTCGGCAGCTTGTTGCTGTCCGCCATGGCAAGCGCACCAGAAGGAGACCGTAACTTTATCTGGAGTATGATTGGGGGTAGTTCCCCATGGATACCGTCCGTGAAGTGCTGACCCGCTAAAATGGGCTTTTATGTCTTCCAGCAGTCCGAGTGCAGCAGCGTGCCAAAGCGCAAAAGACGAGCCGCGCTCAATCAGCCGATGTGCAGCGCTCCATTGTCCAAAGGCTACTGCGTCGTCCAGTGGCGTTCCGCCGGCGATGACTGCGCCGGATGCTTCAATATCTGCGCCAGCATCGATAAGAGCATCGAGCACCTCAATATCACCGCTGCTTGCAGCCCAATGGAGTGGGGTCTCAGCAGAAGGGCCAACAATTCGAGCATTTACCTCGGCTCCAGCTTTAATCAATACGGCTACGGACTCTACCCCGTTTGGGAAGTGGCCGGGCCAGTCGGTAGCCACATGCAGCAATGTTCGGGATACCTTGCCGTTGTGTCCATCATCTCCCACAAGTCTCGCCGCAGCTAGCTCTGGATGATCGGTGAGCAGCTTTTGCAACCCAGGAATATCACCGTTATGGATGGCCTCAGACAAGGAAGCAGCAATAGGCTCATTCTCGGAAATGATCATCTAGGTCACACCCCTTCTATTGCTTTATCGCAGGAATCACTATTCGGATATGGAAATTGTAGCATTGTCATGGAGAAAAATGAAAGGAGAGCCGATGTGTACAGCTGATGGATTGCGCCTCGTTCTTGAGGGCAACTGAAAACAAACCTTCCAACTCTGGGTGCGAATGCCAAGCTCCCATAAAAACCCCGGCTCCTTCGCACCTCAGATCTTGTCGAATCACAATGGATATATTTCGTTACGGATGGTGTCAATATGTATGCTATACTTTATTTGATTCAAGAATCAACGGAACAGTTTGAATTGTTGCCGATGTGTTATTAATGTGGATGATTACTGCTGTCGCACTCCGTATGGGGTGCGTGGATTGAAATAGGCTGGATCCAGGGAAGCGCCCGGATCCGGTCATTTTCGAGGCTTCCTTAATGCAATAGCCTGCGGATGGATCATGTTAATTTCTGGGTAGCAACGGAGACGAAAATTCTTAGCGAATTTTTTTACCAGTGTATCTTACATCCAATTTTAAAAACCCCAACAAGACACGATCTTATGGTCTCGTTGGGGTTGTTCATTTACCTGGAGCTGTTTTCCTTTAGCTCTCCTATGCCCCGGCTATCCGGTTGTTTTCTCTGTGCAGCAACAGACCTTTTGTTGGTGAGGAACATGGCGGGGAGGAGCATCACGATACTCAAGACCAAGGTCAACATAAAACCGTCATGGTAAGCCGCGGTCATAAGCGGGATTGTGGGAGTTTGGCCGTGCATGGAATGGCTGACCGCTGTTGCCACTACAGCTGAACCAAATGCGCCGCCAATATTTTGCATGAGCCGTGTTCCGACACTGGCCTGGGCAATTTCCTCTTTTACCATGCCGGTGTATCCGTCTGTCATTAAGGGAATGGCGATACCGCCGATACCGGTGCCGCGGATAAACAAGGCTGCCCCGATCAGGATAAGAGAGGACCGTCCGCTCCATATATCGACTTTCCATCAAACCCACTTGTTTATGCGTCCAATAACCCTTATAATTAAACCAAACGGTCGGTTTTTTGTGGGAGGAATGACATGAGCACTTCCAAAGGCTCGGAAAAGCGGAGCATGATTCTAGACAAGGCGTTGGAGCTATTTGTGCAGAAGGGCTTCGCCGCCACCTCGATGGAGGATATTGTAAAACACACCGGGGTCAGCAAAGGCAGCATTTATTATCATTTTTCCAGCAAAGATGATTTGTTCGTGAGTATGGTTGAAAAGATAAACCGTGAATGGGTAGAGGAGTGGGCAGGAATCCGCCCCCAATTCCCGGATGTCGGAAGCAGACTGATGGGAGCAAGCCTGCATTATGTGAACAGCTTCCAGAGCCCTCTGACGAAGGTGGCCGAAGAATTCTCCATGAATATTCAGGAGGGTTACCAGGGTGTGTATGACCGGCTGGTAGAGATTTCAATGGTGCAGATCGACGTATTTACGGAGATCTTCCGGGAAGGGATGGAGCAGCAGGTTTTCGCTGAGGTGGACCCCAGAGGGTTGGCTGTTTTATTCACCACCATGCTTAGCGGAATGTTGGTCTACCCAAAGCTGTTCCCCCAAGAAGAGAGGGAGAAGCATACGCAAGAAGCGGTGAATGTGTTGTTGAACGGAATTAAGAGCCGATGAACTAGGCCTTGTTTGCATACACACCCTAGCGGAGCCTGGCCGAGCAGAAGAATCCTTATACCGGGCAGGCTCCTTCATTTCTGTCACTTGTAAACCGAACGGTCAGTTTATATAAAGGAGGGGCTATGATGAAAGGTTTGTTGCAAAATCGGGTATTCCTGCTGGTGATGGCTTCAGATCTATTGCAGCAAGTTGGTATTTGGGTACGAAATATGGCTTTGCTGTATTACGTCGTGCAGCAGACACAAGGCGATCCGGTGGCGGTGTCCTTGCTGACGGTTGCGGAATATGCGCCGATTTTTTTGTTTTCCCTGGTGGGAGGTGTACTGGCTGACCGGTGGCGCCCCAAACGCACCATGATCTGGGGCGATATTCTAAGCTTTTTCTCCATTGTGCCGATTTTACTCGTAGTGGCATGGGGATATTGGCAGGCGGTTTTTGTGGTGACGGTGATTTCCGCGATTGTGTCCCAGTTCTCCCAGCCTTCTTCATCCAAGCTGCTGAAAACCCATGTCCCCGAAAAGGAATTAACGGCTGCCATCGCGATGATCCAGATGGTTAGCTCGCTGTTTATCATTCTGGGTCCCATCCTCGGCACCTTTGTTTATTACACCTTCGGTGTAATGGTTTCCCTGAGCAGCCTGCTGGTTATCTTTGCCCTATCCGCTTGCTTATTGCTGTTCCTGCCGGATTCGCCGCGTTCCATGGAGAGGCTTTCCGTGCAAACGTTAATCAGGGATTTTGGCGAAGGGCTCGGCTATATGCGGAAACAGGCGAACCTGAAGGTCCTGCTGGTGATGTTTGGCGTTCTTGCTTTGGGAGCCGGCTTGACCGCTCCGCTGGACATCTTTCTGGTTACCCAACGGCTGGGTTTGGCGGAAGCGGATCTGCAATGGTTTACCGCGTTGTCGGGCTTGGGCCTCTTGATCGGGGCCATCGTCGCCGCCAGCCTATCTGGCCGTTTGAAGGGCAGAGGTGTGGTGTTTGCCGGTTTGCTTTTGTTGGGAGCGGGCACGATGATTGAAGTATGGTCGGTCTGGCCTGTGCTGACAGGAGGGATGCGGCTGGTCACCGGACTGTTTCTGGCTTTGACGCAGACCGTCATCGGCACGTATATGCTGACTTTGGTGCAAGCCGAATATATCGGACGGATTAATGGTCTTATTACTCCTGTATTTACCGGCTGCACCCTGATCGGCACGGCTCTTTCCGGTATGCTGGTGGCCCAAAGCTCGCTTATCTTCGTTTATATGCTTTCCGGTCTCATTCTGATTGTGGCTGCCATGGTGGCACTGCGTTTACGTTTCGCCTCTTAATGGGAGGCATGATTTGCCGGGGTGACGGCAAGCCACCTTAATTCAACGGTGCGAATAGAAGGATTCGCCGTATCATAGCCCAGTTTATACAAGGGGTTGCCGTCGCCGGAATAGGCGATACCGTTTAGATCATTCCATCGGATCGGGCTGTCCCAGGCAAATATGGCGGTTTCACCAAAGGCTGCATCACGTTTTTGCCGCTTCTTTTCCGGTCCCATTTCAATATAGGCAACCTGTGGGTCAAGGCTTTGCACGGGAATGGCCGTCACACCTTGGCCGTTCCTTCCTTCTCCTACACTGCTCCAGCCCACCAGCTTCACTTGGTCCTCGGTTTTGTTGGCCCAGGAGGAGCTGCTGTTTTTCCAGAGGCCGAAGGATTCCTTCGTCAGGACGGTGCGGTATTTGTCTTCATTTTCATAGAAAAAAACCTTGTACGCTCCCACCTCCACCTCTCCCAGCAGGGTGGATTGTTCGTCCACGTAACGGCTGGTTCCGGCAGCTTGTTGTGCATTGAAGCGCAATCCCTGGGTGTATGCAATGGAAGTGATCATCACCAAACCCACCAGACAAACCATCCCCACCGAAGTCAGCATTTTGCGGAAACGAAGCCTTCTGGCAAGGGACTTATACTGATCGGTCACTTCCGTCCCGTCAATCTCCTTATTCTGCTCCGTTCCCTTCTTCATCCCTTCATACCAAACCCTGCATGCTTCACAGACCTCCATATGCTGCGCAACAGCGGCCTTGCTGGCCGGACTGGCCATCTCATCCTGCACGAGGGGCAGCAGATCCCTGATCAGTTCACAATCATATTTCATATCCGTATACCTCCCGTAATTTTGATTGAAGAGCATGTTTGCCCCGGAAAAAAATGACCTTAGCTGAGCTTTCGCTTATTTTCAACATTGCAGAAATCTGCGCATAGCTTAAATCGGAATAAAAGCGGTAGAGCATCACATCCCTTGTCCTGGAATCAAAGGTATCCAGAACCTTGAGAACTGCCGCGAGCTTCTCTTTGTTCTCCACTTGCTGATGCAAGGAAACAGGCTCACTTCTCTCCAGATTAAAAAGGATAGAGCGCAACAGGCTTCTGCCGCGCTGTTTTTTCCGGACCTCTTGATAAAACACATTCTTGGCGATCTGAAGCAGCCATGTTTTCACCTGGCACTCGCCTCTGAATTTGGCAAAGGATTTGATGGCCTGATAAAAGGTTTCTTGGGTCATTTCCTCCGCCCATTCCTGCTCATATCCGGACAGCCGGAGCAGGAAGTAGAACACATCCTTGCGGTAATCCGTATACAGCTGATGGAAGCTTTGCAATGCCATTCATCCTCTCGGGCTTCTCACTCCTCCTATTGGTTGCTCCAAGTCCGGAAAAGTTACAAAGCCGCATGAAGTTCTTCAAATTTCATTATATCCCAGGGAGGGTGCCTATCCGCGGCAGGGCTGTTTTTTAACTGCTGGCTCACATACAGTTCCTTGATTGGGGGACGGCTGGAGCGCGGTGAAATAAAACCAATTTGATGATAAAATGTCTGTAGTTCACTGGCTGTAATCTATCATCGTGTAGGAAAGGTTTCTTTCAGATGCCCAAAACCCAAATTGCCAAGGAAAAAGAGATTGTACATAAAATGATTGCCATCTACTGCCGGGGGAGCAGGCACGCCAAGGGGCAGCTTTGCTCCGAATGTGCGGCGCTTTTGGAATATGCGGGGAAGCGGCTGGAGCATTGCCGGTTCGGTGAGGAGAAGCCGTTCTGCAAACATTGCCCCATCCATTGTTATAACAAGGAAATGCGGGCACAAATCAGGACGGTTATGCGTTATTCCGGCCCTCGGATTATGCTGTACCATCCGGTTGCGGCAGCGGAGCATATGGTTTCCACCGTCAGGCAGCGGATCGCCAGAAAGTAGGGATGGAAAGGGCTCCCTTCTTTTTTGGAAGACGCGGTTTTTGCTGCCAAAACGTGCTATAATGAATTCTGCATGTGCTTGTCATGCGGCATCGGGAAGAACCCGTGTCCCTATTATCATTAGAGGAGTGGGACAATGGGTTCTTTAGATATGATTCTGCGGGATACGCCTGCAGGGGAACGGCCCCGGGAGCGGATGCTCCATTATGGGGTGCAGGCATTAAGCAATGCGGAGCTTCTGGCAATTCTGCTGCGTACAGGTACGGTGGCGGAGTCGGTGGTCCGGCTGGCTGAACGGGTGCTCCGGGAGGCGGGAAGCTTGAAAGGCTTGAATGAAATGCGCATCGAACAACTGACGGCCATTAAGGGTGTTGGTCCCGCCAAAGCCATGCAGATTCAGGCGGGAGTAGAGCTGGGCAGAAGATTGTCCCGCTCGGCGCCGGAGGAACGGTATACCATCCGCAACCCGGGTGATGCCGCGGAGCTTCTGATGGAGGATTTGCGGTATTTGGACAAGGAGCATTTTGTGTGCCTGTTTCTGAATACGAAGAATCATGTGATCGGGCGCGAGACCATTTCAATGGGCAGCCTCAATGCGACGGTGGTGCATCCCCGGGAGGTATTCCGGTCGGCCATCCAGCGGAGCAGCGCTTCTATTCTATGTGCGCATAATCATCCCAGCGGCGATCCTACACCCAGCCATGAGGACATTGAGCTGACTCAGCGGCTGATGGAGGCCGGGGAGATCATAGGCATCGATGTGCTGGATCATTTGGTGATCGGCGACGGCACCTTTCTGAGTATGAAGGAACGGGGTTTGATGTGAGCGCACCTTAGCCGTATGATGGTTGCTCGGCGGTTAAAGCCGCGGTGGGGCGTAACGGAACTAAATGACGCTTAGACGCTGAATTTGGATGGTTTGAAGTTTTAACGGAACTGAGCGACCGTTAGCGCCGGATTTACGTGTGCAAAGGTGGCCAAAAGCCCTGTAAGAGCTCCTGAGTTCCGTTAGCGGGGGAAACAGCCAGTTTTAAGCCTGTAAGAGTCGCTGAGTTCCGTTACAGGGGCGACCGGGGCGCAAAGGTAACAAACCAGCCTGATTCGGCATAAAAGTCTACCTCTAAGGACGTACCCTCATCGCTTAAAAGAGGAACGTTCATCGCTGAATTGCATCGGTCGTTGACTTTTTTATATAATAAAATTTGAATATCAAATTTTCCTGAACCGGTGGCGGCTGGAAGTGTGGAAGCCTGCGCTCCGGGGAGCAGATATAGAAGCCGCCGGCGTTGGGCGGTTGAAGTTTTTTCACCTCCGCACGGACCCTAACGGACCGGCGGATACGAAAGGTTTCATGAAGAGACCGGACCGCTTAAACCAAAGCAGCATGTTGCCCGTCTAAAAGGAATCACCCTGGAGGGGCAGGGGTAAGCGCAGCCCGTCTCGGGAACGCAGAAGCTTGATCTGCAAAAAAAGGCTTGGATGAAACCGATAATTGGCCAGTGAAGGGAGAGCGTGCCATGTTTGGCGGCTTTACGAAGGATTTAGGAATTGATTTGGGGACAGCAAACACCCTCGTGTATGTAAAAGGAAAAGGAATTGTCGTCCGGGAGCCCTCCGTGGTAGCCCAGCGCACCGATACCTCCAATAAAGCGATTGTGGCGGTAGGCAACTCCGCCAAGATGATGATCGGCCGTACCCCCGGCAATATCCGGGCGGTGCGCCCCATGAAGGACGGGGTCATTGCTGATTTTGAAACAACGGCTACGATGATCAAGTATTTTATCCGTCAGGCCCAGAAGCAGCGGGTTCTGTTCCAGCGCCACCCCAACGTGATGGTGTGCGTGCCCTCCGGCATTACCGCCGTGGAGAAGCGCGCCGTAGAGGATGCAACTAAGCAGGCCGGAGCCCGCGAAGCGTATACCATTGAGGAGCCCTTCGCAGCGGCCATCGGAGCAGATCTTCCCGTATGGGAGCCCACCGGCAGCATGGTCGTGGACATTGGCGGCGGCACCACGGAGGTAGCCGTTATTTCGCTGGGCGGCATCGTCACCTCCCGGTCCATCCGGATTGCCGGGGACGAAATGGATGACGCCATCATCCAGTACATCAAACGGACCTATAATCTGGCCATCGGTGAACGTACCGCTGAGCAGATGAAGCTGGAGATCGGTTCGGCCCTGACGGGGGATCATGCCGAGTCTATGGAAATCCGCGGCCGGGATCTGGTCAGCGGCCTGCCGAAGACCATTGCGGTCACCTCCCTGGAGGTAGCCGACGCCCTGGCAGATACGGTGAACAGCATCGTGGAAGCCGTGAAGGTGACCCTGGAGAAATGTCCGCCCGAGCTGGCTGCGGATATTATGGACCGGGGGATTGTGCTCACCGGCGGCGGCGGGCTGCTGCGCAACCTGGATAAGCTTCTGGCCCGGGAAACCGGCATGCCGGTGCTGGTGGCGGAGAATCCGCTGGATTGTGTAGCCATCGGAACCGGACGGGCATTGGAGAACATTCATCTGTTCAAGTCCAGATCGGGTCCGGCTTACCGGGGAAGACGCTAATTTGCAGATAGGAAAATCGGGAATTTGATCTTACGGGGCCCCCGCAAAGTAATCCGTATCAGCTTCATAGCCCAAGCTTCACTTTGCGGGGAATTTTCAGAATGAGGGTGTAACAAGTGTTTCGATTGCTGGGGAATAAAAAGCTGCTCACGCTGCTCCTGGCTTTGATGGTCTTTATCGCGCTGATGGGGCTCACCTTGAGCAGACGCTCGGAAATGACCTGGCCGGAACGGGTGATTAAGGATACGGTAGCATGGACACAAGGTTGGCTCTACAAGCCCGCTCGGTATGCAGCGGGTTTCTTTCGGGATGTGGAGGACCTGAAGAACACCTACAAGGAAAACAAGCAGCTCAAAAAAACCTTGACCCACTATGCCCAGGATACAATGCGGCTGAATATGCTGGAGGCGCAGAACAAGCATCTCCAGGAGATTCTCGGATTTACCGAACGCCAGAAGAATGCCGATAACTACCAATACATGGTGGCGGAAGTGGTTTCCGTCAGCCCCGATCCGTACAGCAATACGGTGAATATCAACTTGGGTTCATTGGACGGCATTAAGGAGAATATGGCGGTTATGTCCGTGGAGGGGTTGATCGGCCGGGTATCCCGTGTCTCCAACTTTACCTCCAGCGTCCAGCTGTTGGTGGATATGAATGCGGAATCCGGCGGTTCGGCGGAGCGCCAACTGGAGAAGGGGATTTCCGCAACCGTGCTCGGGAAGGAAGACCTGGTGTTCGGCACCATTGACTATTACAGCAATGAGGAGCAGGGTTTGGTCATGACCCGGATCGACCAGAGGAGCGAGATGAAACTGGAGCCCGGTGATGTTGTGGTCACCTCGGGGCTGGGCCAGATTTTTCCCAAGGGACTGGTAATCGGGGTTGTCTCCGAAAAGCGTGTCGGTGATTTCGGCATTAACTATCTGGCCACCGTCAAGCCCAAGGCGACGGACTTCCGCCATTTGCGCGAGGTTCTGGTTGTGAAAGTGCCTGAGGTAGAGTGATGGCGATGAACCGGGGACTCTTGTTTGCGCTGGTGACGGGTTTGTTTTTATTGGAGGGGACCGTGCTTAAATGGATTATCCCTTCCGTGTGGCAGGGGAATGTGGCCGTGTCCACCCATTTTACGCTGGTCGTCATTATGTTTATCGGATTATATTATAGCCGGCATCTTTCCCTGTTTTACGGGCTTGGCTTCGGCCTTCTCCATGATATTGTCTATTACGGCCCGACGATGATCGGCGCCTATTCCTTTTCTATGGGTGTGATCGGTTATGTGTGCGGCATGGCCTCCTCCCGGTCACGGCCCAATATTCTGTTCAGCATGTTCATCATCACCATGGGTAACTTTTTATTTGAAGGCATTCTCTACAGTCTGTACCGGTTGTTCCAAGTGACGAAGGATACGCCGCAGTGGATGTTCTTCCACATCATGCTGCCCAGCGTCCTGATTAATCTCTTGTTTGCGCTGCTCATTTATGTTCCCCTGCGCAAATGGCTGGAGGATATGGTTTCCCAGAAGCCCAAGGAGGATTAATTTTCATCCCGCGGCAGGAAATCGGGGCGCTCGGACAGAAAGAGTATGTTCAGGAGGGAAAAGCATGGCGGCAGTCAAACATCCGGTCAGGATTAAAGGCGTCAAGGACGGCTTGCTGTTTCTCCTCGATGACAGTTGTCCGTTTGAATCGGTAATCGGGGATTTGACTACAAAGCTGGAGAAAACACATCAGAACATCCTTACCGGCCCGCTCATTCACGTTTTTGTCAAGCTGGGCAAACGAACCGTTACCGATGAGGAGAAGGAGCAGATCCGGGAGATAATCGGCACCCGGGGCAATCTCTTGATCCAGTCCATTGAGTCGGAGAACGATCAACCCCAGGAGAAGGCGGAAGAGCCCATTCATCTGGTCAAAAGCATCGTCCGTTCCGGACAGGTGCTGCATATGGAAGGCAACCTGCTCTTAATCGGTGATGTGAACCCCGGCGGAACGGTAAGCGCCACAGGGGATATTTATGTCATGGGTTCCCTTCGGGGAATGGCCCATGCAGGAATGGAAGGTAACGAGAAGGCAATTATTACCGCTTCCCATATGAAGCCGACACAGCTGCGCATTGCGCAGATCATTAGCCGCCCGCCGGACGAGTGGGCCATCGGCGATACGTATATGGAGTTTGCTTATATCAATAACGGCGTTATGGAAATCGATAAAGTACAGCATATGTCCCGGATCCGCCCATAAAGGCTAAGGGGGTATGTGACCAAAGGAGCGTGTTCACATGGGGGACGCAATTGTGATTACGTCCGGTAAGGGAGGCGTCGGTAAGACCACCACCTCCGCCAACATCGGCACCGCGCTTGCTCTGCAGGGCAAAAAAGTCTGCATGGTGGATACGGATATCGGACTTCGCAATCTGGACGTGGTAATGGGCTTGGAAAACCGCATCATCTATGACCTGGTGGATGTGGCCGACGGCCGCTGCAGGCTGAACCAGGCGCTGATCAAGGACAAGCGGTTCGCTGAGCTGTATCTGCTTCCCGCTGCCCAAACCAAGGACAAGAATGCCGTGACGCCTGACGCTGTCCGCAAGATTGTTCTGGAGCTGAAGCAGGAATTCGAATATGTGATTATCGATTGCCCTGCGGGCATCGAGCAAGGATACAAAAATGCCGTAGCCGGAGCGGACAAGGCTATTGTCGTCACCACTCCCGAAAATGCGGCGGTACGGGATGCGGACCGGATTATCGGGCTTTTGGAGCATGATGGCATCCGTTCGCCCAAACTGGTCATCAACCGGATCCGGCCCAACATGATGAAGAAGGGCGACATGCTGGATATTGATGAGGTGTGCCAGGTGCTGGCCATTGATCTCTTGGGAATTGTTCCGGACGACGAGCATGTGATTAAAGCCGCCAATATCGGCGAACCTACGGTCATGAATCCCGCCTCCAAAGCGGCGATTGCCTACCGCAATATTGCCCGGCGTATCCTGGGCGATACCGTTCCGCTTCTGCAGCTGGATGATAAAGTGAGCCTTTTCGGCAAAATGAAGAAATTCTTCGGAGCAGGTTGATCAAGCATGCTGGCCAAACTGAAGCGTTATGACTGGTTTATTGTATTTCTGTTGATTTTGTTTGTGGTAATCAGCTGCTTTCTTGTTTACAGCGCCACTGTGGATATTGTCAAATACGGCCCGAATTTTTGGAAGAAGATACCGGTGAATGCGGCTATCGGCTTTGCGGTGTTTTTCACCGTATCGCTGGTGGATTTCCGGCTTCTGATCAAAGCGGCGCCTTACGGATATATAACAGGGGTTCTGCTTTTGGCTGCCCTTTTTGTATGGGGGACCGAACGGGAAGGGGCGGTAGGCTGGTTCAGCCTTCCGGTCATCGGTGACTTCCAGCCTGCGGAGCTGATGAAGGTGCTCCTGATTATCGCCATCGCCGCCTATGCCGCCCGCAAGAAGGGGGAGCGCCTGGAGTTCATGCGGGATGTGCTTCCCATCGGGCTTATTGCATTTGTGCCGTTTATGCTGGTGCTGGTCCAGCCCGATTTGGGCAATGCCATGATCTTCCTGGTTATTCTTCTGGGCATGTATTGGATCAGCAATGTCAAGTATACCCATGTGCTCATCGGCACCGCTTTGGTGGTGATGTTGGTGGGCGGATTTGTTTATACCTTCAAGACCTATCATGAGGATATTGTCAAATTAGCAGGCACCAAATACGACCATTGGGTGGACCGGATCGATACTTTTATTGATCCCGACAACGTGGACCCGGCCGTAAGCGGCTACCAGTATTTGCGCTCGAAGATTGCCATCGGCTCCGGCGGCCTGCGGGGTGACGGTTATCTGCAAGGCAATTCAGTGCACAACAACTTTGTGCCGGTGGCGTATACGGACGGCATCTTCGTGGTGGTGGCCGAGGAATTCGGATTTATTGGGTCCTCGGCGCTCCTGCTGTTGTATTTTATCCTGATATACAGGATGATTCTAATCTCCATTCAGTCCACCAATCTGGCGGGTTCGTATATGATTGTGGGCATTGTGTCCATGTATGTGTTTCAGATCTTCCAGAACATCGGGATGTTCCTGGGGCTGATGCCGCTGACAGGGATTACGCTGCCCTTCATCAGCTATGGGGGAACGTCTCTCTTGATCAACATGTTATCCTTGGGCCTGGTTATGAGTGTCAAGCTTCACCAGGAGAAGGAATCCATGTTCAGCCCAGAGGAATAGTCCGCGTGAATAGAGAAGCTGTGCGGTATAATGCCGTACAGCTTCTTTTTGCTGCCGCGGGGCATTGGATAAGACAGTCCAAAATGCAAAAGTGCAGCTATTTCCGTTGCCGGACCCCTAATTGCCCCCTTCAGCATGAAATGAAATGCACTTTTGCAGGATAAGCCGGTTATAACAGGCCATTCGCAGTAATGAAGTGCACTTTTGCATTTCCCCCCTTCCAAGTTATGGAGGAACGTCTCCGTCCCGCTCCCCAATGCACATACACGGCACGCCTATGCGCATAAATCACAAGTATGCGCTTACTTTCCACAGAACCAACCGATCCTCCAGCCTATGAACGGATCCTCCATTTGCCCAGGCCCCCCGTCTAGCTGCTCTCCTACACCGTAAACAGCCCCGCCTGCAGCTGCAACTAACCGATTCCCTTCATCCCACCCTTATCCGTGAAATCACGTATCGGCTCATTGCGCCGAGGAATGCACTATTGTCCGCCGGCTGCTGCGGCAGGTAAGATGACGGTACACAAAGCAAAGGAGGTTCGCGGCAGTGGCACAAGCTTACACGGAAATGGAGCAGAACAACCCGCCCTCAGCCGCCGTCAAAACCAAATCCGGTCAAAACCGCTATCTTACGAATGTGCGGAAGCATTGGATGCTCTATTTGATGGCGCTGCCCGGCGTGCTGTATTTTATCATCTTCAAATATGTGCCCCTGGGGGGGAGCATGATCGCCTTCCAGGACTATCAGATTATGAAGGGGATTATTGGAAGCAAGTGGATCGGCTTCGACAACTTTACCTTCCTATTCACGTATCAGGATTTTTACAATGTATTACGAAATACGGCCGTTATCGCTTTCTACAAGCTGGATTTCGGCTTCCCCGCTCCTATTATTTTGGCGGTGCTGTTCAATGAAGTCCGGCACATGCTGGCCAAACGGGTGATGCAAAGCCTGTTTTACCTGCCCCACTTCCTGTCCTGGGTAGTGGTCGGCGGCATCGTGTTCGAGCTCCTGTCCAACAAAGGTGTGGTCAACATATTCCGCGGCTGGATGGGAATGGAGCCGGTCCTCTTCATGCAGCAGGAGCGTTTCTTCCGCCCCATCGTGGTGCTGTCCGGGATCTGGAAGGAAGTCGGCTGGGGAACCATCATCTATCTGGCGGCAATCACGGGAATCAATCCGAATCTTTATGAAGCGGCCGTTATGGATGGCGCTAACCGCTGGAAGCAAACCATTCATATTACGCTGCCTACCATGTTCCCCACCATCCTGACGCTGTTCCTGCTGAATATCGGCAATTTCCTGGAGCTGGGCTTCGATCAAGTGTATAATCTGCTGACGCCGATGACGTATTCGGTAGGCGACATCATCGAAACCTATGTGTACCGGGCAGGGGTTCTGCAGGGCCAATACAGCGTGACGACAGCCATTGGCTTATTCCAATCGGTCATCGGTTTTGCCCTCTTGTGGACATTCAACCGGCTTGCCCGAAAAACAGAACAGGGGTTATGGTGATGAAGCAAACAAGTGGAGAAAAAATCTTTCAGGCGTTCAACTATCTGTTTCTGGCACTGGCCTCGGCCACGATGCTGTTCCCGCTGTTGAACCTGCTGGCTGTGTCCCTCAGCTCTCCCATTGCCGCTGATTCCAAGCAGGTATTCCTGTTTCCGGTGGAATTCACCACCGCCTCCTGGGAGCGGATTTTTCAAAACATGGGATTATGGACATCCTTTGGCGTAACCATCTATATTACCGTGCTGGGCACCTTCCTGAGTATGCTGTTTTCGGTGGTTATGGCATACCCGCTGTCCCGCAAGGAGTTTCTGCTTCGTAAGCCCATCATGTTCGGCATTATCGTTACCATGATTTTCAATGCGCCGATGATTCCTTTCTTCCTGGTGATCCGGGAAATGGGCATGATGAATTCACTCTGGGCCTTGATCCTGCCGGGTCTGATCAGCACCTTCAACATGATTATCATCCGGACCTTCTTCATGGGCATCCCCGGCGAGCTGGATGACTCTGCACGGATGGACGGCTGTACCGATGCCGGTATTCTGTTCCGCATCTATCTGCCGCTGTCCAAGCCGGTCATGGCCACCGTCAGCCTGTTCTACGCAGTAGGCTACTGGAACACCTTCCAGCGGGCGGTGCTGTTTATCCGGGATCCGGACAAATGGCCGCTGCAAATGAAGCTTCGGGCATATCTGACCTCGCCGGAGGAGCTGGCCTCCGCCAGCCTGCTGGCAGGCGATTACGATTTTAACACCACCACATTGAAAGCGGCTACGATTTTGTTCGCTACAGTGCCGATTATTCTGGTGTACCCGTATTTGCAAAAATATTTTGTCAAAGGCACCATGCTGGGCTCCCTGAAGGAATAGCGGTTCCCGGCCACAGATAACATGCAGCAACGGTATTAGGCCGGACACGGCTTGATATAGGAACAGATTTTCCACGGCATCTTCAATTAAAAAGGGAGGATTTATACATGACAAAACGTTGGCTTGGCAAATCTGTGCAGCTGACCGGACTGGCTTCGCTTCTGGCCGTAACGGCCTTGGCCGGATGCTCCGGCAAGGAGGACGCGGCCGGTGACCCGGGAGCGGCAGCCCAAAGCGGCAAAAGTGTGCAGGTTAAGGTGTTCAAGAGCCATATGGGCGTAGGCACCATTCCCGATGCGAATAATCCCCATGTGAAATATGTGGAAGAAAAAACCGGAGTGCAGTACCAGCTGATGACCACTCCCCCGGGCTCCGAACCTACGGAATATCTCAATCTGATGATCGCCTCCGCAGACATGCCGGATATTCTGCGCCCCATCGGCGGCATCGAGCAGACTCTGATCAAACAAGGCGGCGCTCTTGCACTGGATGACCTGCTGCCCAAATATGCGCCCAACGTATGGAAGAACATCCCCAAGGAAGCATGGGATGTAGTCCGTTCCGCTTCGCCGGACGGGAAAATTTATTACGTGCCCAAGGTATTCCTGGTGCCTGAACGGGCGCCGCTGATCCGCAAGGACTGGCTGGACAAGGTTGGCCTGCCGCTGCCCAAAACCACAGCGGAATACAAGGAAGTGCTTAAAGCCTTCCGCGACAAGGACCCCAACGGCAACGGAAAGCCTGACGAGCTGCCCACCTCCGGCCGGGAGTTCGGCAAGTGGATGGACCACCTGTTTGCCATGTACGGCGTGGCCATGTGGGAAGGCAGCCCGGAATGGGATGAGTACAACGGCCAGATCCAATATGCCGGCGTGACTCCCAACATGAAGGCCGCCATCGGCTTTATCCGTGAGCTGTATGCGGAGAAGCTTCTGGACAATGAAACCTACCTGAACAAAGGCGACATCTGCACGGCCAAAATCAACAACAACCTGCTGGGCAGCTGGTACCACCTTCCCGCCAACCTGCGCGACCGCTTTACAGCTATGCAGAAGAGCGCCCCCAATGCTTATATCATCGGGATGCCGCTGCCCAAGGCAGAGGGTTTCCAGGCGTTCGTCACCCAGAAGAGCATGGGCGAGCCGGAATGGATCATCCCCACCTCGGCCAAGGGTAAGGCGGAAGCATCCCTGAAGCTGCTGGACTTCTTCTATGACACCAATAACGCCGAATTTACCCGCTTCGGCATCGAGGGTTTGCAGCATCAGGTGGTGGACGGCAAGAAGGTAATCCTCCCGGCGGAGGACAGCCGTCCCTTGGGTCTGGGTATGCGCAACCTGACCACCAAGGACGACATGGATATCCGGATTAAGGAAACCATTCCGGAGAATATGCAGAAGATGGTATCCGACATTTTTGTAGTCAGCACCGCGGATGCCCGCCGTATTGCGGGTGACGGCCTGCCGAACACCGTATACGAAGGGTTCCCGGACATCCAGTCCCACAAGCTCTTCCAGGAATATCTGACCAAGATCGTCATCGGCGAATGGCCGATTGAGAAGTTCGATGAGTTCGTGGACCGGTGGAAAAAGGCAGGCGGCGAGACCGTCACCAAACGGGTTCAGGAATGGTATGCCAAAGTAAAAAAATAACATAACGGGTCTGCCCGGTGGAGCCTATTCACTCCTTCGCCGGGCAGATTTCCAACATACGGAAGGGAATGTATATTGCCATGAAAAAAAGATACGCCATCTGCGGCGTCAGCGGCCGTGCTTTGGGGATGTTCGTCAAGCCCATCTGGAGCACCTTCTCCGCAACCTGTGAGGTTGTGGGTCTGCTCGATGTGGACCCGGTGCGGTTCGATACCTACCGGTCCCGGTTTCCCGAGCATGCGGACATCAACACCTACGGGGAGGATGAATTCGACCGGATGGTGAAGGAAACCCGCCCGGATTGCATTATCGTGGCAGGCCGTGACGATACCCATGCCCGGTACATCATTGCTGCTCTGGAGCACGACCTGGATGTGATTACCGAAAAACCCATGGTTATCACAGGGGAGCAATGCCGCCAGGTGATGGAGGCCGAGAAGGCCAGCAAGGGCAAGGTGACCGTTACCTTCAACTACCGCTACGGCCCGGTTCATACCAAAATCAAGGAGATTGTGGCCAGCGGCAAGCTGGGGCGGATCACCTCCGTGGATCTCAACTGGTATTTGGACACCTTTCACGGCTCCAGCTACTTCAAACGCTGGAACCGGCAGCGGGAGCTGTCCGGCGGCTTGTCCGTGCATAAGAGCACCCATCATTTTGACTTGGTGAACTGGTGGCTGGACCAAAAGCCGGTAGAAGTGTTCGCTTACGGGGCGCTGAACTATTACGGCGCGGAAGGGGAGGCCAACCCCAAGAAGGAGGACGGGCGCTTCTGCGGCACCTGCGATTACACCGGCCAGTGTGAATATTATTCCCGCTGGAATTCCCGCAGCAAGAACATCCGCGTGCCGGACGACCATCTTGGTAATATGGAAGCGGTGAAGAATGCGTTTCCCTTTTCCGAATACCGTCCTGACCGCTGCATCTTTGATTCCGACATCAAAATTGAGGACACCTATACGGCCACAATCCGCTATAACGGCGGCGCCTTGTTAAGCTATTCGGTTAATTTCTCCCTGCCGTACGAAGGCTACCGTCTGGCCATCAACGGCACCAAGGGGCGCCTGGAGACAGTGGAATACCATATGCCAGCGCGGACTCCGTTCCCGACGCCGGTACAGACCATCGACTACTTCCCGCTGTTCGGCTCCAAGGAAACCATCCATGTGGTGCACCGGGAAGGCGGCCACGGCGGCGGTGATCCGCTTTTGATCGAGGACCTGTTCCTGGGCGAGGATCAATACCGCCCCTACAAGATTTTGTCGGGGGCAGAGGATGGCGCGTACTCCGTAGCCACAGGCGAGGCCGTTTGGCGCTCCGTGAAGGAGCACCGTCCCATCACCATTGAAGAGGTGCTGGGTGGCGGCGGCTCACGGGAAGCGGTCACCAGCGCGGCAGGCAAAGGAGCGGCGGACCAATGACCCAATACTTCGATCCCCGTGAAAGCATGGCGGGAGAAAGCGCAGGCACCAGCATTCCCCATGTGCTGGAGACCATGGCGCAGCGTTATATCGGGGCCAACCCGCCTCATGGACCCGTCTACCGGGTGACGCGGAGGTCGCCCATCCGCAAGCTGGATAACCACATGTACGCCTTCCCGCTGGCAAGTATGTTCCCATCCATGCAAGAAGGCCAGCTCGTATATGCCTGGGCCAAACTGTGGAGCGCAGAAGGGGAGGAATTCATCTTCCACCTCCGTCCCTCCGGACCGGTGCGGCTTTATCACAACGGCCAGCAGCGTGTGGGCACTTCCCCTGAGGAGGAGTCCGCCGAGCTGCCGGTGCTCAAGCTGAAGGTGAACCTGGTGAAGGGCTGGAACCATTTTGTGCTGGAGCTGGGCAAAAACAGCGCCGGCGGCGCGGGAGCCGAATTCGGCACCGGCAACCGCAAGAACAAACCTCTGCATTTTCTTGCCCCTTCTCTGGAGCGGGAGGGTGAGGAGGGCTGGATCTACACGGCACCCCTGGACCGGCCTCTGGACCGCATTCCCGCTGCCGCTGAGCCGGAAGGTCATATCCACTCCGGATGGCTCCCGGAGCGCTTGGTTCCCGCCGGGAACGGGGAAGCAGCCGGGCAGGACGCAAGCCCATGCCCGCTGGACTCTCTCTTCGGCAACCGTCCGGAGCTTACCGCGTATGCCTGGACCAAGCTGGTGAATCCGGGGCTTCAGCCCGCCAGGATTGCTGTTGCAGGCACCGCACGCGGTCCCTTGGAGCTGGAATGGAACGGGACCCGTGTTTATGCGTCCCGGGAGGCGGGGGATTTTGCCCTGGAGCTGGACGCTGCACCGGGAAGCGGGGAACTGGTAGCCCGCAGCACCTGCGGGAAGCAGGGCTGGGGTTTTACCCTCTCGCTTCTGACACCGGGGGCGGAGCTGGTCCAGCCCTGCCGGGTGCACGGCTGGAGAGGGAATTGGCTTTATCTCGGTCCTTTTACCTCGGAGGCGGTTTCAAGTATAACCCCCTACCTGGCTATGGACACGGTTGCGCCCGGAATCGACGGGCCTTGCTTCTGGATGGCCGGCGAACCTGGGGCCCATGTGCGGCCTTTCCTGGAGAATGAGCTGTTCGGCCGCTGGAATTATCCCCTGGGCGTAACCCTGTTCGGCCTTCTGGAGACCTCCAAGCAGCTGGGCCGCAGTGATCTGGCGGATTATGTGGCGCGGCATGTGGAATTTGCCACCTCCACCTATGCCTATTCCCTCTGGGATCGGGAAACCTTCGGAGCGGCCGGCCTGAATAACCAGCTCTCCCATGTGGACAGTCTGGACGATTGCGGCTCCTTCGGGGCATTGTCCATTCTGGCCTCCCGTCTCCGGCCTATTAAGGGAGTGGAGCAGGCGGCGGACGACATCGCCCGTTATATTATGGAGGAGCAGGACCGGATGCCGGACGGGGCGCTGTACCGCAAGGCCGGCGTATCCATCAGTATGCGCAACACGATGTGGTGTGACGATATGTACATGAGTGTTCCCTTCCTGTGCCGTTATGCCGAGCTTTCCGGGAACCCGGCTTATGTGGATGAAGCGGCCAGGCAGCTCTTGCTGTACAAGAACTACCTGTATATGCCGGAACGGCAGATCATGAGCCATGTGTTCAATGTATCGGAGAACCGCCAATCCGGTACGGCCTGGGGCCGGGGCAACGGCTGGGTGTTCTTCTCCCTGGCGGTGCTGCTGTCCGTTCTGCGGTCGGATCACCGGGATTATCCGGCAGTGCTGGCCTTCTACCGGGAGCTGGCGGAGGGGTATCTCCGGCTCCAGGGCCCTAACGGGCTGTGGCACCAGGTGCTGGTGGACCATGAATCCTATGAGGAATCCTCCTGCACCTCCATGTTCATGTACGGCTTCGCCCTGGGCGTCCGGCATGGCTGGCTGGAGGAGCCGGAGCGTTATGCCCAGGCGGTGCAGAAGGGCTGGCTGGGTCTGTGCAGCCGCACCATCGACCGGCACGGCAATCTTTACGGAGTCTGCAAGGGCTCCAGCTGGTCCCACTCCCATTCCTACTATAAGCATGATCTGGGCTGGAACCTCAACGATACCCACGGCATCGGCATTGTGCTCTTGGCGGGCATTGAGGCGGAGCGGATGAGGGAGTATCTGCGGGGATAGACTCCCAGGAGCGTGTCACGGGTGAGCGGCCGCGTTATAATGGGTACAGGCACCCATGCTGCGGCACCTGCCGCACCGAAGAACGATGAATATCGAAGAAGGCCCTCAAATCGGCTGTGCCGATCTCGAGGCTTCAACAACACATCCGGCCTGCGGCCTGGACCGTGTTGCTTCAGGGTAGCATCCTGACTATAAGGTGGGCTAAAACCGTGACACAATCCTTCAAGAATTGGGTGAAAAGCAACTTTGCCCATACACAAGCACGGCTCGTGCTGGTACAGACCGTAATCGTTTTCATCATTATTCTGGCGGTGAGCCTGACCTCCTACTACACCTCCAAATCGGTGCTGCAGGAGGAGCTCAGTGAGCCCCAGCGGCAGATGCTGCAGCTGAACATGAGTGTCATCGACGAATCCATCAAGGAAAGTGACAAGGTAGCCGTCCAGGTGGCGGTGAACAGCCGGATTTATGAGTTTCTAACCGCAGAGGTGCAGAACTCCTTCGCCAATATTTCTGAGCTGTACCAGCTTTTATCCACGCTCATCGGCAATTCCCAGTATATCAAAAGCCTCTACGTATATGATTTGAGCCGGGAAAGCTTTCTTGCCCTGCCCCAGGGCTACAGCTCCAGCAGACTGACCTTCGTGGATTCGGACTGGGTCAGCGTCCAGCATGAATTCGGGGACCGCATGACCCTTATCAAGAAACGGCAGGTCCCGGAGGGAGCGGGGAGCAAAGGTTCGGAGATCACCCTGTTCCGCAAGATTATGATTCAAGGCCAATTCAAGGGGATTGTCGCCGTCAACCTGAAAAGCGACGACCTCTTCGCCCGGCTCAACCCGCCGGTGCTGAACAACCTCAACCGGATGCGCTACATCATTAACCAGCAGGATGAGGTGCTGTATTCCGCCTCCAATTACCAGGTGGACCAAGAGGCGATCCGGGAGGGCATCCGGGAAATGTCCGTGGACGGCACCTATGAGATGCCGTATCAGGGGCGCAAGCTTCTGGTGAACCAGCTGGAATCCCCGGAGACAGGGTGGCGCTTCGTGTCCATCATCGAGCAGGACAGCCTCCTGGCCAAGTCCAAAACCGTCCGGGATGCCGTGCTGCTGGTTTCTCTGGCGGCCATTCTCATCGGCCTGGTTACGGTCTTCTATATCAACGCCGCCGCCTACCGTCCGATTCGGCGCTTGAAGCAGCTGTTCAACACCTACGGCGGCAGCAGCCGCAAAAGCGGCAATCCCGACGGGATTGACCTGGAAAAGCTGGCCGGAGAGCTGCTGAGCAACCATGCCCATCTGGCCCAGCTGATCCGGGAAACCATGTCCGAGGCTTCCTCCAAGCTGCTATACGACATCTACATGGGCAATCTCACAGGCAAGCGGGATATCCGGGAAAAATGGGGGCGGTACTTCGGAGATTGGTCAGAGGCACCCGTGACGGTTGCCATTCTGTCCATTGACCGGTTCGAGGAGTTCGAACGGACCTTCCCTGCCGGGGACCGGTCGCTCCTGAAGTTCGCGCTGGCCAACATTGCCGCCGAGCTGTCCGAGCCCCAATGGAGAATTGTCTGCGCCGACTTCGGCTACGACAAAACCGCCATCCTCCTCCAGCCGAAACAGCCGGAGGCGGAATCCAAGGCGGAGCATATTCTGGCGGAGGCCATCGAGGTGGTTTCCCGGCTCCTGAAGTTCAGTGTATCTGCCGGTATCAGCAACCCCCAGACAGACGTTACCCGGCTGCGCCAGGGGATGCTGGAGGCGGAGAATGCCCTTACCTACCGGCTTTACCAGGGTTACGGGCAGGTCATATCCTTCCGGGAGGTCTCGGGCCATGAAGTGATGGAGCCGTTGTCCGACGAGGAGACGATGGGAGAGCTGATCCGGGCTATCCAGGCCGGAGAGACGGAAGCGGCGGCAGCGGCGGTGGGCCGGCTGACGGCCTCCATCCGTTCCCGGTACGGGTATCCTACAGCTGCGGCAGCACTTTTGCAGGAGACGGCAGAACGGATTGAGGAGCTCCGGACTACACCGCAGGATTCCACACCCGGCCACGGGTTTGAACGGTTCGATACGCTTACCCTGGAGGACATTGGAGGCGAGCTCTCCACCCGGGCTATCCGGATGGCGGAGGGGTTCCACCGGCTCATCGCCAGCAAGGATTTTATCCTGTGCCACCGGATGATCGACTACATGAAGCAGCGGTTAGGGGAGCCTATCGGCATCCCCGAGATCGCTGAATCCATCGAGATCAGCAGCAGCCTGGCCAGCCAGGTGTTCAAGCAGGAAACCGGCGAAACCATCTACAACTACCTTACCCGCCTGCGGATGGACCGGGCCGCGGAGCTGCTGCTCAAAACCGACTACAAGATATCGGATATCGCCCAGCAGGTAGGCTACCAGCACGAGAACAGCTTTATCCGCAGCTTTCGCAAATACAAGGACATTACGCCCGGCAAGTACCGGGACATGATGAGAATCCGGACGGACGCCTTGCTGGAGTAGCTTCCGGCCAGGCGTTTCCGGCTTCCGCCACAAGGAGGAGCCATGGACAGACGCAAGATTGTAGAACGGCACCAGCCGGAATTGAAAAATTGGGATCCGTTGTCCCCGTTCACCGTGGGCAATGGAGAATTCGCCTTCAGCGCCGATATTACCGGCCTGCAGACCTTCCCGCAAGCCTATGAGGTGCCCCTGGGCACCCAATCCAATTGGGGCTGGCATTTTACCGGGGGCCACCGGAAATTTACCGCGGAGGATGCAGAGCTGCAGCAGTTTGATACCCATGGACGGATGGTGGGTTACCCCATGAAGCCGGGGAGTAAACCCGAGGCGTATCACTGGCTCCGCCAGAATCCCCACCGGCTGCAGCTGGGCCGGTTATCCTTCCGCTTCCTGCTGGAAGCCGGAGAGGAGGCAGGCCCCGAGGATATCTCCGCGATCAGGCAGCGGATGGACCTGTGGACAGGTATTCTGCACAGCGAATTCAGCGTCCGGGGAGTGCCTGTCAGTGTGGTTACCTCCTGCCATCCCCAAGCGGATACCATTGGTGTACGCGTACGTTCGTCCCTGATTGCCGCCGGACGGCTGCAAATCTTCCTTCGTTTCCCGGCTCCGGATATGACGCATTCCGCCTGGGCCAAGGCAGTGGATTTGGATTGGGGGAATGATGACCGGCATACGACCCTGCTTCTGGAAAAAAGAGCCACAGAGGGCCGCATCGGCCGGGTGATGGACGAGGACAGCTATGAGATTAAGCTGGAATGGAATGCCGGCCAGCTGGAGCAGACCGGGATTCACGAAATTACCCTGCTTCCGGAGCTGGAAAGTGAAAGCCTGGAGCTGTCCGTGGCTTTTGGTCCGGTGAAGCCGGATACGGTGACCGTTGCGGAGATTGAAGAGGGGAGCCGCCGCCATTGGGAGGCCTTCTGGCAAAGCGGTGCGGCCGTGGATTTCTCCGGCAGCACCGATCCCCGCGCCTTCGAGCTGGAGCGCCGGGTGGTGCTGTCCCAGTTTTTGTGCGCGCTGCACAGTGCAGGCTCCTTGCCTCCGCAGGAGACAGGGCTGATGTATAACAGCTGGTTCGGCAAGGCCCACCTGGAGATGCATTGGTGGCACGGTGCGCATTTTCCCCTGTGGGGCCGCGAGGACCAGCTGCTGAAAAGCATGGACTGGTACACCCGCATCCTTCCCATCGCCAAGGAGCTGGCGGAGTCCCAGGGCTACGAAGGCGCCCGTTGGCCCAAGATGGTAGGCTTTGACGGCAAACCCTGCCCCTCCCCGGTGGCGCCGGGCCTGATCTGGCAGCAGCCCCATCCTATGACCATGGCGGAGCTGATCTACAAGGCGGACCCGTCGCAGGCAACTCTGGAGCGGTTCCGGGAGCTTGTATTTGCCTCTGCTGACTTTATGGTGTCTTACGCCCATTGGAATGACGAAACAGGAGCTTATGACCTGGGCCCGCCGCTGATTCCGGCGCAGGAATGCCATCCGCTGCACAGCAGCAAAAACCCGCCGTATGAGCTGGAATATTGGAAATACGGGCTGGAGATTGCCATCCGCTGGGCGGAGCGTTTGGGTGTGGCCGCGGATCCGGGATGGGTGGAGGTAGCATCCTCCATGTCTCCTCCTCCCCAGGCGGACGGCGTGTATTTGGCCCATGCCTTGTGTGAGGATACCTTTACCGCCAAGAACCGTGACCATCCGTCCATGCTGGGGGCTTTGGGCATTCTGCCCGGCACGCTGGTGGACCGTGAGATTATGCGCAATACCCTCCTCAAGGTGAAGGAGGTCTGGATGTGGGATTCGGCCTGGGGCTGGGACTTCCCCATGTGTGCCATGACGGCGGCCCGGCTGGGCGAAGGGGATCTGGCCGTGGATTTCCTCTTATTGGATGCGGTAAAAAATACCTACCTGGTCAACGGCCACAACTACCAGCGCCCGGGGCTCTCCGCTTATCTGCCCGGCAACGGCGGCCTGTTGACTGCTATCGCCATGATGGCCTGCGGCTGGAGCGATGCCCCGGGACATAACCCCGGTTTCCCGCAGGACGGCAGCTGGACGGTGAAATGGGAGGGGCTCAAACCCCTGATGTAACCGGTGGGAACAATAAAGTGCAAACGTGTTAATTTTGTCCGATTGCCCGCCCGGCGGCAGGGGTGTACAGTAGGGGCGGATGGTGGGGCCGGCCAGGTCCCAACCCTCAAAATTGAATAACCGCGGGAGGAATCGATGATGGGCAAAGGAACCGTGTGGCCAAGCGAGATGAAAACAGCCGTTGACCGGCTGACAGGCATAGAGGTCAAGCAGTTGACCGATTACAAAACCCACAGCCACCATCTGTATTTTACGGAAAATGGCTGGTATGACCGTGAAGAAAGGCTGTTGTTCATTTCCGACAGGGGGAACAGCACCAATCTGTTCAGCCTTCACGCAGCAACGGGGGAAATGATCCAGCTGACGGATTACCCGGACAATGATGCTCTGGATGCCTGTCTTTTTCCTGATGAACGTGCGGCTATTGTGAAGCTGAAGCGCCGCCTGATCCGGCTGGATCTGAAGACACTGGAGGAGAAGGTGCTGTATGACGCCCCGGCGGGCTACCAGCTGGGCAATGCCAGCGTTACTGCTGACAGCCGCTATGTGCTGACCTGTGTGCAGGAGGATCTGTCCGCCCGCATCCGGCTGGATTTGGGCAACGGCTACGTGGGCCACCGGGAGCTGATGGAGGCCGCCCCCCACAGCATGATCGTCCGTATTGACGCGGAGAGCGGCCAGATGGAGCAGGTGTACGAGGATAGAAGCTTTATTACCCACATCAATGCATCCACCACGGAGCCTTGGCTGATGACCTTCTGCCATGAGGGGCCGTGGCATCTGGTGGATCACCGCATCTGGGGGCTGGACCTGCGTACGGGTCAGGCCTGGAAAATCCGCGAACGGCTGGAGCCGCTGGAGATGGTGGGGCATGAGTTCTTTTTCCCCGACGGTGTAACGGTGGGGTATCATGGCTTCCGTGCCGACGGCACCAATTTCTTCGGCAGCATCCGCTACGACAACACGGGGATGGAGGAAACGGACTTTTCCTTTGATACCTGGCACGGTTATGCCGACGGGCTGGGGCAGGCGGTGGTGGACGGCAGGGGGGATGTGAAGACCCTCTCCATCTGGCGCAAAAACGGGGAGGTTTATGAAGGCCCCCGTACTCTCTGCGAGCTGCGCTGCAGCTTCCACTCCCAGAAGGTGCATGCCCACCCGAGATTTGACGCCCAAGGCAAACGCCTGTTATTCACCAGCGACAAAAATGGCTACGCCAACCTGTATCTGGCGGATATTCCCGAGGATCTTACTGTGTTGCCGCTGATGAAAGAGGGCAGCTGCACCTTTTATAAACCGTATATCCAAAAAGGAGTTTGATGATGCAGACTGAAACCAATGTGATACAAACCAAACGCTTCTCCGTCCAGGTGGCCGATACGATTCTCTCCAAGGTCCAGGACGGATACCATCCCGGCATCGCCAACAAATGGGGCTATGTGGCAGGTATGGCGCTGACCGCCCTCACCCGGACCGGTGATTGGACTGGGGAAGCCCGGTTCCATGATTTCGTCAAGCGGCATATGGATGTGTTTATTCCGGAGGAAGGCACCATCAAGGGGTACTCCCTGAATGAGTACAATCTGGATCATGTGAATAAAGGCAAGAATCTGCTGCGCCTGTGGCGGGAAACGGGCGAGGAACGTTATGCCAAGGCGGCCCGGCTGTTGGCCGCCCAGCTCACCGGGCAGCCCCGCACCTCCGAGGGCGGCTTCTGGCACAAGAAGATTTATCCGTTCCAGATGTGGCTGGACGGGTTATATATGTCCTCGCCGTTTATGGCGGAATATGGGGCTACCTTCGGCGAGGAGGCCTGGTTCGATGAGACAGCGCACCAATTGCTGCTCGTTGAACGCCATACCCGCAATCCCCAGACCGGCCTGCTCCACCACGCCTGGGACGAATCCGGCGAGCAGCGCTGGTGCGACAGCAGCACCGGCCGCTCCCGGCATGTGTGGGGCCGGGCGATGGGCTGGTACGCCATGGCCATGGTGGATGCGCTGGAGTTCTTCCCCGTGCTGCATCCCAAGCGGGGGCAGTTGATGGGCATCTTCGAGCGGTTCGCCGAAGCGGCGCTGCGGGTTCAGGACCGGGAGACCGGCCTGTGGTATCAGGTAATGGACTGCAATGCCCGGGAGGGCAACTACCTGGAAGCCTCCGGCTCCTGCATGCTCACCTATGCCCTGGCCAAGGGTCTGCGGCTGGGTTATCTGTCCGGGATCGGACGTAAATCTGTGGAGCGTGCCTTCGAAGGCATCCGCAAGCATTTCGTCACAGAGGATGCGGAGGGTGTGCATCTCCACAGCATTTGCCATGGAGCCGGATTGGGCAACCGTCCATACCGGGACGGCTCATACGCCTATTATTTGGGCGAAGCCGTGGTCAGCGATGTGCTGATGGGGGTGGCTCCGCTTCTTTTGGCCAGCGTGGAAATGGAACGTCTGGCGGCGGAAACGGAAGGTTGAACAGACGGGGATACCGGCTGGGGACAGCATGAATCATGACGGCGTAAAGGGGACAGGGACAAAAGATGCGGGAATCATCGGAAGCAAGCTATGCGGATAAGCTGATCATGAGCTACCCGGCTGCCTGGTGGGGCAATATGTGGCGGGAGGCGCTGCCCTCCGGCAACGGCGTGGTTGGGGCCTCCGTGTTCGGGGGTGTGCAGGAGGAGACGGTGCTGCTTAATCATGCGGCTCTTTGGCACTGGGGGCAAAAGGATGAGCTGCCGGATGTTAGCGGCGTCCTGCCCCGGACCCGGAGGCTGATGGATGAGAAGCGTTATCTGGAGGCAAGCTGGCTGTTGGCCGATGCCTTGAAGGAGCAGGGATACGGGACGCGGCTGGCCTCGCGGTTTCCGCTGGCGGCCCTCCGTCTGGAGATGCCTTGTGACCATGCCTTCAAAAGCTACAGCCGGTCTCTCCGAATGGATACCGGCGAGGTGGAGGTCAGCTGGGAGGACGGCTCCAAGAGCCTCCGGCGCAGACTGTTTGTTTCCCGGGCCGACGGGATGGTGGTGTATGCCATCGACTGTGTGGGGGGAGGCGGCGACCTAACCGGTGTTGCCGGACGGCTGGGCCTGGTCCTCCACCCCAGCGACCGCTTCGGCGATACGCCGGAGTTCAAGGCGCTGGCGCAGTCCGTTGAAACGGGAGCGTCTGGCGGATACGCCTGGTATGCGGCCCAAAATGACGACGGAACCGACTTCGGCGCCGTGCTGCGGGTGATTCCGCAGGGCGGGCGTTTGGAGGCGGCGGAGGGATTTGTCCATTTTGCGGAGACAGAGCGTGTGCTGGTTCTGGTGAAGGTGTTCGTGCAGGGGGAGCGCCATTCGGAGATTGCCAGGTTGAAGTCCGAGCTGGCCGGGCTGCCGGAGGAGCAGGCTTATGAGGAGCTTCTTGCCCGCCATGCGGCATTGCATACGCCTCTTTACCGTTCGGTATCCCTGGAGCTGGAGGACGGCGGCGGGGAGGATTTGCTTGAGCTGCCCAATGAGCGGCTGCTGCTGGAGGCCTATAAAGGCGAGGCGCCAGCTGCGCTGGTGCGGAAGCTGTGGTCCTTCGGCCGTTATCTGTTTATCAGCGGCACCTCCGGCGAGCCCCAGGCCCAGCCCTTCGGGTTGTACGGCTTATGGGGAGGGGATTACCGGCTGGTATGGAGCCATAATATGGCCAACGAGAACATCCAGATGATGTATTGGCATGCGCATACGGGAGGTTTGGGCGGACTGGCGGAGGCGCTGTTCCGTTACTATGAAGGGCTGATGGAGGATTTCCGCAGCAACGCCCGCAAGCTCTACGGCTGCCGGGGCATCTATATTCCCGCAGGCACTACCCCGGGCAACGGTTCGCCCAACCAGATTGTGCCGGTAATCCTGAACTGGACGGGAGCGGCCGCCTGGCTCGCTCGTCATTACGACGAATATTACCGGTATACCGGCGATCGGGATTTCTTGCGGGATAGGGCGATGCCGTTTATGCGGGAGGCGCTGGCCTTCTATCTGGACTTCCTGGTAACGGACGAAAACGGGATTTACAAGCTGTATCCGTCCGTGTCCCCGGAGAATACACCCATGAACTACATGCCCGCCGACGGCAAACCGCTGGCCCATCCCATGCCCACCACCATCAATGCCACCATGGACGTGGCGCTCCTGAAGGAGCTGCTGTCCCATCTGATTGACGGCAGCCGTGCCTTGGACGGGGACCCGGCGGAAATTGCCGAGTGGGGCGCCATGCTGGAGCGGCTTCCCGCGTACCGGATCAACGGCGACGGGGCGGTTTGCGAATGGATCCACCCGGATTTTGAGGACCGTTACACCCACCGGCATCTCTCCCATCTGTACCCGGTTTTCCCCGGCCACGAGGTAACCCGGGAGAAGGATCCGGACCTGTTCCAGGCCTTCGAGACAGCGGTGCAAAAGCGGGAAATCGGCGCCCAAACGGGCTGGTCCCTGGCCCATATGGCGGCGGTTTATGCCCGTCTGGGGGACGGCAGCCGGGCGCTGGAGTGTCTGGATTTGCTTACCCGGGCCAGCCTGCTGCCCAATCTGTTTACGCTGCACAATGACTGGCGGGGAATGGGCGTCTCCATGAATATGCCCACTGCCCCGGTTCAGATGGACGCCAACATGGGCGTGATCAACGCCGTGCAGGAAATGCTGCTGCAGGCGTCTCCGGGAATGCTGAAGCTGCTGCCGGCTTTGCCCGAACGGTGGAGACGGGGCAGGCTGAGGGATTGGCGCTTCCATACCGGCCGGGTCACCCTGGAATGGGACTTGGATGCGGAAAGCTTCCATGCCGAGGTAACAGCAGACCGGGATACCGAGCTGGTGGTCCTGCTGCCGGACTGGGCGGTTTCCGCCGGTACCGTGCTGGCCGGCCCGGAGGGGGCAGAAGGCGCGGCTACCGCTACCGTTACCGGACGAGGAGTCTCCAGACAGGAAAGTACCGGACAGGGAGCCTCCGGAAAGGGATTTATTGGACAGAGAGTCTCCGGGCAAGGAACCACTGAACAAGGAATCCGCGGATACAAGCTGCATCTGGCGCAGAGTTCTCCGCCGGCGGTATTCCGCACGACCACTTCTTTTGAATAAACTTGGTGCAACACCGCCGCTCCGGCTATTGCCGCTGAGCGGCGGTGTTTTTTGAGCTTGGGGGGACAACAGCCGCATGTTTGCAGAAAAAGCCGTGTAGGCAACTGTGTTTTCACAGCTGCGCGTAAGGTCTGGATAGCTGAGTTCCGACGAATCTCAGCTAGTTCTACGTTGGTTCTACGTTGGTTCTCCGCTGGCTCTTCGACGGACCCCCGCTAGTTCTACGTTAGTTTTCTGCTGGTTGTTCGACAGACCCCCGCTAGTTCTACGTTAGTTTTCTGCTGGCTCTTCGACGGATATCCGCTAATTCTCCATTGGTTCTCTGTGGTCTAACGGACCGAGGAGCCCTTATATACCGCAAAAACGGTGTTTTTTCATTCTTACGGACCGAGGAGCCGCTATATGGTGCAAAAGCGTAAGTTTGGTGCTGCAAAGCCAGTAATAACGTCTCCTGTGTCCGCGAAAAGCGCAAATGGTCGCTGCTCGGCGAAATAGCGGCTCCCGTGTCCATTAGAGTTTGTGAGGTTCATTAACACTCCACCAATCCAGTCCCAGTCATTCGCTAACGCCCGCTCCAGCCCATCCCAACGTCCCGCTAACACCACAAATGCCCGGTCGGCCTAGGACAATGCCTGACTCACGGCTAAATCGGCTGATTCTTACGGACCAAGGAGCCCTTATATACCGTAGAATCGTCCTGCCAGGCCACGTTCTGTTTTCATAATGCTCCGGGGACAGGCATAGGATGAACTGACGGCTCATAGAAGGGGCGAGGCTTCTAAAGGAGGGCGAGGCAGATGGAGGTAAAGGCCAATGTGCAAAGAAGGCGGCAAAGCCGGTTAAGGGAGCTTCAAAGCCGCAACCAGGAACAGCCGGGAGCGGCTTCTGCTCCTGTGGCGGGGCAGGGGGCCTCACCGGCGGATCGATGGGTGGGACCACCCCAGGTGCCCGGCCAGTGGCCGGATTTACCCGCTTCCGCAGACGATGGTTCACGGGGCAGCGGCGGGGTGCATCCCAGTCTGCCATTATATATGCGGGGTCAGCCGGAGAACGGGCATGGAGGCGATCCGGAGCTGGCCTGGAAGGAGCGCCAAAAGCAGCTCTTGGCCTGGTATGCGGAGGAGGAGCGGAACGGGCCGGGCGGCGGACCCTATGAAGGAGAACGGTATAACGGGCATTCACCGGGACGCGGGCCCTTCTTCACCTTGTTCCGGGCCAAGCTGGTATTGGCAGGGGTTCTTTTTGCGGGAGTGTGGGGGATGTTCCAGTGGGATGCCGGCTGGACCCGCAGAGCTCAGGCGGTGGTAACGGAAGCGCTGACCCATGAAATGGACTTCAGCCGGGCGGCAGCCTGGTACCAGAATACCTTCAGCGGGGCACCATCCTTCCTGCCCGCCTTCGGCGAACGCCAGAATGCGGTGAAGGTCCAGGCTCCCGGGTCTGTAGCGTTATGGGTGCAGCCGGTGCGGGGAACGGTGACCCGGCCTTTTGCCAACAACCGGGAGGGGATATGGCTGGCTGTTAAGCCCGACGCCCAGGTGGCGGCGCTGGATCAGGGAAGAGTGGAATCCGCCGGTCCGAAGGAGGGCTTCGGCTATTCGGTGACCATCCGCCATTCCGGCGGGCTGCGGGTTTCGTACGGCGGGCTGCAGCCGGGCCAGTGGCAAACAGGGGATTGGGTCAAGGCCGGAGAGGTCATCGGGCATGCCCTGGCAGAGGAAGGTGCCGCTTCAGCCAATGTGTATCTGGCGGTTATGAAGGATGAGCGATTCATCGATCCCCTGGATGTGGTAACCTTTGATTAGATGGAGAGGCATTGAATACCGGCTTCATCCGCTGTTTCTCATCCTGATGCTGTTCTCCGTGTGGACGGGCTACTTTGCGGAAATGCTGACCTTGTTCGGGGTGGTGACCATCCATGAGCTGGGCCATGTTGCCGCTGCGCGGGCCTATGGCTGGCGGATCAGACGGGTGCAGCTGCTTCCCTTCGGCGGTGTGGCCGAGATGGAGGAATCCGCCAACGTTCCGGCCAAGGAAGAGATGGTGGTGGCGCTGTGCGGACCCTTGCAAAATGCGTGGATGGCTGCTTTTGCCCTCCTGATGCTGGAGTGGGGACCGGGACAATCGACGGAATATTGGTCGTATTTTTTACAGGCGAATCTGATGATCGGGCTGTTCAATCTGCTTCCGGTTCTTCCGCTGGACGGCGGGAAGCTGGTGCTTGGGATACTCAGCTATCTGCTGCCGTACCACCGGGTATTGTCGGCGGTTCTGCATATCAGTCTGCTGCTGTCTCTGGCCATGGTCATTTCGGCGCTGGCGCGTTATGCGGCAGGGGGCGTCCATCTGAATCTGCTGGCTATCGGGCTGTTTTTGTTTTTCAGCAACTGGTATGGCATCAAGCATTTGCCTTATCAGTTCTTCCGGTTTCTGGTCAGCCGGGAGGCAAGCTGCCGCAGGATGCAGCGGGCCGGCCGCCCTCCCCATATGCTGGTGGTGCCCTTCGACCAGGAGCCTGCCCAGGTGCTGCGGCGCTTCAAGCGGGAGCGGCATCATCTTTTGTACATTGTGGACCCCGCCGGGGATGTGCTGCAGGTATGCCCCGAGGACAGGCTGCTGCGGGCGTATCTGTCCCGGGTGTCCGGCCCTCCGGGAGGCCGTGGGGGAATAGGACTTGGGCGAAGCCGCGGCAAGGGGGAAAAAATCGGTTAGTGTGGTCACAATCCTCTTATGCTACAATATCTACATGGAGAAACAGGCAATGAGGTGAATAGCGTATTGAAAAGGATTGTGGTTCGTTATGAGTCCGGCGCCAGCTCCGTTGCATTGATGGAAGACGGAAGGCTGGCCGAGTTTTTCGTGGAGCAGCCGGCGGAAGGGGAACGGGCCGGCAATATCTACAAGGGCAAGGTTGTGAACGTGCTGCCGGGTATGCAGGCGGCGTTTGTGGATATCGGATTGCGCAAGAATGCGTTTCTCTATATTGATGATTTGCTGCCGGTTCACCTGGAGAAAAAACCCAAGGTCAAACCCTCCATCACCGAGCTGGTGCGGGAGGGCCAGGAGATTCTGGTTCAGGTGCGCAAGGAGCCGCTGGGCACCAAGGGAGCCCGGGTGACCACCCACTTTACCTTGCCGGGGCGTTGGCTGGTGCTTTTGCCCCATGCGGATTATGTGGCGGTCTCCCGGAAGATTGAGTCCGAACCGGAGCGCGCCCGGCTGAAGCAGATCGGTATGCAGATCAAACCCACGGAGGACGGAATTATTATCCGCACCGTGGCCGAGAATGAATGCCAGGAATCCCTGCAAAAGGATATGGCCATCTTAAGCGACATTTGGGCAAGCCTGGTGCGACGGGCGGCCGTTGCCGAAGCGCCGGCGCTTTTGTACCGGGACCTGGGGATGATTCCCCGGCTTGTCCGGGATCTGTTCTCCGACTCTGTGGAGGAGCTGATTATTGACGACGGTCGTTCCGCCGACGAGATCGGCGCCCAGATTTGCGCCATGGCCCCGGAGCTGCAGGACCGGGTCAAGGTGTATGAGGGACCGGAGCCGGTGCTCCAGCATTACGGAATTGAGGAGCAGCTGGAGCGGGCGTATAAGCGCAAGATCTGGCTGGAGAACGGCGCTTATCTGGTGATAGACCCTACGGAAGCGCTGACGGTGATTGATGTGAACACCGGCAAGTACACGGGAACCGTGGATTTGGAGCAGACGGTTTTCGAAACCAATATGGAGGCCGCGGAGGAAATTGCCCGGCTTCTGCGTCTGCGTGATATGGGCGGTATGGTCATTGTCGACTTCATTGATATGGCCGAGGAGAAGCACCGCCGCCTGGTGACGGACAAGCTGGAGACCTGCATGAAGAAGGACCGCACCAAGGTGCAGGTGGTGGGCTGGACCAAGCTGGGGCTGGTGGAAATCACCCGGAAGAAGGTCCGTCCGGCGTTGGACGAGCTGTTGACGGAAACCTGCTCCTGCTGCGGAGGAACGGGACGGGCGCCGATTAAGCACAGGCCCGGTCACGCATAAGCCGCACGTTTCAATTGCCAACCGGACGCCTATCCGGTATAGTGGATGTAACTGAATATATGTTTACGGGGGCTGGATATAGTCCGGCTGAGATTGGAACCGATTGTTCCTGACCGTTAATCTGAACCAGGTAATGCTGGCGTAGAGAATACAACGAAACCACACCCTTCGTCTATTCTCGGAGGGTTTTTTCTTGCGCCAAGAAGCCAATTTTTTTGGGGAAAAAGAGGTTGAAGGGGGCGTACATATGGGGAAACCGGAAGCATGGGAAAAGACGGAAACCGTCGACGGGGCAAAGCTGCAGCGTGCCGTTCACCGGATTAAGGAAAGCAGAGGCGAACTGCTCGCCATACTGGAGCGGCTGGTGGGATATGCCACGGTCAGCCCTCCTGCCCGGAATACGGCCGATGCCCAGGATTATCTGGCTAACGAGCTGGAGGCGTCAGGGTTTGGCATCAGCCGCTGGGAGCTGTACCCCGGGGATCCGGTGGTGGTCGGGATCAAGCCGGGAACCCGGCCGGACAGCTGCCGCAGCTTGATTCTGAACGGGCACATGGATGTAGCCGAGGTGGGCCAGCCCGGGGAATGGTCGGGTGATCCCTTCAGGCTCTGTGTGGATGGTGACTGGGCGGTCGGCCGGGGCACGGCGGATATGAAGGGTGCTTTAGCTGCCGCCTTGCTGGCCATCCGTATCTTGGAGGATGAGGGCATCCTATTGGGGGGCAACCTCCAGTTCCAGAGCGCCGTGGGCGAGGAGGCGGGCGAAGCCGGCACACGCTCCATCACGGAGCGCGGACTGGCCGAGGGGTATGATTATGCGGTGGTGATGGACACCAGCAATCTGGCCATCCAGGGCCAGGGAGGCGTGATCACCGGCTGGCTGACGGTTCAGAGCCCCCAGGTGCATCATGACGGGATGCGGGCCAGTTTGCTTCATGCCGGAGGTGGTGTGTTCGGCGCCAGTGCCATCGAGAAGATGGCGAAGCTCATCGGCAGCCTCCAGGAGCTGGAGCGCCACTGGGCGGTGGTGAAGCATTATCCCGGCTTCCCGCCGGGAGCCACTACTATCAATCCCGCGGTAATCGAGGGCGGGCGGCATGCCGCTTTTGTGGCGGATACCTGCCGGCTGTGGATCACGGTGCATGTTTATCCGGATGAGGATTACCAGGCAGTGACCCGGGAAATCGAAGAACATATCCGCTATGCGGCTATGGCCGATCCGTGGCTGAGGGAGCATCCTCCTACATTCCAGTGGGGCGGGCGTTCCATGATTGAGGACCGGGGGGAAATCTTTCCCTCACTGGAGCTGGACCGGCAGCATCCGGGCCTGCAATGTCTGGCCATATGCCATGAGGAGGCGGCAGGGCGGCAGCCGGAAATCAGCATGAGCCCCTCCGTTACCGATGCGGGCTGGCTGGCGGAAGCGGGTGTGCCCGCGGCAATCTACGGGCCGGGGCTTCTGTCGGAAGCGCATGGAGTGAACGAGGGTGTGTCCGTGGCGGAGCTGTTAACCTTTGCCGAAAGCCTGCTGCGTTTTATTGCCGTCTGGTGCAACAGCCCCAAAACCGAAGGGAGAGAAAATCAATGACACGGTTTACCGATACGCTGCATGACGCAGCCTATACCATCTGGCAGGCGAGCCATCAGCATCCTTTTTTGACGGAGCTGCGGGACGGGACGTTGGCTACCGAACGGTTTGCCTTTTATATGAAACAGGATTATGCCTATCTGAAGGAATATGCCAAGATGTTCGCCTACGGCAGCATCAAAGCCAAGGATCTTGCCACCATGGGGCTGTTCGCCAAACTGCTGGACAGCACGCTGAATGTGGAGATGGAGCTGCACCGCCAGTATGCCGAGCGGCTGGGCATTCCCCGGGCGGAGCTGGAGGATACCAAACCCGCACCCGTGACCACAGCCTATACGTCCTACCTGCTGAACGCGGCAGCGGCGGGCAATCTGGCGGAGCTGACCGCGGCACTCCTGCCCTGTACATGGAGCTATTGTGAGATCGGGACTGCAATCGCTGCCCATCCGGGGGCATTGGAGCATCCCTTCTACGGGGAATGGGTGGAGATGTATGCCTCCGAGGAGTTCGCCAAGCTGAATGAATGGTGTATGGAGCTGATGAACCAACTGGCCGAGGGGCTTCCCGAAGGGGAGCTGGCGCTGCTGACGGAGCGGTTCGTAACGGCATCGCGCTTCGAGTATCTGTTCTGGGAGATGGCCTACCGGATGGAGGAATGGCCAGTATGACCGATTCCGATCAGGAAGGCAAGGCAGGACCACCGGATGCTGGGTATACGCCCGTCACCGGAGCAGCGGCTCTGGATGTGCGGGGGCTGACCTACCGGTTTGACCCGGACAGCTTGTTGTTCGACAATCTTTCCTTCTCCATTCAAAAGGGGGAGTTCGTCTCCCTGCTGGCCCCCAGCGGAGTGGGCAAAACCACCCTGTTCCGGCTAATCGCCGGACTGCTGGAGCCGGATGCGGGAGAAATCCGGGTATCCGGCGGGGAGTCTGCTTTACCTGGAGCCGGAGGCGGCATCCACCCGGGACCCGGCTCTGGAACAGGCCTCACCGCTCCGCCGCGCGGCAAACCGAAACGGCTGGGCCTGGCGGGTTACATGCCCCAGCGGGACGGCCTGATGCCCTGGCGCACCGTGCTGGACAACGCCGCCCTGGGGCTGGAGGTGGCAGGGATGCCCAAGGGCGAGGCCCGGCGGCGGGTAAGGGAGCTACTGCCCTCCTTCGGTTTGGAGCAAAGCGCCGACCGCCTGCCGGCCGAGCTGTCCGGCGGGATGCGGCAGCGGGTCTCCTTCCTGCGGACGCTGCTTGCCGGCCAGGAGCTGCTGCTTCTGGATGAGCCCTTCAGCGCACTGGACGCCATGACCCGTCTGGATATGCAGGAATGGCTGCTCCAGGTATGGGAGGAGCACCGGAAAACCATTCTGTTCATCACTCACGATGTGGATGAAGCGCTGTTCCTCTCCGACCGTGTGCTGGTGGCTAGCACTTCGCCGATTGGCCGCTTGGAGGAATTCCGGGTGCCCTTGGACCGGCCCCGGAAGAGCGAAGCGATGCTCGACGCCAGCCTGCTGCCGGCCAAACGGGAGATTCTGCGGCTCTTAAGGGCGGGTAAATCAGGCGGGCAGAACCCCGGAGAGCCGGAGGAAGGGGGCGGAAGCGTATGAAGCCTTGGCTCCGTCAATACGGCCCGGCTGTTCTTTTTGTAATTATACTGGCGGGGGTATGGGAGGCGGCAACCGTTTGGTTGGACATCCCCCGTTACATCATTCCCCGGCTGTCCCGGGTGCTGGTATCCGTCTGGGATACCCGGGATTTACTGTGGCGCCATTCTTTGTACACCCTGCAGGAGGCGCTTTTGGGACTATTGTTGTCGGTACTGTTCGGGGTGCTGCTGGCCTCTCTTATGGAAGGCTCCCGGCTGGCCAAACGGACTCTGTATCCTCTGGTCATTGCCTCTCAAACCATACCCATCGTCGCACTTTCGCCTGTTATGGTCATGTGGTTCGGCTATGAAATCTGGAGCAAGGTGGCGGTGGTCATTCTGTTTACCTTCTTCCCTGTCACCGTAGGGGCCGTCGACGGCTTCCGCCAGACCGATCCGGGCACCCTGGAGCTGATGAAAACCATGGGGGCAAGCAACGGCCAGATTTTCCGCAAGCTCAAAATTCCCTCCGCTCTGCCGTCCTTCTTCACCGGCCTTAAGGTGGCCGCCACCTTCAGTATCGGGGGAGCCACCATCGGGGAATGGCTGGGCGCTGACTCCGGGCTGGGGATGTACACCAAACGGGCCTCCAGCCAGATGCGTTCGGAAGCGCTGTTTGCCGGTGTGCTGGTGCTGTCCTGTTTGGGCATCGCCATGTTTTTGGCCGCGCTGCTGCTGGAGAAGCGGGTGGTCCGCTGGCAGAACGGCCGGTGAAGAATTCGGCGCAGGACGCCGTTTATTAACTTTTGAAGGAGACGAAAAACATGCTATTATCCGGTAAAAAAACCGCCCGCCTCGGCAAGCTGCTGGTGCTGGCTCTGACTCTGTCGCTTGCGGCTGTTGGCTGCGGCAAAACCTCCGACTCCAGCTCCGGGCAGGAGCAAGAGCTGACCGTGCTGCTGGACTGGTACCCCAACGCGGTGCATTCCTTTTTGTTCGCTGCGGAAAAAGAAGGCTACTTCAAGGAAGCGGGGCTGAAGGTGAAGCTGGAGACCCCGGCGGGCACGGATGACGCCGTGAAGCTGCTGGCCGCAGGCAAGGCCGATCTGGCTCTGAGCTACCAGACGGTCATCGCCATCTCACGGGCGGAGGATATCCCGGTAGTGTCCCTGGCGGCTATTGTCCGCCATCCTTTGAACCAGCTGTTCGCCCTGGAGCAAAGCGGCATCAAACGCCCCAAGGACCTGGAGGGCAAAAACATCGGCTATCCCTCCATTCCTCTGGATGAGGCGATTGTGAACACCATGGTGAAGACGGACGGAGGAGATCCGGCCAAGGTGAAATATACCGATATCGGCTGGGACCTGATTCCGGCCATGACCACCAAGAAGGTGGACGCCATCATCGGCGGTTATATCAACCATGAGAAGCTGCTGCTGGAGAAGGAGGGTGTGAAACTGAGCACTCTGGATCCGGTAAAATACGGGGTTCCGGATTTTTATGAGCTGGTGCTGGCGTCCAGTGAGGATGGCTTGAAGAAAAACCGCGAGGTGTACAAGAAATTCTGGGAGGCCGCCGCTAAAGGCTACGAATATACCGTGAAAAATCCCGAGGCATCTCTGAAAAACCTGCTGGAGCAGCAAAACAAGGACTTTCCACTGGACCCCGAGGTGGAGAAAAAGAGTCTGGATATCCTGCTGCCTCTGATGGATGCGGACAAGGATGCTTTCGGCTCCCAAACGGAAGCCTCCTGGCAAAGGATCATCGACTGGCTGAACAATGCCGGGCAGCTCAAAAAAGCCCCTTCGGCCAAGGATTCCTTTACGAATCTTCAATAACCGTGAAATTTTCTTTTGAAGCCGGCTGCTGTTCGCCGGCTTTTTCCATTTCCCAGGCAATATTGCCGGAACGCAACCGGGACGCAAGTCCAGGAGAGGCGGCAAGCTGTTTATGCTATAATGATAGACGGTTTTGTGAAAATGTGATGCCCGTCCTTCATCTGCTTTATCCGCAGGTGCTTGCGCCTAACGGCGGTGAGAGACGCTATTCTCCCAAATCGGGGGAACCGCCATTTCTAACGGAAGCAGGAGACGCTATTAACCCAAAATAAGGCTTGCGCCGGGGGGATTTACCCAATTAGCGTCTGTGGCCGCCGTTAGATTTTCTGAAGGAGTATTTTCGCTGAAATAAGAGCTCTCACGTCCGTTAGATTTCCTCGTGGCTGGCCGGCCCACCGCAAGTGGTGAAGCGGGGCCGATAGAGGTGTCGCAAACTTTCGTCTCAAATAAAGGAGGATACAGCCCATGCCCCGTCCCGCCAAAAAGCGGCAGCTGTCCCTGGAGCTGTCCATTACCTGGACCGCCGGCTGTGTACTGCTGCTTGTGGCCAACATGACCATCTTCCGGCAGCTGGATGCCAGTGTCGGCGATCCGTGGTTCAACTATATTCTGGGCGCAGCAATTCTGGTCCAGAGCATCTACATCGGTTTCCGCCTCTACCGCCTCCACGGCGAAATTGTATACGCCAACTCCCAGATCGAACGGGTGGATGCCCTGGATGATACCGGCTTTGCCGAATACATAGCCCATGTGTGCGAGGGAGAAGGGTGGAGCAGCCAGGTAGGCGGTTGCACAGACGCGGGAGCAATTCTTTATTTGGAAAAGGCGGGCACCTGTCTGCAGGTGATTCTGCATACCGCCCGGCGGCGGCTGACCGGCGAGTATGTGGCCATAGCGGCGAACACCCTGAACGAATCGCCTCATCCCTTGGGAGAGGCCGAGCTGTGGTGTTTGGCCAACACCAGCTTTACGGACCGGGCACGGAAGGCGGCGGCTGACTACGGACTGCGCCTGGTGGACCGGAAGGAACTGATCCGGCGGCTGGCCAAAAGCGGCTCGGCGCCGTTCTTTCACAATGCAGGCCGGCGGAAATAGCGGCGTCTGTGATGGACTTCATAGCTGTAAATCGGCCAAGCATGGTTGAATGATGATTATTTCGCATCCGGGAGGAGGCAGCCCATGACGGATTCCGAACACCCCGAACACAAGCCCGGTCAGGCTGCAGACAACAACCGCAAGGAGGTTTCCCTGAAGGGAACCTTCGTTTCGGTCATGCTGCTGGGAGGATTTTTGGCCCTTACATGGCTATTGGTTTTTATATTGTTTTTATCGCGGAACGGGTGACGCGGCCCTTCTTGCCGTAGCCCGCCTGCCGTGCAGAAGAAGGGAGCTTATAGATGCCCATCCACCGTCTGGAGAAAATCTGGTTAACCTTTGGCATTGCCATGCTGGCCGTTTTTCTGGCGGTGCTGGGCATCGGTGCCTTTGCCATGGGGATGGAGCCGCCCGGAAGCCATGGAACCCACGCTGTGGACCCGGTAACGGTCAGCTCGGAGCCCCCTTTTGACAAGCCGGGGCTGGTTCAGATTGGGGAGAATGAGTACAATGCCTATATTCTGGCTTTTGCCTTCGGCTTCAGCCCGGCGGATATGGAGGTGCCCCGGGGCGCCCGGGTCCATTTTTATATCACCAGCCAGGATGCGGTGCACGGCTTTGCCATCCCCCGAACTACGGTGAATCTGATGGCAGTTCCCGGTGAAATCAACCACATGACCTATACCTTCGACAAACCGGGGGAACACCTGGTGTTGTGCAATGAATATTGCGGGATCAGCCATGAACAGATGGCCACCCGGATTGTGGTGAAATAAATGGGGGTGCTGCCGGCGTGAGTTCCACCGTCCACAAAGGATCGATTGACCGCAGGGATGCAGCCGTTGTCCTTGCGTTTGTACTGACCGCCTTTACGGCCCTTCTGATCGGCGGCCTCGCCGGGCTTCTCCAGGGCATGGCCCGGGGTATGAACCTGGCGCTGCTCTTTGGCATGAGCTATTACCAGCTGCTGACGGCACATGGTGTGCTGATGGCGCTTATTTTCACCACTTACTTCATTATCGGGTTTCTGCTGGCGGGCTGCTCGAAGGCCTTGGGCGGGGTTCTGCCCTCCGCGGCGCGGCGGCTGGCCTGGACGGGGTTTGGCCTGATGACGGCGGGAACCGTTCTTGGCACGGTGCTGATCCTGCTGGATCAAGCGACAGTGCTCTATACCTTTTATGCGCCGATGCAGGCATCCCCTTGGTTCTATATTGCCCTGGTGCTGCTTGTAGCCGGAAGCTGGATGCCGGCTTTTGGTGTGTTTTATTGCCTGCGGGTTTGGAAACGCCGGAATCCCGGCGGGATTACGCCTCTCTTTGTGTTTATGTCTGCGGTTACCATGGCCTTGTGGATGGTGGCGACGCTGGGTGTCGCCTTCGAGGTTATCGCTTTGCTGATCCCCTGGTCCTTCGGCTGGGTGGACCGGGTCCATGTGATGCTGTCCCGGACGCTCTTCTGGTATTTCGGCCATCCGCTGGTTTATTTTTGGCTGTTACCCGCTTATATCTGCTGGTACACGGTCATCCCCAAGGTGATCGGCGGACGAATTTTTAGCGATGCGCTGGCCCGGCTTTCCTTTTTGCTGTTCCTTGTATTCTCTGTCCCGGTAGGCTTTCACCATCAGCTGATGGAGCCGGGCATTCCAAGCATCTGGAAGTACATTCAGGTGGTACTCACCTTTATGGTCATCATTCCTACCCTGACCACCGCCTTTTCCGCCTTTGCAGTGTTTGAGCTGCGCGGCAGGGAGCTGGGGGCTAGAGGGCTGTTCGGTTGGCTCCGGCTCATGCCTTGGCGGGATATCCGGTTTTTCGCTCCGTTTATGGGCATGCTGGCCTTTATCCCTGCGGGTGCAGGCGGCATCATTAATGCCTCCAACCAGATGAACGCGGTGGTTCATAACACGCTGTGGGTGACGGGACATTTGCACCTGACGGTGGCCACAACAGTCGCCTTGACCTTTTTCGGCATCACCTATTGGCTGATCCCTTCTATTCTGGGGAAGACGCTCACTCCGGGTATGCACCGGCTGGGTTTGATCCAGACCGTACTATGGCTGGTGGGTATGGTGTTTATGTCCGGCTCCATGCACACGGTGGGTCTTCTGGGTTCTCCCCGCCGCACAGCGTATACCACTTACGGGGATCATCCGGACAGTGTCCTTTGGATGCCTTATTATGTAGCAATGGCGGTGGGCGGCACCATTCTATTCGCAGGTGTGCTGCTGATGATGGTCAATGTGGTCCGGCTGCTTAGGGAGCCAAGCGGAAGCACGGAATTCCCCGTGGCGGAACCTGCGGAGGGAGCCGCGCCTGCACCCAGGCTGTTTGAGCGGTGGGGCGTATGGATGGCCGTGGTGGTGGCGTTGATCCTGGTGGCCTATGCAGTTCCTGTTATGGATATGGTGGTCAATCCGGTGCCGGGTTCACCGCCGGTGGTGACTTGGTAATAGTGACGGATCCATCCCGTTGAAAAAAAAGCTCCAGCTTGCCTTATTATAAAGGCGGCTGGAGCTTTTATTTAGCTGGTGGCAGCAGGTAACCGGGAGGGGCGGCATTTGCCTTGCGGACCGACGATCCGTTATTTTCCACAAAACGAGTGTTTTCCAGATCCAAAGGACCGTGAATCCGTTATTCGGCGCAAAAAGAGAGTTTTGCAGATGATGCGGGCATAATAACGCCTGCTGTGTCCGTGAAATTTGCAAAAGCGCGAAAAAAGTAGAAATAGGGGAGCCTCAGTCCGTTAGCAACAAGCTAACTGTTGAGCACCTGGTTCCTCACGACACCCACCGATGTTCTTCTATAATTTCATCATTACATCCACCGCCATTCCACCCCTGCGGCACCTGAGGGAAGGCGATAAGGAACATAAAGGAGCAAACAACCTGTCCCAGCACTGCAAAATCCATGCGCTAGTACCATTTCCATTAATTTCAAATCCGCTCAACTCAGGAGACTTTTCTGCAACATTTAGACATAAATTCAACTCAAATCCGAACGTTCGGAGCGAAGATCACAAAATAGTCAAGAATTCACGCGCTGCGTCACATTTCGGACAAAGTTTCACGTGAAAATAAAGAATGAAAACGCAATCAATTGTCAAAATAAAATCTTTTTAATGTAAGCGTTTGTATACTCTTTACGAATACAAAAAGTTTAGCTATAATCAGAATCATTAAAGGGTTGTGAAATTATTCACGTAAAAGTTGTGAAATTATTCACGTAAAATCGTACCAAACTTCACACTAGTTATTACCAGTACAATATGATACTGTGATAAGTATCATACTAACGTGAAGCATTCGACATAACCCAGAATATAGCTCTAGGAGGCGGAGATTAACATGGCAGTTAAAGAAACCAAGTTAAAAGAGCAGATGTCAGTTCAAGAACAAGTGGATCTTTTGGTTTCCCGCGCAAAGCAAGCCTATCAGGAGTACATGAAGCTGGATCAGGCGCAAATCGACAAGATCGTCCAAGAAATGGCTCTTGCCGGACTTGACAAGCATATGTACCTGGCTAAGCTGGCTGTAGAAGAAACCGGCCGCGGCGTGTACGAAGACAAGATCACCAAGAACATCTTTGCAACGGAATATATCTATCACAGCATCAAGTACGAAAAAACCGTCGGTGTTATTGAAGAGAACCCGTACGAAAACTTCAAGAAGGTTGCTGAGCCTGTAGGTGTTGTTGCAGGTGTAACTCCCGTAACCAACCCTACTTCGACTGCCATGTTTAAATCCATTATCTCTGCCAAAACCCGGAACCCGATTATCTTTGCCTTCCATCCCTCCGCTCAAAAATGTTCCTCCGCAGCGGCTAAGGTGCTTCTGGATGCAGCAGTGGCTAACGGCGCTCCGCAGCACGCGATTCAATGGATCGAAGCTCCTTCCATTGAAGCTACCAACCTGCTGATGAACCACCCGGGTGTGTCCCTGATCCTGGCTACCGGCGGTCCTGGCATGGTTAAGGCGGCTTACAGCACAGGCAAACCGGCTCTGGGCGTAGGCGCAGGCAACGTGCCCGCATTCATCGAGAAAACAGCAAACATTGCGCAAGCAGTGAATGATATTATCCTGTCCAAATCCTTCGACAACGGCATGATTTGCGCTTCCGAGCAAGCGGTCATCATCGAAGAGCCGATTTATGAAGTAACCAAGAAGTGCTTCGCCGACCAAGGCTGCTACTTCCTGAACCCGCAAGAAATCGAGCAGCTGACCAAGCTGGCCATCAACCTTGAGAAATGTGCCGTTAACCCGGTTATCGTTGGCCAATCCGCTGTGAAGATTGCCGAAATGGCTGGCCTGAAGGTTCCTGCCAACACCAAGATCCTGATCGCCGAGATCAGCGGCGTAGGCACAAAGTTCCCGCTGTCCGCTGAGAAGCTGTCCCCGATCCTGGCTTGCTACAAGGTTAAGACTGCAGAGCAAGGCATCGAACGCGCGGCTGAAGTGGTTGCATTCGGCGGCATGGGCCACAGCTCCGCGATCCATTCCAATGACCAAGACGTGATCACTGCTTTCGCTAACCGTCTGCAAACCGGCCGTGTTATCGTCAACTCGCCTTCCACACACGGCGCTATCGGCGACATTTACAACACCAACCTGCCTTCCTTGACTCTGGGCTGCGGCTCCTACGGCGGAAACTCGACCTCCTCCAACGTAACTGCAGTTAACCTAATCAATGTGAAAAGGGTGGCGTACCGTACTGTGAATATGCAATGGTTTAAGGTACCGCCGAAGATCTACTTCGAAAAGGGTGCAACTCAATACCTGTCCAAGATGCCGGACATTTCCCGCATCGCGATCATTACCGACCCGATGATGGTGAAATTCGGTTATGTAGAGAAGATCGAGTACTACCTGCGCAAGCGTCAAAACCCGGTTTATGTGGAAGTGTTCTCTGAGGTTGAGCCCGATCCTTCCGTAGAAACTGTAGAACGCGGCCGAGCTATGATGGAACGCTTCCAGCCGGACTGCATTATCGCACTGGGCGGCGGCTCTGCAATGGACGCTGCTAAGGCAATGTGGCTGTTCTTCGAATATCCGGACACCGACTTCTCTGCTATCAAGCAAAAGTTCATGGATATCCGCAAGCGGATCTACAAGTACCCCCGTCTGGGCAAAAAGGCCAAGTTTGTGGCCATCCCGACTACTTCGGGTACCGGTTCCGAGGTAACCTCCTTCGCGGTTATCACCGACAAGAACGCAGGCAACACCAAGTATCCGCTGGCTGACTATGAGCTGACTCCGGACGTTGCCATCATCGACCCGGAATACGTGCTGACACTGCCGAAGGGCCTGGTTGCCGACACTGGTATGGACGTTCTGACCCACGCCATCGAAGCGTATGTGTCCATCATGGCTAACGATTACACCGATGGTTTGGCTATGAAGGCTATCCAGCTGGTATTCGAAAACATCGAGAAATCCTATGCCGGCGATCCGGTTGCCCGCGAAAGAATGCATAATGCATCCACCATCGCAGGTATGGCCTTCTCCAATGCCTTCCTGGGTATCAACCACAGCTTGGCCCACAAATGGGGCGCTGAATTCCATACGCCGCACGGACGGACCAACGCCATCCTGATGCCGTATGTCATCCGCTACAATGCAACCAAACCGACGAAGTTCGCTTCGTTCCCGAAATATGACCACTTCATCGCCGACCAACGCTATGCCGAAATCGCGCGTGTTCTGGGTCTGCCTGCTGCAACCACTGAGCAAGCTATCGACAGCCTGATCAAGGCTATCCAAGACCTGAACAAGAAGCTGAACCTGCCTGCAACCTTCCAGGAAGCCGGTATTGATGCCAAGGAATTCGAAGCCAAGGTTGACTACCTGGCCGACCGCGCCTTCGAAGACCAATGCACCACAGCTAACCCGAGAATGCCGCTGGTTATCGAACTGGCCGACATCTACCGCAAGGCTTTCTACGGCAAGGAGTAATCAATGTCCCCCAAAAGTGAAGGGAAGCTTCGCAGCATAGTCCGATTACTTTTGGGGGAGCCCCCGAAAAGCATAAAAGCACAACAAAGAGACAGGGAAACCTGTCTCTTTGTGGTTTTCGGGAGAGGGATTGGGGTGCTAACGGACACGGGAGCACTAGCGATGCGTCAAACCTAACATGGAATTATCCAATATTCCTAAATATGGGTTAATTTGAACATCGTCACCTGGTCAAACCTGAAAAAAACTCCTAATGTAGAAGGATGGCGCGTTATCCA
>JAEWMH010000037.1 GCA_023393235.1 Bacillota bacterium | reverse complement strand
TCACAGGACTGTCCGTTAAAGGTGCTATTTGGTTAAAAGAATTATCCCATGTTCGACAAAAGAAGTCAAGGCCGAAAACAATCTTAGAAGCGCAGGTTCTGGAAACGCTCCACAGCTTTCTCGGTATTCTCGCGGCTGCCGAAGGCGGTGAGGCGGAAGTAACCTTCGCCGCTTTGGCCGAAGCCTACGCCAGGTGTGCCAACGATGTGCGCCTGGGTCAGCAGCTTGTCGAAGAATTCCCAGGAGCCCATACCCTCCGGAGTTTTCAGCCAGATATACGGGGCGTTGACGCCGCCGAAAACCTCAATGCCCAAAGCGGCGATACCCTCGCGGATAATCTTGGCATTGGTCATGTAATGCTCCACCAGCTTGGCGATTTGCGCCTTGCCTTCCGGGGAATAAACGGCAGCGGCGCCCCTTTGGGTAATGTAAGAGCAGCCGTTGAACTTGGTGGTCTGGCGGCGGTTCCACAGCTCGTTGACCACTACCGCATTGTTGTCCTCGTCGTAAGCCAGGAGCTCCTTAGGCACAACGGTGTAGGCGCAGCGCACGCCGGTAAAGCCGGCGGTTTTGGAGAAGCTGCGGAACTCGATGGCCACTTCCTTGGCGCCTTCGATTTCGTAAATGCTCCGCGGCACATCCTTCTCTTGGATATATGCCTCATAGGCGGAATCATACAGGATCACGCACTTGTTGGCGCGGGCATAATCCACCCACTTCTTCAGCTCTTCCTTGGACAAGGTCATACCGGTGGGGTTATTGGGATAACACAGGTAGATCAGATCAACCTTTTTGTCGGGCAGCGCGGGAACAAAATGGTTGCCTGCATGGCAGGGCAGATACACGATGTTGGAATAGCGGTTCAGGTCCTTCACATATTCGCCGCTGCGTCCGGCCATGACATTCGTATCCACATATACGGGATAAACCGGGTCCGTAACCGCCACTACGCTGTCCAAACTGAAAATTTCCTGGATATTGCCCACGTCGCACTTGGAGCCGTCGCTGACAAACACCTCATTAGCCTTAATGTCAATGCCTCTGGCTTGATAGTCGTTTTCGATAATGGCGTTCAGCAGGAAGTCGTAGCCCTGCTCCGGGCCGTAGCCGCGGAAGCTGGAGGCCTCCGCCATTTCATTGACAGCGGCGTGGAGCCCGGTAATGATGGCTTCCGGCAAAGGACGGGTCACGTCGCCGATCCCTAAGCTGATCACTTCTGCGCTGGGATTGTCATTGATGAACTTCACCCGGCGGCGGGCCACCTCGGCAAACAGGTAGCTGCCTTGCAATTGCTTATAGTTCTGATTAATCTTGGCCATGGATAAATTGATTCCTCCTGATTCGCTTGTGCTTGTTGCGCTTCCTATAAACTACCGAAATTTCTATGGGAAATCAATGGATCGAAGGCTGTTTCCTTTGCACTATTCTCCGGGGCGAAATAAATATTCATGTCGTCCCAGTCCTTCTACAAATATTTGTTTGCCCGGGTTAGAGACTGACAAAACTCCCTCAGGGCTTTCCGAAGGAAGGCCAGCATCGTAAGCATTAGCTAGCCGTGGAGATTTTGTCAGCAAAAGCGGATACTAAATTCCTCGCAGCTCCTAGCTCATCCGCAAGCGTTCCAGCAGCTGACGCATATCCTCCGGAAGCGGAGCACTGAATTCCAGATATTCTCCGGTGGCCGGATGAACAAAACCCAGCACAGCAGCATGAAGGGCTTGTCCCTGTCCCTTCATTTCCTTGTCCTTGCTTTTGCCGTAGTACGGGTCGCCTACCAGCGGGTAGCCGATGTATTTCATGTGGACCCGGATTTGATGGGTTCTGCCGGTTTCCAGCTTCAATTCCAGCACGGAGAAATCCTTCAGACGCTCCGTCACATTAAAATGGGTCACTGCATGACGGCTGTTTTTTTCGGTGACGGTAAACAGCTTGCGGTCATAGGAATCCCGTCCGATGGGCGCATCCACTGTGCCCATATCATGCTGCACTACACCATGGACCACCGCAATGTATTTCCGCGTAACAGTATGGTCCTTCAGCTGTTGGGCCAAGGATTGGTGAGCCTGGTCGTTCTTGGCCGCCATAATCAGCCCGGAGGTATCCTTGTCGATGCGGTGGACTATGCCGGGGCGCAGCTTACCGTTGATTCCGGACAGATCCTTGCAATGGTGCAGCAGCCCGTTTACCAGGGTTCCGGTATAATGGCCCGCCGCGGGATGCACCACCATACCTCTTGGCTTGTTGACCACGATGACATGGCTGTCCTCATAGACAATCTCTAGGTCCATCGGCTCGGCTGCAACTTCGGTTTCTTCCGGCTGGGGAGTGGTGACCACAATGCTGTCGCCCTCCGCAACCTTGTAATTCGGCTTCACCGCAAAACCGTTGACCAGCACATGCCCGTCCTTGATCCATCCTTGAATCTGCGTCCTGGATACCACCGTATCCATGGATTCATTCACATACTTATCGATACGCTGGCCGGCGAATTCGGACTCCACTGTCAATGCCAGGGCTGCGGACTCCTCTTGAAGCTCATCTTGCTCTTCCGCCTCTTCCGGAAAAGCGCTGTCCAGCTCTTCTTCTCCGATAAAATCTTCCTTCAAGCGGTTGTCCTCCTCAAATTCATTCCTTTTTAGGAAGCTTGCTCCCCATTTTGCTGTGATGCCCGTTTTTCTTTGCGCCATTCCAACAGTGTGTCCAAGAAAATCAGTCCCACACCCAGCACAATGGCTGAATCCGCCAGATTAAATATGGCGAAGGTATAATCCACATGTTTGCCGAACCATTCGAATTGGAAACGGAATTGCAGGAAATCCACCACTTCTCCGAACAATGCCCGGTCAATAAAATTCCCCGCGGCTCCGCCTAGCAGAAAGCCCAGTGCGGTGGGAAGTAGCTTTTTGCCTGAGCGGATAGTCCGCAGCAGGTACCAGATCAATCCGGTGAGAATGACCACGGTAATGGACACGAAAAACCATCGCTGCCCCTCCAGAATACTGAAGGCTGCGCCGGTATTCCGGTGGGAGGTAATCGAGAAGAATTCACCGATTACCGGTCTTGTTTCGTACAGATCCATCTTATTGACGATGATCCACTTACTGGCCTGGTCCAAAGCCAGCACCACAAAGGCAAGGATAAAATACAGCAAGGAAAACCCTCCCTTAATAACTTCCATTCATCCTTGTTGTTCATGCACACCTGCATGTACGCTATGGCGTGTGTGCAAACACGGCCTAAACTTTTCCTTGCGAGAAAACCCGTTTTATGAAGCAAACTACCGGTAAGACCTGCTTTAGAAAGGAGCGCTTCCTTTGAACCATTTGAACGCTTCACAATTGGATACCCTACGCCGCCAGCTTCTTCAGGAAAAAAAGGAGCTGAACGACCAGCTCCATGAAAATGAGCTGTTCGGCTTCCACGATTCCCTCAGCGAGGGGACCGGCGAGCTTTCGACTTACGACAACCACCCGGCCGATGTTGGCAGCGAGGTGTTTGAGCGCGGCAAGGATTTGGCGCTGGCCGAGCAAACGCGGCATCATCTGGAGGATGTGGAACGCGCCCTGGCGGACATGGAGGCAGGGGTTTACGGTATCTGCAAAGCCAGCGGCGAACCCATCCCCTTCGAACGGCTTACCGCTATGCCTACTGCGGAATTCACCATTGACCACACTCCTGCCAAACCTCATTTCAACCGTCCGGTGGAGGAGGAGTTTTTGCAACCTCCTTTTGGCCGGACCAGTCTGGATGAGCGCTCCGACGAAACGGAGTTCGACGGGGAGGATGCCTGGCAGATCGTAGAGTCCTGGGGCAACTCCGATTCCCCTGCCATGTCCGAAAATCCCCAGGTGGAAAGCTACGACGACATGGAAATTGAAGCCGATGAAAATTCCGGGTATGTGGAAGCCCTTGAGAGCTTCCTGGCTACCGATATTTACGGCAGGCATGTCACTGTTGTCCGCAACAAGCAATACCAGGAATACATGCATAATGGTGAAGGTGAGGCGCTGCTGGAGGACCCAGTGGCCGAGGATGAATATGGGGCGGATTTGCGGTAACCGCACGAAGCGGATGCCGCAACGGGACACCATTCTAATGGTATATCCCTGCAACAAATGCAATCCTTCCTCCATTTGTCCTCCACGCCTGTCTTTCCCAGTGTGCAACCCGGAGGCGCCCTTTGCAGGGCGTCTTTTTTGGACTGGTTTTCCGGGTTTTCCGGGTTTTCCGGGTTCGATGCGTTCGCCCAGTTTTGCTCGGCTTGCCCTGTTTGCCGGGGTTCCGGCTACGGCCAAATTTCTAACGGCGGCCAGAGCCGTTATTTCCACAAAAACAAGGCTTTAGAAATTCTAACGGCGGTCAGAGACGCTATTCGAGCCAAATCGCCTGTCAGAGGCGCAATTTTACCCCAATAACGTCTCCTGCTTCCGTTACATTCGTGAGACCCCTATTTTCCAGCAAATAAGGGCTCTCACTTCCGTTAGCAGCACGGAGACGGAAACCGGGATGTGGAAGCCGGCAGGTTGCACTCACCAGACCGCCCCCAACCACTAAGTCTCCTGCCCTCCACACCTCGGAAACTCTAAAACCGCGTTACCCGGCTTTAGCCGATAACCTCAGCACAGCGTTCGCAAAGGGTAGAATGCTCCTCGACGGTTCCCACCTCAGGGGTAACGATCCAGCAGCGTTCGCACTTTTCGCCTTCCGCCTGGCTTACCCGCACATGAAGCCCCTTAAAGGAAACTGCATCCTCCGGATGAGCCTCATCCGCTTTATGAAGCTCTACCGCAGAGACAATAAACAGTAGGTCCAAATCGGCAAATTGGCGCAGGAGCGCTTCCGTCTCCTTGGTGGGATACAGATCCAGCTTGGCGCCCAGCGAATTGCCGATGAGCTTTTTGTTGCGCGCATCCTCTAAAGCCTTATTGACCTCGTCGCGGATCACGATGAACGCTTCCCAGCGCTGCTCCAGCTCATCGTCAGCTACAACGGAGTCGGCTACAGGCATTTCCGCCAATTGGACGGATTCCTCGGTTACTCCAGGGATCAAACGCCAGATTTCGTCGGCAGTATGCGGCAGGATGGGAGTCACCAGCTTGGTGATGGCGCACAACGCATCGTACAGCACTGTTTGCGCTGCCTTGCGGGCCGGGTCCTCCAGCTTGCTGGCATAGAGCCGGTCCTTCACAATATCCAGGTAAAATGCGCTCATCTCCACAGCGCAGAAATGATGCACCGCTTGATACACCTGCTGGAACTCGTAGCGGTTGTAGCTTTCCGTCACCTTGGCGATCAGCTTGTTCAACCGGATCATGGCGTAACGGTCCAGGCTGTTCATATCCTTCACCGCCACACGGTCAGTTGCAGGATTAAAGCCGGTGAGATTGCCGTGCAGAAACCGCAGGGTATTGCGGATTTTCCGGTAAACCTCGGCGGTTTGGGTCAGGATGTTATCGGACAGGCGCTGGTCGGACTGGTAGTCCGCAGATGCCACCCACAAGCGGAGAATATCCGCGCCCAGCTTATCGCACACCTTCAGCGGGTCCACGGTGTTGCCCAGGGATTTGGACATTTTGCGTCCTTCCCCGTCCAGGGTAAAGCCATGGCTCAATACGCCCTTGTATGGTGCGCAGCCGTTAACGGCCGTGCTGGTGATCAGAGAAGAGTTGAACCAGCCGCGGTATTGGTCGGAGCCCTCCAGGTACAGGTCCGCCGGGAACTGCAGAGCCTCACGTTGGCCCAGCACCCCTGCATGGGAGGAGCCGGAATCAAACCATACATCCATAATGTCCTTTTCCTTGCGGAATTGGTTATGGCCGCACTTAGGGCAGACAGAGCCTTCCGGCAGAAGCTCAGACTCGTCGCGGATAAACCAGGCATTGGAGCCTTCCTTGGCAAAGATATCCGCAACATGGTTGATGGTATCCTCATCCACATGAGAATGTCCGCAGGATTTGCAATAAAAGATCGGAATCGGCACACCCCAGACACGTTGGCGGGAGATACACCAGTCTCCTCGGTCGGCGATCATATTGTGCAGCCGCACTTCGCCCCAAGCAGGAGTCCACTCTACGTTTTTGATTTCCCGCAGCATGTCTTCCCGGAAAGCGTCAATGGAGGCAAACCATTGCTCCGTCGCCCGGTACATTACCGGTTTTTTGGTACGCCAGTCATGGGGATATTGGTGGACAATTGAGCTTTGCTTCAACAGATGGCCCGATTCCGTCAGCATCTCCAGAATCATGCCATTAGCCTTTTCATAATAGATGCCCTCGAAGCCCGGAGCCTCTGCAGTAAACTTCCCTTGGTCATCCACCGGCGACAGCACACCCAGATTGTAGCGCTGCCCTACGGCAAAGTCGTCCTCACCATGTCCGGGAGCCGTATGCACACAGCCGGTGCCTGCTTCCAGCGTAACATGCTCGCCCAGGATCACCAGGGAATCCCGGTCATAGATGGGATGGCGGCATACCACATGCTCCAGCTCGGAGCCGGTAAAGGTGGCTTCAATGGTGTAGTCCGCCCAGCCGATTTCCTTGGCTGCCGCTTCCAGCAGCCCCTTCGCCAGCACATACTGCTTGCCAGCGACATTAACCAGAGCGTACTCGTACTCGGGATGCAGGGAAATGCCCAGGTTAGCCGGCAAGGTCCATGGTGTTGTAGTCCAAATAACCAAAGAAGCGGTTTCGGGAAGTTTGCCTTTACCGTCCTTCACCTGGAAGGCCACATAAATGGATGGGGAGGTTTTTTCCTTATACTCAATTTCGGCTTCAGCCAGTGCGCTTTCCGAGGAAGGCGACCAATAAACCGGCTTGAGGCCTTTGTAAATGTATCCCTTCTTGACCATTTGGCCGAACAGGCGGATTTGTGCCGCTTCATATTCCGGCTGCAGGGTCAAATATGGATGCTCCCAGTCACCGCGTACCGCCAGGCGCTGGAATTGCTTCTTTTGGCGCTCCACCCACTCCAAGGCATATTCCTTGCAGAACTCGCGGAATTCGGAGATGCCCATTTTCTTGCGGTCCACCTTGCCGCTGTTGGTGATGGCCTGTTCAATGGGCAGGCCGTGGGTATCCCAGCCGGGTACATAGGGTGCGTCGAAGCCGCTCATGGATTTGAAACGGACGACGAAATCCTTCAGAGTTTTATTCAAGGCATGGCCAATGTGGATATCACCGTTGGCATAAGGAGGGCCGTCATGCAGAATAAATTTCGGGCGACCCGCATTCTTCTTCTGCACCTTCTCGTAAATTCCGATTTCATCCCACCACGCCTGCACCTTCGGCTCGGCCTGAGGCAGGTTTCCCCGCATGGGGAATTGGGTTTCGGGCAGATTTAATGTTTTGCCGTAATCTGTTTTCGGTTGATCCATGGTAAACTGACTCTCCTTTAATAACAAAATAAAGACCTTCCATCCCAAACAAAGGGACGAGAGGTCTTATTCCCGCGGTACCACCCTCATAAAACCGTCCTCTCAGAAAGAGTTACGGCTTCACTCGTAAGATTCGTAACGGAATCACCCGATGCTCTATACTGGCCGCATCAGGGCGTTCCAGAGCATACTCCTGGAGGATATTCGGCGCCATCCGGTTCCCGGGCTTCCACCATGTCCCGGGTCGCTGCGTAACGGAAGAGATGCGCGTACTTGTTCCAGTCATCGCAATTAACATATTGGCTGACCAAGTGATCCGGCCTTCGGCCTGGACCAAGTTATGTCAGATTTTTTACCCTCAAATTGCCTTCGGCAATATCGAGGCTGCCATAACTTATCCGGCCTTCGGCCTGGACCAAGTTATGTCAGATTACAGTATACCCATTTCAAATAACCGAGTCAATGGACCGCCGTTCCCGCTCCTCGGCGCTGCGGCCCTCCAGCGTATCCCAGCTGTCCGCCTTTAACAGCTCCAGCTGCGCTTCCAGAAGCGTCCGGAACCGGGTCCGGTAGATGGAGGCCTGCTTCTTCAGCTCCTCGATCTCCAGAGCGATCTTGCCGGACTTGACCAGAGCTTCATTGATAATCCGGTCGGCATTCTTCTCGGACTCACGGATAATGAGCTGGGCTTCCTTCTTGGCGTTGCCCTTCACCTCGTCGGCCGCTTCCTGGGCCACGATGATGGTTTTGCTCAGGGTTTCCTCAATATTGGTGAAATGGTTCAGACGATCCTGGAGGGTTTGAATTTGGCTCTCCAGATCTTTATTCTCGCGGATCAGGGCTTCATAATCCTTAATCACCTGATCCAGAAACTCGTTGACCTCATCCTCGTCATAACCGCGAAACGAATGACGGAACTCCTTATTATGTATGTCCAGCGGTGTTAATGCCATCCTTGCACCTCCAAGAAAATAGCCGGTATTTCCAATGTATTCGACACACACTGCGGAAAATCCTTCCGGTGATAAACGCAAATCTTAGAGATACCTGCCGATTTTTACGCGGACCCGTCCCTTTTTGGTCACACCTTCAACCTCCAGCACCTTAAAACGCCCGAAGCCCTGCAGTGAAACCACATCGCCATCCTTCAGCTGGGCGCTGGGATCCTCCTCCACCTTCCAATTCAGGCGGCAGCGGCCGGCTTTGATAGGAATCAGGATCTTGGCTCTGGACAGATGCCACACATCGCTGGCAATGCCGTCAAGACGCAAGGATGCCACGGATAAGGTGACTTCCTCCAGTTTGGTTTCCGCGGTCCTAAGCTCACCCACAGGCAAAATGGACGTGCTTACGCCCAGGCGGTGCACCTGGAACAGATTCATGCTGAAATAATCGGCAATCTCCTTGGCGACGAGGATATGGCAGGCATCCCCCAACACGTGGATATCCCCCACCTTGTCCCGTTTGACGCCAAGGCCAAGAATGGAACCCATAAAATCGCCGTGATCAAGCTCTGCAAACCGGTTGTCCGGAGAGGTAATTTCAAGCACCGCAATGCCCATGTCCTCTTCCGCAGGGTCCCGGTAAGCCGGGGCGAATACCGCCCTCTTGCGCTCCGCGCCGGGATAGCCGCCGTCCATATGCAGATTCACATCCGCCCTATTGGCCAAGGATTCCACAATAAAGCACTGCCGCGGATCCAGGAAATCCGTCCGTTTCACCGTATGATTTTCCGCCCGTTGGATCCAGTCCCAGGCTTTGTCCACAAAACTCTTCTCGTCGTCGTGAAAATGCGCAATCCATTCCCGTTCCATACGAAAGCCCCCCAGCCTACAGGCCAAAAGGGCTCAGAATCAGTCCGAGAACGGCTTTAATGCCCTCTGCCACAAATTCCAGCGCAATCAGCGCCACGATGGGCGAGATATCCAGCATACCGCCGATGGGCGGGATAATTTTGCGGAAGGGCTTGAGATAGGGCTCAACCAGCTTGCCCAGCCATTCGCCTACGAAGCTTTCGCGGACGTTGGGAAGCCAGGACATGAAGACGTACGCAATAATCATGAAGTAATAAATCGTCTTGAGGTAATTAACAATCTCGTCGATCAACATCTTCACCCCGGTCTGCTAGTATAAAATCATCATTCATCCGCCTCCGCCGAATCGGATATTGCTCCAAGAATGTCCACGTTATCCGGCGTACACAGAAAAATATTCGGTCCGACCTTGGTAATCGTCCCATTCAAAGCATAAACGGTTCCGCTGAGGAAGTCCACTATACGGACCGCCTGATCCTGCCGGGCCTTGTGCAGGTTCACCACCACAGAGCGCCGGGAGCGCAGATGGTCCGCAATATCCTGGGTATCCTCGTAATTGCGGGGTTCGCTCATAATCATTCTCACATTCTTCTGGGAATGAATGCTCACAACATTGCCCTTATTTCTACGGGCTTCGAACGGATTGGTTTCAGGCTCGTCATGCTGCTCCACCACCTGCTCCCGCTCGATGATCTCCTCTTCCTCCTGCAGGCCGATCAGATTCATAATGCGGTTCATAACGCCCATCTTAGCATACCTCCTTATGGCGTGGATAATAACAACCCGGCGGTAATGCGCCGGACCGGCCAAGGCCCTTCCCGTCAGCTCTGGCTGCCAACCAGAACGGTTCCCAAACGGATATAAGTGGCCCCCTCTTCAACAGCAGCTTCAAAATCTCCCGACATTCCCATGGAAAGCTCTGTAACGGCATATGGGTAAATCTGTTGTTCATTCAGTTGCTCACGCAGCTCACGGAGTCTGCGGAAAACCGGTCTGGCACTATCCGGTCCGCCCGTGAGGGGTGCCATTGTCATGAGGCCGATTACGCGTATGTATGGCAATTCCGCCAGCTGCCGGGCGAATTCCTCCAGGCCTTCCGGGGCAAGTCCATGTTTGCTGTCCTCACCTGAGACATTCAGTTGGATGAAGCATTTCACCGGCTCCAGACCAAGCGTTCCGGCCTTCCGGTTCAATTCCTCCGCCAGGGAAAGCCTGTCCAGGGAATGGATATAGGCAAATTTGCCGATGACATCCTTTACTTTATTGGTCTGCAGGCTGCCGATAAAATGCCAGACCGCCCGGTCCCCAATGGCTTCCCACTTAGGTCTAACATCCTGCCAGCGGTTTTCGCCGATGTCCGTAAGCCCCGCAGCCAGCACCGCCTCCGCTGTTTCCAGGGAGGTATATTTGGTCACGGCAATAACCGTAACCTCTTCAGGCTGTCTGCCGGAACGGCGGCATGCCGCTTCAATCCGGCTGCGTATGGCAGCCACTCTGCCTTCCATGTCCATTCCAACGTCTCCTTCAACCACTCTGTCAAACCCAACCGATCCATGCGGCCATCCGTCCGGTCCGCCCGTTTTCCTTCCGGTGGGAGAAAAATTGCGGTACGTCACAGCTGGTGCACAAATTAGTCATTTCGATATGTTGCGGCAAAATTCCTGCTTCTATCATAATTTTCCGGTTTATTTCTTGCAAGTTCAGCATAAATTTCCCCGGATTGACTGGACTCGGATGAAAAAAGGGCTCTCCCTGGAGGCCGGCTTGGGCGGTGATGCTGCCGGTGACGCGGTCATCCACCTCATAGCAGCAGGCTCCAATGGAGGGGCCGATGGCCGCATGCAGTTCCGCCGGACGGGTGCCGAAGGTTTGCGCCATGGCTTCTGTTGTATGGCGTGCAATCTGCTGCGCCGTCCCCTTCCAGCCGGCATGGGCAAGCCCTACGGCCTTATGGACGGGATCAAGAAAAAACAGAGGCACACAATCCGCGAATAGAGCGCCCATCATAATGCCACGGTCTGCGGTAATGAAGGCGTCGGCCTCCGGGAACGCATCGGCCTGCTTAAGGGTACCGCGTCCCCTGTGGGCCGGCTCCACCCTCTGCACCCGGGCTCCATGTACCTGCTCCCCGTATGTCCAGGACTCGAGAGTGGTTCCCAACGCAGCTGCAAGCAGCCTCCGGTTAGCCACCACCACAGCCGGCTCGTCGTCCACATGCAGGCCCAGATTAAGGGTGGCATAAGGTGCGCTGCCGGTTCCGCCGTTTCTTCCCGTAAAGCCTGCGGAGAGGCCGGGAAATCTGCTCATCCAGCCGCCCAGCCGGTAAAGCTCCACACCATTCTCCGCTGTATATTGAACAAAAGGTTCCATAGTTCCTCCTAAAACTTGCTGCCTGCACCCGTGTTATTTCAGGGTAGCGTAACCATTATACCACGAACGGGGCTGCTTGAAGCATTCCGCTCCGCCCCACCCCCGGATGGCGGTATGAGCCCGGTTTCATCCGGTGAATTCCATTGCCGGGTCCTCCGCCGCAGGTTCCATTCCAGGACGCGCCGACACGGCCTAAGGTGACGAACTTGATTTTATATTCTGTACCCTCCACAAAACAGCCACAGGGCAGGCGGCAGCATAAGCCGGCGCCTACCTGTCCCTGTAGTTGGACCGCCCGTAGTCACGGTCCCTGTCCCTGTCCTTGTCCCTGTCGCGCTCCTCTTCATCCCGGTACAGCCGAGTGTCATCCAGCTTCACCAGAATCACATCCATGCCGATCTTCACAATGTTCCGCCAGGGGATGACCACTTCGGCGCCGCTCCCCCAAAAACCGAACAGCTTGCCGGAGGCGGGGACCACAATAGACTCGATCCGTCCCTGCCGGAGATCCAGCTCCAGGTCATTGACGGAGCCCAGCTTTTTCCCGTCGACAATATTGATGACATCCTTCGATTGAAAATCGGAAATCTTCATGGCCATATCACCACCACTGATCCTTTTCTTTTCAAAAGTGTGCTTGATCCGCATTTTCATCCGGACGTACCGCAAAGCCGAAGAAAGGGGCTATTACCCATTATATGAGCCGCCCGGGCAAAATGTCCGCAAGCTTGGAAAAACTCCGTGAACGGTACGAGACGCAGCCAAAAGCGCAGGCCGGATCTCCATGTCCATCCCGCTTTCCCCATCCTGCAGCCTGCCGGGAGACGTGCGAGCAGCAACCCTGCTCTAAGCATAACAAAGAAGCGGTGCAGAAAATGTTGCCTCTGCAATCCGCTCCTTCATACCCTAAGTTACCATTACATATATTGCGTCCGGTTATCACACGCTTCAAACCGGAGCTCAAAACAGCCGTCGGCGGTCAGGCAAAGCTCCGCCTCGTCGAACCGGGGGACAAGCTCCCGGCAATGTGCCGCGAAGTCCTCCAGACTGCCATACTCCTCTACCGAGCCGCATTTGCACAGATAAGCCGCCCGCCGGGCGTAAGCCCGCTGCTCGCAGTGGAAGATCCGGTCGTGGTAGGCAACCAGCGGTGCGCTGCACCATACCCCCACGCAGGCCCTGCCCTTCTGGCCGAACAGCCAACCGCCCTGCCGCTCCCAACGGTCCAGCTTCTCCAGCGGGAAAAACAGATGGGTGAATCCGATGGGATGCTTGTCATCGATCACATATACCGCCCCCAGCAGGCTGCCCTCCTGCCGGACAGCAGGCATGATCCCGTTGCCATACCAATAACCCGGCCGCATCCCTCCGTCATCCGCAGCCTCTCCGGGATGATTGGCAAAAATCAGCGTCTCCCCGTCAAGGGCTGCCGTCCACATATGCTGCTGATAGCCGTAAACACCCGGCTCGAAGCGGGTGGTGCCGTGGAAGCTTTCATTCAGAGACTTCACATAGGCGTTGGATTCCATATCCGCTTCCGGCTCCAGCATCACATTCTCCCAGAACCGGGGAACCGGGTCCCTGCGGGGAGATTGCACAGAGGTCAGGGCATAATCACGCTTTTTCACCAGCTTCACCCAAGCATTGGCGGTCTGGTAAGCCAGTGTCTGCGGCTGCTCCATCAACGCCGCAAGCCCTTCCGGAAGCTTGTACCGGCTGTTCATCATAAAAACCATCCATTCGCTGTTTCCATATGGCGCCCCGGGATTAGCCAGATGGACCAGCGCTTGTACCGATTGGGTAAAAGGAAGAATCACAGACCGGTATACCCGGCCCTGGGGAGCAATCATCGACCCGCGGAAGGTGTGGGCTGCAATCTGCTGCAGCATCAGATCCAGCAGGCCCGCAGCCCGCCGCGCCTCGGGCTCCTCCATAAAGTCAACGACGTTCAGCAATGCACCCCAAGTTACGCACATATAATCCGCGCTTAAGAATTCCTCGAAGCCGTATTCCTCCACATCCTCCAGCCACTGCCGCACACGGTCCAGGGCTACAGCGGAAACCTCGGCTCCCGTCCTGCTGGAACGGAGGAAAAGGCTCCCGGGATACCGCCTTCCCGCCATATAAGCGCAAACATAAAACATCAGCGCATGGTTCTCGCTCCAGAAGCACATGCCGTCCGTGCCGTCCTCCGTCATCCAGTACCGGTAGGCCAGAATAACCTCCTCCGCTTCAGGCAGCAAGTCCTCCGGCAGGAGGGAAAATTCCATCATTCTCAGCAGCCCGGCCAGGAAAAAATCCGAGCAATCCTCCCGCCGCCGGATCTGGTCCAGCGCCGTGCGGAGATGCTGCCGGTCTTGAGGCCCCTGGCTCCCCAGCATCCGCCGGGCCAGAACATAAAACAATCCGAACCGCAGCGGTTTGTACTCCCCCTCCACACCCAAACCCGCCAGCTCCGCATACATACGCCTGGTATGGGCATCCCTGTCCGTCCCATCATCGGCAATCCCCCCCGGGGTCACAGCTTGAACCGGCCACTTATGGTGGAGCAGCTCAATCCGCCGGAACCGACGGATTCCTTCCATCTCCCCGCCGACCACAGCCATGCTCCTGTCCGGACGCAATTCAACCGTTTCCGATCCGGTTATATCCTCCGCTTCCTCCGCAAGCCCATCCTCTTCGTAAGCAAGCCGGACGGTGCAGGGCGGCGCAGGAGGAAGCCGTAGTCTGCCCTTATAGAGAGACAGCTGCCCAAGCCAGCGGTCCAGCTCCATCAATGGGCGGGCCTCGCCGGCATCAGGCAGGTCAAACCGGATTTTGTCCGTATACGCCCGCAGCTCCACACCGATAATGTTGCGGGTATCGCGGATCGCCAGGTTCTGCACCCGGAGAATCAGCAGATTGGGCCCAGGCTTCAGCTCCAACTGCGCCTCAAGCCTGCGGATGGGTTTGTAAACCGGCTCCGCCTCTGATGCAGCCAGCCTTCCATTCAGCCAGAGTTCCACCGCAGCATACGTCCAAATGTACACGGGCACCGTAAGCTTTTCCTCTGCCTCCAGGACCGCCGCAGCCAAAAACTCCACCCTGTGGGGTGTCCGCGAAAACATGGGAAGATTAATAAATCCCCCGGCAGCCTGATGAAGCTCCCAAGGTTTGTCCAGCTCGCTTGGCCCTCCCAGCCGGATATCCTTCTCTGGTGCAGGCAGACCGTGCTCCGCCACAATGGAACGCAGATGCTTTTCGTAGCGGAGCTGGTTTTTATCGGCGGCCTCATCCTTCCATTCCGTTAAGCGGGGGCCCGAAAGCAGATAATAGGGAATAAACCGGTCTGCTGCATAAGGAAGGCCTTCATCCTTCATCGTTGCCATGCTCTCCTCCGCCTCTCTTGTCTGTTAGTGCTGCTAATAATACCTATTTTTCCTTATCCGCGTGTGCCTGCCTGTACTCGGACGGGGTAACACCCGTATGCTTTTTGAACAGCTCGCTGAAATATTGCCGCCCCTCATATCCCAGTGCCAATGCTATGTCCTGCACCGCCGTTCCCTGTACCAGCATTTCCTTGGCCCGCTCCATCCGCTCCGCTGTGACAAACTGGGCCACCGGGATACCCGTCACCTTCTTGAACAGGTTGGCGAAATAGCTGCCGCTTAAAAACACCAGCCGGGCATAGTCGTTCACCGTGTTATTTTCATGCAAATGATCGCGGATATAAGCGATAACCTGATCCACCACCTGATTGGCCGCATCCGTGTGCTTCTGCTCCATGGCCATGCAGCCCATGGTACACAGTTCCTTCACCATTTCCCGCAAGTCCCGCAAGGAACAGACTCCGGCGTCCTTCAGCCGGTGGGCCTGTCTTTCAAGAGGCTTCATCTCCCCGGGAGTCAGCTTCTCGGCGAACACGCGGTTCATCAGAAACGCCAGCTCGTAATACCTGCCTTTCATGATATCCGGGGGCGGGGCTGCGCCGTTGACATCAGCGGCAAACAGCTCCTCCAGCATATCCAGAGCCTTGGACAGATTTCCTGACCGAAGCAGGAAAAACAGCTCTTTTTCCTTCTCTGCCGCATACTGGGGAGCGGCCTCATCCACTGGCTGCACCTTCCGGTAGCTGTACACGCTGTTGCCCCCGGTATAGAAATTGTAAGACAACGCCGTTCTCGCCTGGTTGTAGGAATAATAAATGTCATGAATATGAGCAACCGCTTCCCCGATTCCAAGAGAAATGGTGAACTTGGAGTATTTGGCAATATTCTCCCGGCACCGCTCCGCCAGCGCTTCCGTATCGGTTGCTGCAGCGGGGTTGATCACAGCAACGAACCGGTTGGAATGATCCCGGAAAATAAACCCCTTGGTCATGCTGCGGATGGTCTCCTCCAAAATGTTGTGAAGGGTGAAACGGATCAGCTCCACCTCCTGAATGGGACTGGAGCCGGTACGTTCGGCGAAGCCGTCGATCTCCGCCAGCAGCACAGTAAACCCCTCCCGCTCCAGCTCAATGTTCAGGAAATCCCACCGTTTGGCCGCCTGCTCCGCGGGAGTGGGATACTGCAGCAGCAGTTGAAAATATTCCTGGCGCAGATAAGGCATGCTCTCCCGCAGCTTCCGCTCCATGTCCCGGTACTGCTTCTCCTGGAGGGCCTCCTCTTCAATTGCAGCCTTGGCCTTCAGCACAAGCTCCACAATCTGCCCGGGGTGGAAGGGCTTGATCACATAATCGAAGGCGCCTAATCTCACTGCCTGCTGTGCATACTCAAAATCCGTGTAGCCGCTGATAAAAATAACTTTCATGCCCGGACATGACGGTCCCAGTTCCTTCATCATCTGCAAGCCGTCCAGCCGCGGCATGCGGATATCCGTCAGCACAATATGCGGTTTCGTCCGTAGAATCAGCTCCCGCCCGGCTACACCGTTCCCGGCTGTCCCCGCAACTGCGATACCGTAATCCGTCCAAGGGATTCCACTGGAGATGCCTTCCACCACATCGGGTACGTCATCAATGATGCACAGTCTGATTTCCTCCGTCATGCCGGCGCCTCACCTTCAATAGGAATTTTAATTACAGCCCGGGTGGACCGGAGGGGGGCGCTGGTAAAGGACAACTCCGCCGTTTCCCCGTGCAGGAGCTTAATCCGCCCGTACACATTCTTCAGCGCGTAGCTTTTTTTGGCCGGTTCCTTATCAAGCATCCCTTCCGTTACCGCTTTAACATCCATGCCGGAGCCGTTATCCTCCATCTCCAGCAGGAGATAACTCCCGGAGCGTCTGGCGGTGATCCGGATGAACCCTTCCCCCTCCAGCTCCCGGAAGCCGTGGAGAATGGCATTCTCCGCCAAGGGCTGGAGAATGATCTTGGCAACCGGAAGCTCCAGAAGGGCATCGTCCTCCACCTCAATTTCATATTGAAACAATCCTCTGTAGCATTGCTGCTGCAGGTTCAGATAATGGCGGACATGCTCCAGCTCCTTCTCCAATGTGGTGAGCTCGCTGCCTCCGTTCAGCCCCAGCTTGAACAGCAGGGATAAGGAGGTAATCATATCCGTCACCTCCTGGTTGCGGGAGGATACCGATTTCCAGATCATGGCGTTTAGGGTGTTGTACAAAAAGTGGGGATCGATCTGGGCCTGAAGCGCCTTGATCTCCATCCTCCGCTTTTCGCCCTCAGCCTCCTTCACCTCCTCAATCAGGGTCTCCAGTTGCTCCAGCATCCGGTTGAACTTATGGCCCACCTGGGTCACTTCATCGTCGTACTTGCTGGCAAATCTGACATCCAGATGGTTGTTCTCCACCTGCCGCATCATGCTTTGCAGACGGTGGAGCGGCTTCAGAAGAAATCCGGACATGCCGTTGGCCGCGATCAGGGCCGCCAAGGTGCAGGCCGCCATAATCAACAGCGAGGTGGTTTTGATTTTGTTCACGTTTTTGAGCAGGGACTGCTGATCCTGTATGCTGACCATCACCCAATCCGCTGCCAGATCAAGCCTTGCGTAATTGACCAGGTTGGTTCTGCCTTCTGTCTCCAGCTTCAGAAAACCACGTTCATTCTCCTGAAGGCTGTGCAGGAGCTCCGGATTGTCAGGCAGCCCTTCCGTTTCACCCAGATTCATAACCGGCAAGCCGGTGGTCCGGGACACCAGATAATAACCCTTGGCTCCTCCGGGCAACCCGTCGGCCAATAATGAACGGAGCACCTCCTCCTTCATATTGACCAGGACATACACCCCGCTGACGCTTACATCGGTGATGGGCTTCATGACCAGTGTAATGACTTTTCTCCGGTCCATAAACAAGGGGTCAACATGGCTCTCCACCCACATCACCTGGTTCATGTCCGGAATTCTCGCGCCGATCACGGTATTTTCCAGACGGACACTGGGTGTGCGCAGGTCGCTGGTAGCGAACAGCTCTCCGATGGGAGTAGAAATCAGCACCGAGGCGACGGACATATCATTCAGCTTCATTTGGGCCAGTGGAATCTGCAGCTCCGTCAGCCTTTGGTAATAGGAGCCGGGAGAGGCGGCATAAATGTCATTCATGGTTTTTTTGAAGGGATCGCTGAGCATCATGGAGGAGGTGGCGACGATAGCGTTCCTCAGCCGCTCATTCAACAGCTGCGCGGATTTGTTCAGCGTATTCTGGGCGGAAACCGCCGCCTCCTGCTCCGTGGAGCGGTAGGCAATCCAATAGGAAACCAGCCCCGTGAGGGCGCTGGCGGAAACGGCAAGCAGCAGAAACGACAACAGCAGCCTGCGGCGCAGACTCAGTCTGTAAAAGAGTTTATTCATAAGAAGAGCGCCTCCTTTCCGCAGGCCTTGGAATGGGGAACAGACGCGCTGAGGGAGGTTCAACGCGTCTGCTGGAGCAAGGTTTTACTTGGCCATGGTGCCCTGAAGTGCGGCCGGGTCAAAGGACGGGTTGGCGGCGGCTTTGGTGTCGCCGGCCTCCTTGGCCTTTTTCAGCCCCGCATTGTACCGGGCAGTAAGATCATTCAGCACGTTGGCGGCGTCTCCGCCCTCCAGGACGTACTTGATGACGGCATTGCCCACCTTCACACCCTCTACCTTGGCTTCCGTTGCAGAAACCGGTGTAGGGGAATACAGGGCATCATATTTGGTGGGCAGGAAGCCTGCAATACCCGGGATGGAGGGTTTGGCGGCGGTGCTGTTCACATCCGGCACGATGGAGATGCCGTACCCCTTTTCATGGTAGTCCTTCTGCACTTCTTGGCTGTACAGGTATTCCATGAACTTCCATGCTGCATCCTTATGCTTGGTATTCTTGTTCATGCCGATGTAGTTGCCGGCCAATACGGCGACGGTTCCGGTCCGGTTGCCGTCAATGGTGGGAGGCAGAGCCGAATCCCAGTTGATCTTGGTGGGGAACTGATTCTGGTACACACCCGGCTCACCGGAGTGGTTGAAGTACATCCCGATTTTGCCGGCGGCAAACTGCGCCCGCAGGGGGTCGATATCCAGGGATTCCACACCGGGGAGCATGCTGCCGTCCACCTTCATCTGGCGGAGTCCCTCCAGAAGCGGCTTGTAGGCGCCGAAGTCATATTCACCCGTTTTGTAGTTATAACCGTCGATCACCGAGGTGCCGGAGAGCGACATAATGGGATTGGCAAGGCGGCCGAAGGCGGAGGAAGCGCTTTTGAAGTTACCTGCAAACCCGTAGGCTCCGATATCCTTGTTGGCTACCGTTATTTTCTTGGCATAGTCCACCATCTCCGCGATGGTTTTCGGCGGTTCGGTCAGCCCTGCCTTGGTGAATAGATCCTTGTTATAGATTAGCCGCCACAGCTGGCCTGTGCTGGGCAGCGAATAGGTTTTGCCGTTAAAGGTGTTGGCTTCCTCCACCAGAAGCTTGCTGAACCGTTCCTTCATCTGGCTGCTCATAAACTCATCCAGCGGCATCAGATAGCCTTTTTTGACGAAGCTGACGAAATCGGTTGTACGGAACACATCCGGAGCCTGGTTGCTGGCAAAGGCGATATCCACCGATTGGGTGAAGTTATCCGCCATGACGGTCATTTCCACTTCAATATCCGGGTTATTCTTGTTGAAGGTTTCGATCACTTTCTTGATGTAATCGGCGTCGTGGCGGTCAATGGTCCAGTAGGTGATTTTGGTCTTCTCCCCGCTTGCGGCGGTGGCGGACGGACTGCTGCTTTCTGCTGCGGAGCCGGCGGAATTCCCGCTGCCGCAAGCCGTAAGGGATACTGCCAGAGACAAGGTCAGCAATGTGCCTGCAACTTTCATTTTCATGTCTGTAACCCTCCTAGTATGAATTATTATATGAATAACATTCGGCGAGCCGCAAGGCTTGCTCCCTGGGGACTCCATTCATCCTTTGACGGCACCTGCCGTCACCTGCATAAAGGACTTGCTTGCGAACAGATACACGATGAGGACCGGCAGGAAGGCGATGCATGCCCCCGCCATCATCAGCTGGTTCTCCGCAGCTGCCCCGATGCCGTAGCGCAGATTGGCCAGGCCTACGGTCAGCGTCTGAAGCTTGGGATTGGTCATGGTGAATACCAGAGGCAGAATATATTCGTTCCAGGCCCCACGGAAGGTGAACAAGGCCGTTACCGCCAGCGCCGGACGCAGGAGCGGCAGTACAATCCGGAAAAAGACTGAGTAAAAATTGCAGCCGTCGATATATGCCGCCTCGTCCAAATCCTTGGGGATTGCCCGGAAGAAGCCGATGAGCATAAAGAAGGTGGAGGCGTGGGCGCTGATGAGAATCAGGATAACCCCCCACAGGGATTTGTTGAGCCCGATGGCCACCATCAGGTCAAATTGCGGCCGCAGCACAACGGCTCCAATGGAGATAAACATGGTGCTGGCCTGCAGCGTGACATAGATGCTCTGGCCCGGAAACCGGTTGCGGTCCACCGCATAAGCGGCCATGGCGGTAACCAGCAGGGTGCCTATAGTAACAGCAATGCTGATATAGAAGCTGTTCCACATAAACCGGCCGAAATTGGCCTGCTTCCAGGCGGTGGCATAGTTGGAGAATTGCCAGCTGGAGGGAAAGAAGGTGGCCCCCGAGGTCAGCTCCGCATTGGTCTTGAAGGAGCCAAGAATGGCCATGGCGACGGGCAGCAGGGTGAAAAGAGCGACGATGACAAGAAACAGCCACATGATGGTTTTACCGCTCCGTGCGCCGAACCGCAGGCTGCTCGGAATTTCTTTGGTTGACATAAGGCATCCTCCTCCTATTCCTGGCTCAGCCTTTTTGACATATAGAAGTACAGGCCGGTTATTACACCGACTATAATGGCGGTGACAAATCCTACAGCGCTTCCGTAGCCCAGCTGCTGCACCGTGGTGGAGGTGGTGGACACCGGGAAAAACAGCTTGTACACGTACAGGTACATAACCTCTGTTTTGCCGAAGGGTCCGCCCTCGGTCATGACCATGATGCTTTCATAACCCTTCAGGGCTGTAATGATGGCCAGCATGATAATCATTTGGAGCACGCGGCCCAGCATGGGGATGGTAATGTACCAGAACTTCTGCACCGCATTGGCTCCGTCCAGGGAGGCGCTTTCATAGATATCCTCCGGAATCCCCTGCAGCCCTGCGATAAACAGCAGCATGTAATTGCCGATAGCGCCCCATACTGCCGTAATAATTACCGTGAGCATGGCGTATTTGGGACCCAGCCAATCCAGAGGGGACACACCGAATTTGATGAGAAACTGGTTTAACATCCCGTTGAAAGAATTGAAGAGGGAGAAGAATACAATCGCCATAACCGAGGAGCTGATGATGGTGGGCATGAAGTAAACCGCCCTTAGAAAACCTCTTCCTTTGAGCCCTCGGTTCAGGATGACGGCCAGGATCAGGGAGATGGGCAGGGTGATGACAATCTTCCCTCCGGCATAGATGAACGTGTTGTACACGGCATGCCAATATTCCTGATCCCGGAGCAGCCGCGTGAAATTCTCCAGACCGATGTACTGGGGAACGCCGTACCCCTGATAGTCGAAGAACATGTAACGTAGTGCCCAAGCTATCGGGTAGATGCCCAGAACCAGGGTCAGCAGCAGGCTGGGAAAGATGAACACGTACGAGTTGAAAAGCTGTATCCTTTTTTTCATGAGGCCTGTCTCCTTTCTTCCGTTCGTCGTACCTTGAGTATACGGCAAGACGCGGAAGAGGCAGGAAGGGCAAAGCAACTCTTCGGCACACGACAATCCAACTATTTTGGGCGGACGAAGTGTGAGAATAACAAAAACCCGGCTTGCGCCGGGCTCCTTTATGGGGAGTTTATGTTTATGATTTCACATGTTTTTGCATCTGCGAAATGGCCGACTTCTCCAGCCGCGATACCTGGGCCTGTGAGATGCCGATTTCGTCCGCAACCTCCATCTGTGTTTTGCCCTCGAAGAAACGCATGGACAGGATCATTTTCTCCCGGTCATTCAGCTTGCGCATGCCTTCACGGAGGGCAATGCCTTCAATCCAGGAGATGTCCTTGTTCTTGTCGTCGCTGATCTGGTCCATGACATAAATGGGGTCGCCGCCGTCGTGATAGATGGGCTCGAACAGGGAGACCGGGTCCTGAATGGCATCCAACGCAAACACCACATCCTCCTTGGGCACGTTCAAGGCTTCCGATATTTCATAAATGGTCGGCTCCCGCGAATTCTGGTTGGTCAAGCTGTCGCGGACCTGCAGCGCCTTGTAGGCGATATCCCGCAGGGAACGGGAAACCCGGATGGGGTTGTTGTCGCGCAGATACCGGCGGATTTCACCGATGATCATCGGCACCGCATAGGTGGAGAACTTTACATTCTGGCTCAAGTCAAAATTGTCGATGGCCTTCATCAGGCCGATGCAGCCCACTTGGAACAGATCGTCCACAAACTCGCCCCTGTTGTTGAAGCGCTGAATGACGGACAGGACCAGCCTGAGGTTGCCGTTGACCAGCTTTTCCCGGGCCAGGCGGTTATTTTTCTCCTGCAGCTCGACGAATAATTCCCGCATTTCTGCGTTGGTAAGGACAGGCAGCTTGGATGTATCCACGCCGCATATCTCGACTTTATTTCGGGTCATCGTGATTACCTCCCAAGGAGAAACATTACTGTTCATTATCTCCTGGGATGGGTTTTTTATGCGTATGGAGGATTATAGGCTTCCTCTCTGAGTTCACTACGAATAAGTTAAGCCAGGCAGCCCCCTAGGCGTACCACTGCGCCTGAGCGCGGTACATTTCAGCGTAAAGCCCGTTTTTGGCCATTAATTGTTTATGCGACCCGTCCTCCACAATTTTTCCGTCATCGAATACGAGAATGCGGTCAACTACAGCCGTTATCCCCAGTCGGTGTGAGATTAGGATCGTTGTTTTATCTCCGGTTAACGACGCGAAATTCCTGTAGAGCTGCGCCTCTGCAACCGGGTCAAGGGCGGATGTCGGTTCATCGAGTATCATGATTTTGGCACTCTGCCTGTATGCGGCACGGGCAATAGATATTTTTTGCCATTGTCCCCCTGACAGGTTATTGGCCTTATCCGAAAATGAGCCGACGAGTTCATTTAATCCTTCTTTTTGCTCCTCCACCACATCATGAACATTGATGCTCCGCAGAAGCTCCATAATCTCGGCTTCACCGGCTTTACGATGTTTGTCCGAAACCGTTATATTATCACGCAAGCTGGCTTCATAGTGGGCAAAATCCTGAAAAACGACGGATACCGCTTCTCTTGCCGCGGCAGGGTCTTCCGCTATGTTGATTCCTCCAACATGGATTTGACCTGCTCTTGGATCAAACATTCCGCACATCAGGCTGATGAACGTTGATTTTCCACTTCCGTTTTCTCCTACCACCGCTATTTTTTCTCCGTCTTGAATCTGAACTGTGATGTTTTTTAGAACCTCTTTATCTGTATTGGGATAAGTAAAGGTAACATTATCAAAATGGATTGTCCCAGTTGATGCTTCTCCCCCAGAAGTGCTTTTATACTCCCGTTCCAACTCGTCCAGATAGAAAAACTCCTTCATGTAGGGAATATTCTGAGCAAGCACCATTGTTCCGACCAAAAAATCTCCCGTCACCGATTGAAGCTGTCCGGACAAGGCAAATACGAGGGTAAACGCACCAAGGCCAACAGCGGGATTTCTATAAACTTCATATGCCGCCAAAAGAAGAACAGCCAAATAAACGGCGCTTCTTAGAAAATCGGCTGCTGTGTTGAACTTAACATGCTTTGCCATGATGCTGTTCTTTTTTCCGATGTATTCATCGGCAATGGCCCGCCAACGGGCTTTCAGGTAGTCGAACAAGGCGAAGTGGCGTATTTCCTGTAAACCATTCAGAGTATGGCCACCACCGCCAATCATGTGAAAATAGTGAATAGCGAGTGCCCCTTCCTCCATCCATTTTGCCCTATACCGGAAAGTTTCCTCCTGCTGGAAATAAGCCAGCAGAGCTGCCGGGATACTTGTAACAAAGAGAATCAGAACAATGAAGGGATTAATTTGCCACAAAGAAAAGGAAGCGGCGGCAAAGGCAACTGCCAACTGCAAGATGGTGATCATATTGCCGATACATTTCGCCATTTGATAGCCTGCATATTCTTCAATAAATGCCAACCTCTTTTGGAAATCATCGTGGTTTTCAATATATGAATACCGGACCTCACATTTGTGGCGGATGATGGTCCCTTTAATAAACCGTTGGATTTTTATTTCGTCCATACCGTTTGTGTATTGCTGGATGTTCGTTATCAGTACCTGTGCAATATACAAACCAACAACAGTGATAAAAGCAAACAATGCCGGGCCAGCATCACCTTTGGTCCCCATGAGCATTTGGAGGGAATCCGTCAGCGTTCTCAGCCTGTTGGCCAAAATGACCGGCAGCAAAGCGGCGCCAAATCCAACGAGACTGATCATCATGGAATAAGGTCCTTTAATTTTCATACTAACGCCAAATGCTTTAAGCAAAACCCGCAATTTGCTCATCTGCTTCATCCCTCCCTTGTTCGTACCACTGGGCTTGCTCTCGGAAAAATCCGGCATAGATGCCGTTTGATAACATTAACTCCTCATGGGTCCCGCTCTCTGCCAGACGGCCGTGATTTAGAACGATGATGCGGTCCGCCAAGCGGGCAAAACCTACACGATGGCTGATTAAAATAGCAGTACGACCCTCAATCTTCTCCCGAATGGCATGAAATTGATTCATTTCTGCGATTGGATCCAGCGCTGCAGCCGGCTCGTCAAAAATCAGAATTTCTTTATCGCTCATGTGGGCGCGGGATACAGCCACACGCTGCTTTTCTCCGCCGGAGAGCATCGCTCCATCCTTTACGACTTTACGTAACAACCATTGATCAAGCCCTTTGGGAAAACGGGAGGGGAGTTTGTCCGCTCCTCCTTTTTGCATAGCCAGCATAATACGCTCTGTATTGCTGAGTTTTTTCAGGTCGCCAAACCCGACATTCTCACGAAGCGTGGCGTGGAAAATATGAAAATCCTGAAAGAACATCCCAACCTTTTTTATAACCGCCCCTCGGGTTTTCGAGTCATAATGCTTCCCGTAAAAACTCAAACTTCCTTTTGTCGGAGTAAAAAGTCCAATCAATACTTTCACCAGCGTGGTCTTGCCGCTTCCGTTTACACCTACCAGCGCAATGGTCTCGCCCTTTTTTATTTCAAAGGAAAGGTCATGGAGAGCCTCGGTTTCATCATTATAGGAAAAGCAAATCCCTTCCGCCTTAAATGCGGTGCTGTCATCTGCCGGTACAAACCCCTCTTCCCAATCTTCCGCTGTTTGCGGAACAGATTCTACGAATTTGCGCTGGAGGTTAAGAAAGTACAGCCCGCGGTCCATTTCTTGAAAACTGGATGAAAGAATCTGTGTAACCTCACTGATGCTTTGCCCCATGGCGTAAAGCATCAGGAACACATCCACGGACATCCCGCCATCGGCAACGCGGTATATACAATACCCCATCATACCTGTCATAAAAGCATAAAAACCAATACCGCTGATGAAGGCAACAAGCTGACGCACCCGCACATAACGCCTGTCGATACATTCCACTTTATCGTATGCCTTATTCCATTTCTCAATCGTTTCCTCCGTCAACCCATATACACGCAGCTCCTTGGCAACCCCCGGAGACATCGTGGAGCTTTGGTAGTAATTTGCAAGCCGAGAGGCTTCCGAATAGGGACGGCCATCCCAACGCAGTTTATTGGCTGTTGAGAAATTCAAAAGCAATACAGCCGCAATGTAACCCGTGGAAATAACAAAAATAACCCATGAGGTTTGAGCGGCGACCACAAGCAGGGAAACCGCACCAGCCAGTTTGGAAAGAAACAAACACCCGGAGCTCATGAAATCGGCCAAAGCGCCGCAGCGCCCCATTACTGACCAATGGTCATCGCGGTATTTCTTGTCCATAAGGGTTTTCATTTCGATCCGGCTGACCACATCCATCAGGTGTTCTTCAAGTCCAAAATAGTAGGAGTCGTACATAATAAAGTAAAGAAAATTGCCATTGATTCGTTTGGAAAGCCCTACGGCTGTCAAGACAATGCCTAATGCCGCAATGGATGGGACAATATCCTGAAAGCTTCCGCTTCCGCTAAGGAGAAACTCGGATAGAATCGATACTGCCTCCCGATTGTAATGAAGTGCCACAGCCGGTAAAACAGCCAGTACAATACTGAGTGTCCCCCAGAGCAAAAACAGGCGCGCATCAATACGCAGAGCAAGCCGAATTGCCCAGGCTATTGTAAGAAAGTTTTCTTTTATTTTTTTCATATCTCCAGCTCATCCTCCGCGTAAAATGCCTTTAATCTTTCAAGGACAGCTGGACGCCGCCCCCGGCTAACAGGTATGCGGGCAATCGGTGACAGCAGTAAGTCGTTATGTTCAAGTCTTTCAAAAAAAAGCAAATTGACTATGTATCCCGTGTGGCAGCGGACGAAGTAGGGCTCAAACAAAATCTGCTCGTGGTCTTTCATTCTTTTGTAGCTCAGTATCGAATCGGTTTCTGTGT